>CALHMG010000103.1 GCA_938034705.1 uncultured Gammaproteobacteria bacterium
TCGAAGGCACCGGTCTTGGACTTGCCATTACCAAACGACTCTTCGAACTTATGGATGGCGAAATTCTCGTCGAGTCAGAATTTGGCAAGGGTTCGGTGTTTACGGGACTGGTGGATCTACCTCTGGACAAGACAGAACAAACCGGCCGGTTTGATGAGCAAGCGCTGAAGCAAGCGATAACGCCGAGAGACAACGAGCGCCGTCACGATGGCGTCAAAGGGCGAATCCTCATAGCCGAAGACAACAAGACGAATCAATTTGTCATAACCAGCATGCTTAAGAAACTCGATCTTGAGCTGTGCATTGCTGAAAACGGCCACATCGCCGTAGAGAAATACCTCGAGTTCAAACCCGATGTCGTTTTAATGGACGTGTCGATGCCCGTGATGAACGGCCTTGAGGCGACATCCGCGATTCGGTCCGAAGAACATTCCAACTCATTCGAGAGAGTGCCAATCATTGCGCTCACCGCCAACGCGATGCGCGGTGATCGTGAGAAGTGCCTGGAAGCCGGCATGGACGACTACCTGTCCAAACCCGTGGACAAGACCGCACTGGTCGAAAAACTGTCGAACTGGCTGGAGAAAGTCAGCGTCGAAGCTTGAGCGCGATCACGCTACTCGATCGTAAACTGATGCGCGAAATCCACACCGTTAGTAACGGTTAACTGCTTGAAGCCGATAAGCTTCAGCAGATCCAGAAAAGTAAACACATCCTCGACTTTGGCCTGACGGAACAGGTCGCTTCCGCGCGCCTGCGCTGTTAACACCGCCAGGAGCGCTCGATGCTGATACAGGGTGGCGAACCGATCAGTGTCGGTCGCCGTAATGATCATCTTCTGCGCATCGCCACCTTTTGCGAAAACAACATAGCCCGGCGCATACGCCCCGCCCATCATCTGCGCCATAAACTGCGTGACAAACGTAATCCGTCGGGAGCGGTCGCTTCCAGGCAGAGTCCCGGTTCGCGACCGGTAGACTTCTGACGAGGTGATTGGCGGATAGTAATAGTTAACGTGCAGGTCCACCTTGGCGGGACTTTGCGTGTCGCCAAAAGACACCGCAGGAATAATCCCAAGGATGCTCCCCAGCAGGCAAACCGCTACCGCTGACCTTGCATGGAATCTGAACGTTGCTTTCATCACTACTCGCACCAGTTGAATTCGATCAGTCCGAAGTTAGCAGAATTGAACTCGCTTCAGCAGCCGCCTGGCGAGCCTGGTCCACAAGCGCATCATGACTGGCGCTACTGATCGGATGATCGATCACGGCAAAACGATAGTCGTTCGCACCGAGCACTCGTGACATCAGCTCAGCGGCGCTGACAAAGCGCGTTGTCATGATTCCAACTGAGGGCACCGCAAGACGATCGCCAGCAACTGCGTCATGCAAACTGCACGACGAGCAACTGCCTCAGTCACCAATCCCTGCGACCAGCGCGTCCCATTCTTGCGCTTCTTCGAGAAGATGCGGGTCAGCGGGTGCGCTGTAGTTGGACTTAACGCGCTGCACCACTTCTTTGACCCCGTAGGCGTCAACAAGTTCGCGCTCAAAGGCATGAAAAAATGCTTTCGTGCCTTCCTTGCCATTTGAAATCACGCCGAGAGTTGCACCCTCGAGACTGGACAGGCGTTTCGCGGGGTTGAACTGCGCAAAATCGTTTTCGTGTGTCGGATCGAGTATCTGAATCGACATGAGTACGAATCCTTGAATTGACAAAAAAGAAAATGGAGTGAGTGAAAGTTTATGAAATCAGTTAGCAGGTGGCGGCTCACAGTCGATGCAGGCACCGATAGCCATAGTCACGGCACGGCTTTTGTGACCGAGCCACGGAGGAATGATCATACCGAAACCGCCGGCCGGACCGCCGGCTGCAATGACGAGCAGGGAATCCTCGTCAGCGAGTGCTCCGTATTCGGTGTCACCGCGATCGCGCACCACTGCGCTCTTGCCGCAGTCGGCCCACTCGCTTCGAAGGATGCGTGCGTTTTCGTATACGTAGCGTCGAATATCCGCCTTGGTCCAGTTAGCCGCCTCAAAGTGGGTGCGTAACTGCGGCGGGATCACGATCGCGTAGTTACCTGGCCAGATTGAGTAATGCCGCATGTTGGCTTTGATCTCGGCCACAAACGTGTCGAGAATTTCTTCAGGCTGCGTAGTCCATTCGTTCATGATCTGACGCGGCGCAGATGCCGACATGACCGTTACCGCAGAGGCCTCTTCTGGCACGCCGCGTTCCTCCGCGAGTGAAAGCCAGGGCGAGTTCTCCTCATCCTCTGCAACGCAGTAGCTGAACTTGCCGGGGTGGCCGAAGGTCGATCGATCCACGTGCCCTGGCCGCACGTCCATGAGATTGATAAGTATCAGTCTGATCGCGCGGCCGATCGATGTTGTTGCGCGATCACTGGCGGCCAGAGCGTTGAACGTACCGTCCATACCAAGCTCACGACGCACCGGACCGTTGACGACGATCAGTGCCGCACAGCCACCGGTGCTGGCAGTAGCACCATGAAGCAGATACGGTTCCTGGAGCATTGCCGTGAATGCGGCAACGACAACGGGAAAGTGCATCGGCAGGCAGCCTGCCATCACGGCGTTGATTGCGAGTTTCTCAGCAGTAATTGCCCGTTCCCTGACAGGCTCTATGCCGACCAGAAAATCTGCCGGCATACCGATCCAGTCGAGACATGCGGCAACCGAATCGGCGGTCGGCGGAACAACCGGAAGGCCGTCCGTCCAGCCGCGTGAGTGATAGAACTCCTGTGCGTCTGCGATGTCGCTGACGCCGTAGGTTTTTGAGGCCAGTTGCAAAGCGGTCCGCCTTAAAGCAATTAGTTAATATCCTAACTACTTTTTCATTTCAGACCCGTGATGTCAAGAGAGTGCCAAAGCGCTGCGGCTGAATAACGCCACAACGGCCTCAGGCGGGCAGTCCTTCGGCCAGTCGCTGATCGAGAATAAAGTTCGGATCAAACGAAAGCTTCTTCAACGTCGGCGTGGTGTCGTCTATCACTCGCCACACTGGCGTCACGTCATCAATACCCGTGCCGGCATTGAACGCCTCGTATGCGGCCTCGGCCACCGTTCGCAACACAAAGCCTGTTGCGACCGGGCAGGCAACCTCCGCTTTGTAGCGGCGAGCCAGCCGGGCGCGCAGTTCTTTGATGTCCATCGAATTGCCTTCGGGGATTGAACGAATGTACCTGTCGACAATTTTCGCCGATGGCACGAGCATGACCTGTCCCTTCTTCATGCCCGCAAAATCCTTCGGCACAGGCTTAACCACATGGGGTTTGGTGTCGTTGAGTTTTTCGGTCCAGGTTTTTTTCGACTTTGTCACAGGTTAAGCCCTCCTCTCCTCAGCTCAGTGGCATGTAGATATCGGTGCGCAACTCGGCAGGCGGCGTGTCCTGCGGGTTGTTTATGTATACCTCGTGGCAGGGTTGGTTGGCGGCTTCAAACCCTGACTCGGGAAGCCATGTGCCGTAGAACCAGCGATACGCGGCAAACATATCGGCGTACGGACCCGTGTATTCGAGCACCGCATATTTGCCGCCGGCGATATCAATGTGTTCATACGGCGCACCGAGATCCAGATCCGACTCGACCGTCGCACACGCACGGGATCTCAAGTCTTCTTCGGCGACGGTATCAGGATCGCTGTAGAAGACACCGCACATCTGCATGTCCGGTGTCAGCAGGTCGTTTGCTGCGAGCTTGCCAAACAGCGTCTCGAACGCATGAGAAATGTTGTTGTAGTTACCTTTGTGTTCCAGAGAAATCGCTCGGGTCGTTTCAAGTTTCTGTATGTTGACAGGATGCATGGTGAAAGGGTCCTCCTGGTTGTTGGTATCAAATTGCTTGTGGCTTCCCTCCTCACGATATTTTCCTGGAGGCATGCCAAAGGTGGATTTGAAAACACGGGAAAAAGACTGCGCGTTGGGGTAACCGGTTCTCACCGCGATTTCTTCGATGGGTAATGAGGTTCGGGAAACAAGGTCTACGGCCTTTGTCATCCGCAGGCGCTTTACCGTCCAGGCGATGGTTTCACCACACACGGATCTATAGATTCTGTGCCAGTGGTAGGGCGACATATGCGCCACCTCGGCGAGAAGATTCAGATCAATGTCTTCGTCAAGATGCGCGTGGATGTAGTCTCTGACTCGCGCCACCCGCTTTTCATAAACCGCGCGGTTTGAGGCTTTTTTCTCGGCGTTGGACATGTTCGACAGGGTTCGCGTTTCGTTGAAAACAACGCTATCACGGGGTCGATTGACAAATCTTGCTGACCTTGGGAGATCCGCGTCTGTCGCGTTAAACACGTAAACTTGAGGCTTCGTTCGACCGAGGATCCATAACTCGATGACCAGCCAGCTCAAGACCGACATCGCGACATACCTGCGCGCGCATCACGTTGTCACCCTCGCTACATCAGGGAGCGAGGGACCGTGGGCCAGTGCCGTTTTTTACGTTGCCGATCATCTCGACCTGATATTTCTGTCAGCGCCGCACACGCGTCATGCTCGCAATTTCGATGGAGGCGTCGCCGGCGCTATTCAGGAAAATCTCGATGACTGGCGTGCGCTGAAAGGAATTCAGCTGGAAGGCCGGTGCCATGTATTAACCGGCGATGAAAGAGCTGCCGCGATCAGAACTTACTCCGAACGTTTTCCGGTGACGGGTCCGGACGCACCCGCCGAGATTGCAGCCGCGCTCGACAAGGTCAACTTTTACCGACTGAAGTCAGATCGTATTTTGTTTATCGACAACGCCCGCGGACTGGGTCATCGAGAGACCCTCGAGCTGAGCGATGACTAACCGAGGTCTTCGCCCCATCTTTTAGTGTGGGGTGTTTCGATATCAAACTGATCCAGAACTCGTCCAACCGTCTGCGTGATCATTTCATCCAGCGTCGCGGGTTTGGCATAAAAGGCGGGAACCGGCGGCGAAATCACAGCCCCCATTTCCGCCGCAAGGGACATGTTGCGCAGATGGCCGACATGAAGCGGCGTTTCTCTCACCATCAACACCAGACATCGTCTTTCCTTGAGCACGACGTCCGCGGCACGACTGAGAAGATTTGATGTCACACCCGATGTGATTTCACCCAGCGTTTTAATCGAGCACGGCGCTATCAGCATGCCTGTCGTTTTGAACGAACCCGAAGAAATCGATGCCGCGATATCGTTGACCGAATACACGGTATCAGCAAGAGATTTCACGCTCTCTATGCTGCGATCGGTTTCATAGGTGATGGTCAAAGCAGCCGCCTTGGACATCACCAGATGTGTCTGGACGGGCAGGTCCTGGAGCATCTCAAGCGCGCGTATTCCGTAGATCACACCCGAGGCCCCGGACATTCCTATGATCAGTCTTTTTTCAGTCATCGAACTCTGCTGCCGTCATTGCTCACAACTCTGTGCGGGATTTCTACGCTTCGACTTTCAGCGACTGCCTGAACTTTGCAATCGCACCTTCATCAATATAGTCCGCTGGATCGATGGTGTCCTCACCCGGCACATGAATCCGTTTGAAATCCAGACCGGTAGCCGTCAACGGCCTGGTCGCATCAATACCGAGTTTGGCAGTCACCCCGTCTTCAGTACTGGGATCAAGCTTGGAGCCAAGAGCGCCCGAAATCACAACATAGTCGCGATCGGCCTGGGTACGCGTGACCACGGCCCATTCAACCTCGACAGGATCGTAGATATTGACGTCCGTATCGACGATGACAACCTGCTTGATGTCGTTGTGACCGGCAAACGACCCCAGAATGACGTTCTTCGCCTCCCCGGCCTGTTTTTGATCCAGCTTGACCACCATTGAGTAACGACAGGTGCCACCTCGAGGGAGATGCACATCGACGACATTGGGAAACGTTCGCTTGAGATGTGCCAGCAGGGTGGACTCGCGGGGAATCTGACCGAGAACCAGATGTTCAAGCGCTCCGCCAACGATGGTATGAAAGAGCGGTTTGGGCCGGTGCGTTATGGCATCAATTTCAATGACATGACGTTTGGCCGGCGTGCCGTAGTACTGCGGAAACTCGCCAAACGGCCCCTCCTCTTCTCGCACCTCGGGCAACACACGACCCTCGAGGACAATCTCCGCTTCTGCCGGCACTCGAACGTCGTTGCTCAGACACTTTGCGACAGGCATCGCACGTCCCTGAAGCGAACCCGCAATCTCGAGTTCGTCAGCGCCGAGCGGCACAATGGCCTGGGACGCCAGTAACGACATGGGGTCCGCACCAATCACGATTGCAACCTGCAATGGCTCGCCCCGAGCCTCGGCGCGATCATAAAGCGTCCAGGTGTGCCTCGGCAGGATCAACACGCCGAGCCGATTGCCGCCCTGAAGCTGACACCGATTGATCGAAACGTTCTGCACACCCGACTGGGAGTCGCGAGAAATTAAAAGCCCGGCGCTGATGTACTGCCCGCCATCGTGCTCGTTGTGTATGGGTACCGGTAGCAGACTGGCGATATCGACGTCGCGATGCACAACTTCCTGCACCGGCGCGTTGCCGATTTCCTTACACGGAGTCGGATGGTCGGCCGCGTGCTGAAAGTGTTCCAGCAGCTCCTCCTCTTCAACGCCGAGTATCTCTGCCATCCACGCGCGAGTCGACACGATACCTGAGACAACAGACATGTCGTGGCCGCCCGCTTTCGGAAAAACCGTCGCACGGTTGCCGTCGAGGCGTTTCGAGATCGCGGCAATGTCGAACTTGAGATCGACCCCCTCACGGCAAACCGCGAGTCGATCAGTCGCCGCAAGACGCTCGAGCCAGTCGCGCAGATTCGTGTACTTGGGTTTAGTGCTCATGGCCAACGAGTGTAGCAACGAGAAACACGCCGACTCGCCCTGCCAATCCGCCCCTTCCACCGGCTGGCACTGAACGTGTCATATCATCAGACGTGGTGACTGCTCAGCCGGAAAGTTTGAACGTCAGACTTTGTCGTACCACGGGCCATTCGCTCTCGATGATTGAGAACACCACGGTGTCGCGATGTGCGCGGTCGGGGTACTTGAGATGATTGCGCAACACGCCATCCTGCTTGGCACCCAGTCGCAGGATTGCTGCCTGGGATCGCTTGTTGTGCCAGTGGGTTCTGAACTCAACGGCAATCGCACCCAGCTTTTCAAACGCGTAGGTCAGCAGCAGCAGCTTGCATTCCGTGTTGACGGCAGATCGTTGATGGCTGCTCCCATAAAAGGTGTTGCCTATTTCCAGACGAGTGTTGACGTTGTCGACATTGAGATAACGAGTCGAGCCGATGATTTTGCCGCTCTTGTCCAGAACCACAAACGGCATATCGCCACGGGTCTCATGCACTTTCAGCGCTTTGGATATGAATTCCTCGACGCCGTCCGGATCCGGAATCATCGTGTACCAGAGTTTCCAGAGCTCGCCATCCCGGACAACATCACGCAGCCCGTCTGCGTCACTCATCGACATTGGTCTAAGCGTGACGTGAGTCCCTTCGAGCGTGACCGGCTTCACCCAGTGCTGATTCATAGCTTTGCTACCCGGCCATCTTCATCATGGCGTGGAGCAACACGTTGCAACCCGCTTCAAGGTCTTGGGGTTCGGCGCTTTCTTCCTCGTTGTGGCTGAGTCCATCCGCGCATGGCACGAAAATCATTCCGGTAGGCACGATGCGGCAAACCTGACAGGCGTCATGCCCTGCGCCAGACACAATGTCCTGGTTGTCGTAACCGATGGATTGCGCTGCATCCCGTACCGCGCTAACACAGGCGTCATCAAACACCACAGCCGGGTTGTGCCAGATTTCGTCAATTTCAAACTCAACACCCTCACGCTCGGCGACCCGTTCACAGAGGTTTCGAAATTCGTCGTTCATTTCCGAGAGCGTCTGATCGTCCGGATTACGGATGTCGACGCTGAAATCAACGGTGCCGGGTATCGTGTTGCGGGAGTTCGGATGCACGTTCATGTTGCCGACCGTGCACACGCCGTGCGGCGCGAAACGGTTCGCCAGCGCCTGCAGTTCCGTGATGACGCGAGAAGCGGCGACCAGTGCGTCCCGACGGCCCGGCATGGGTGTGGAGCCCGCATGAGAGTCCTGACCCTTGACGACCACGTCATACCAGCGCTGTCCCTGACCGCCGGTAACCACCCCGATGACGTTGTTTTGCGCCTCGAGGATTGGCCCCTGCTCAATATGCGCCTCAAACAGCGCACCAAACTTTCGGTCACCACACTTTTCGTCGCCCATGTAGCCGATACGTTCAAGCTCATCTTTGATCGTAAGCCCCTCAGCATCGGTGCGTGACCATGCATAGTCTTTTTCGAACAAACCGGCGAACACGCCAGAAGAAACCATGGCAGGCGCAAAGCGCGCGCCCTCTTCGTTGGTCCAGACCACAACCTCTACCGGTGCATCGGTTTCAACGTTGTGATCGTTGAGTGTGCGAATCACCTCCAGCGTTGCAAGCACACCGTAGACGCCGTCGAATTTCCCGCCGTGGGGCTGAGTGTCCAGATGACTCCCGGACACAATCGGCGCGGCGTCGGGGTTTTTGCCCGGACGCGTGCAGAAGATATTTCCCATATCGTCAATGGACACATCACAACCTGCGTCTTTCGACCACTGCACGAACAGATCACGACCTTCCCGATCCTCGTCGGTCAGGGCGACCCGACAGGATCCACCCTTTGCGGTGGCGCCGATTGCAGCCATATCCATCAGACTCTTCCAGAGCCTGTCACCATCTACTCTAATCTCTGCCGTCATCACTCGTGTGCTCTATAAATTTAAATCGTGGCGGTTACAGCCGGTGGTCGCCAGCTATTAACTGAAGCGCGTTATCCGGGGTCTCGCTTCAATGCCTGACAAAGACAATGTACGCCCCCGCCACCGAGAGTAAACTGCGACATGTCAGGTGCAAATACCTCATAGCCAAGTTTGCGCATTTTCTCGTTA
>CALHMG010000104.1 GCA_938034705.1 uncultured Gammaproteobacteria bacterium
TCCATGTCCGAAAAAGACATGATCCATTTCGTTCGCAATTACGCCGTCTCTGACCTGTTTCACTCGCCTGACCGCGTCAAGCACTGGAGCAGTATCGAACGCCACATGATCCTTGCGAACCGCATGACCCATAACAACAAAGAGGCCGCGCTGAACAAATACGGCGGCGACCAGGGTTTTCGCGCTGAAGACGTTGGCGTCTTTACTCCACGCCACAACGTTTTTGGTGGCCAGACAGGCACCGAAGCCGCTTCAAGCCCGGACATCTTTGTTCGCAACTACAACCGCAGCACCAGTGAGTTCTGGCGTTACGCGGCGGCTGAAGGCATTCAGAACAACGTTTCGTGGACGCGCAACTGGAAGTCCATGATTCCGGCGAACGCCAGCGGTCAATACCCGGTCAAGCACGTCGCCGAATACCTGTGGGAGTACTTCATGGCAGATGGCCTGAAGAACTTCGGACCGCTCGAGCGTGCCCAGGTCTATTCACTGCTGGAAGGCGAAGTCAGCCTGCAGTTTCGTCTCGACGAAAACGACCAGTATCGCGTAATCACAAGCCAGGAAGCACAGAGCGACCCGACCATCGTCAATCTGGTTCAGAGTCTTGGCAATCAGAACATGGCCCTTTCGAGCAGCAACTCAGAGAGCCGCAAAGATGCAAACTATCGAGTTGGTACGGCGATCAATTTCATCGTAGCGACGCCATTCATTTTCGTTCAGGAGGGTCAATAAGCCATGAAACGCAGAGACTTTCTCACTTCAGCACTGGCTACCGGTGCAGTTTATGGAACCGGCGGCCTGCCTGGCATAGTCGCCTCGGCTAACGCCCAAAACGCTTTCGCTCCTGTCAACAATCGTCTGCTGGTAAACGTCAACCTGCGAGGCGGGCCTGACTGGCGACACGTCATGCCGCCAGCGTATTCGACTGCCGCAGGCAGCTTCGGCTCCAAGTTCTGGGAAGCACGGGCCCGCTCCTTTGGTATTGCCGACAGCGCGAGTGCCAGGAACGCAAAGTGGTCTGACGATTACTATCATCGCAGCGCCAACGGTCAGGAATTCGGTATTCTGAAATCCTGTGAGTGGCTCAAGGACATGTGGGACAGCGGCAACGTTGCTGTGGTCAACAACGTTCTGGGATCACCCACGCGCGATCACCACCACGCCGAACTCGTCCTCATGCAGGGCAACCGTGAGTCCGGCGTCAACGATTTTGGCCGGTCCGGCTGGGGCGGTCGACTGGCCAGCTTCGCCGGGGCAAACGTGCTCGGCCTGACGAGTGCTCCCAACGAGTTCTGTCACGGCCTGCACCCGTCGGGCGACATTAACGAATACTACGTTGGCAATCTGATCGGAGCGCGCGACACACGAGACATGAGTCTGTACAGCGCCAGCACCGATACTTCCAACGCTCCCTGGGACGCGCGCGGCAACGTTACCCGTGCCTTGCGGGCTTACTATCAGGCCCTGCGCAATGAAATCAGCGCGGAGTCTCCCTACGCACGATTTGTTGACCACGAAGCCGCCATGCGTCAGTTCGGCGACCTGATTGACGAGCGTCTCGCAGGTCTTCCCGAACCACAGGAGATGAAAGATCTCCACGACTGGTCCGGCACCAATCGCCTGGCAAACGCCAGCTTTGGTCTGCAGACCCGTAACCTCTACGACGTCATCGCGTGTAATGACATTCTCAACATGCGCGTCGCTTCGATGGAATACGGTGGCTGGGATTCACACGACAGCCAGGCCGAACAGATCGAACCGCGCCTGCACGACCTCTTTGGCGCAGGACGAGCATTCGATGTGCTGTGGCAGAACCTTCCGGCCGATGCCAGGGACAACACGGTATTCGTCATCGCCGGTGAATTTGGTCGTCAGCTTGTCGCAAACGGCGGCAACGGCACCGACCACGGACGCGGCACCAGCTATCTGGTAATCGGCGGACGCGTTAACGGCGGCATTTACGGCGATCAGTTCCCCGTCTCGGAGCTTTCAAAAATGCACGACGTCAGCCCGGACATCGACGGCCTGACAGAGTTTGATCACGTTCTCGGTACGATCTGTGACTGGGTTGAGCCCGGCTCATCGTCAACGGTCTTCCCGTCGCGCGGTAACGCGATGATCGAAACCGGTCTTGGACTCTCCGGCCTGTTCGTCTAAACACCAGACGACTGCCGGATTCACCTCGCACAAGGTGTTTGTGGGTGCATCCCGGCCCTGACAAAGGGTCGGGATGCGATACCCCGCAAAGTACTGGCTCAGGCCTGCCCGCCCGGATACCAGGCGGGTTTTCTTTTTTCTACGAAGCTTGCGAGGCCCTCTGTGGCTTCCGCCCTCTGCCGTGCGGCCGCATGGCGCGTGATCAGATCCTCGAGCGCTCGATCATCAACCGCATGGTCACCGAGCCTCAGAATGTCGTCCTTGCACTCGGCTAGAGCATCCGGAGCGATGTGCAGCAGCGAATCAATCACAGGCGCCGCCGCACTATCCAGTTCGCCCACTTCACAGACTTCGTGCACCAGCCCCAGCGTCTGGGCCTTGTCTGCGCCGAAGCGCTCGCCCGACAGTGCGTAGCGTCGCGCCTGACGAGCACCAATCGCCGCGTTCAGCTGCGGCACAATAATCGCCGCGGTCAGGCCCCAGCGAGTTTCGGTAATCGAAAAGATTGCGTCCCTGGACGCGATGACGATATCGCACGCGCACAGCATCCCGACGCCACCGCCAAAGCAGCCACCATGCACCAGAGCCACCACCGGCTTTTTCAGCTCGTTCAGATTGCGAATGGCCAGAGCCGTTCGCCGGGAGACTTGATGATTATGTTCTCGAGTGCCCTGCTTTACCGACAGTATCCACTTGAGATCGGCACCGGCCTGAAAATGACGCCCTTCTCCCCGAATGACGACGACCCGGACCGCGTCGTTGGTCCTCGCTGTCTCGACCGCATCGATCAGCGCGTTAATCATGTCGCCGTCGTAGGCGTTGTTCACCTCGGGTCGATTGAGCAGAACGGTTGCGACTCCACGTGAATCGACCGTGACTTCAACTGGGGCGTTAGCCATGTTGTCTCCTGTTGGCTCTCAAGTTTGTCGTTGATGGCGCGCCGCTTCAGACCTGCTGGAATGTCGCTGGTAAATGCCATGGAATTGTTTGCATAATGCCGACCCCGCAACCAGATTCCGAGCCTTCCATGCGCGTTTTAAGCCTTCGTTCCGCGTTTTACACCCCGGTCATCCTGACAGCATCGCGATTTCTACCGGAGGCCGGAGTCGACGTCGATCTGATCTTCAGAACAGACGAGAACCCGAGCGCGATGCTGCGCGCAGACGAACTCGACTTTGCTCAGCTGGCGCCATCAGCGGCAATGTCGGATCAGGCGAACGGCATTACCGATACACCGATCCATATCGCCTCGGTTAACGAGCGCGACGGGTTTCTGCTCATTGGCCGCAATCCAGAACCGGATTTCAGCTGGAGCGATGTTGAGGGTCGAAGCATCGTGCCGGCGAGCTTCGCCGTGCAGCCGGAGGCCTGTCTTCGATACGCGCTGCATCTTCAGGGTGTGGATGCGACCAAAGTAAACCTGGTCGGCGGCCTCAAGGGAATGGCCGCCGCGGCCGAAGCCTTTACGCAGGGAACCGGTGACTACGTACAGCTGCAGGATCCCATGGCGCGCAATATCGTTGCCGCTGGCAAAGGGCATCTGGTCGCCGCCTTCGGGCCGGCGATTGGCCCGATCGCTTTCAGCTCGGTCGTCACAAGCCAGAGAATGCTCAAGCAGGAGCCTGAAAAGGTACAGACCTTCATGAGCGCGTACAGCAAGGCGCGGCACTGGATTGATCAGAACGACGCTGACGCGATTACCGCCGCGGTCGGCGAATTCTTTGAGTCTGTGGACCCTCAGGTACTGCGTGATGCGATTGCCGGCTACAAGGCGCTCGACACATGGTCGACTAAAACGGTCATCACTCGCGAAGCGTTTGAAGCAGCCCTCGACATGATGACCCACAGCCCTGATCTCACCGGTGTCCGTACACGCTATACCTATGACAGTTGCTGCAACGATTCCTTCGCGCTTGCGGTGGACGCAACCTGATCAAAACCGACGGTGGCTCAACGACGTACCTGATTTTTGTCAGGTCGAACGTCATGAACCACCGTTAACTTCGCAATGCAGGAGTTGTTCCCCTGCAGCAAG
The DNA here is from genome assembly GCA_938034705.1 of uncultured Gammaproteobacteria bacterium. Lineage (GTDB taxonomy): Bacteria > Pseudomonadota > Gammaproteobacteria > Arenicellales > CALHMG01 > CALHMG01. Next base: position 4,193 of record CALHMG010000104.1, read on the forward strand.
TCTTTTAGTCCCGTGAATTGCGACCTTCACGCGAACCTCTGTCGGGTAGTTTTCCCCATCGTCGCCTTTCGTCCGATCTGACTCACTGTCCGTCCTTCATGGATTAACCAGGTAGATACCTCGGTTCATTCTTGGCGTCTCGACTCGTCCAAGACTTTCTCCCGTCACGTGTTCACGAACCATTCGCAAAGCGGTAACTCGCAATTGTGCCGAGCCATCGGCAAGGGCGAAGATGTACACATAACAAAGCGAACGATGACTGAATGTCCGCACTCGTTAAGAGCGCGCGGCATCGATCAGACGTCCGCAATAGGTAAAGGGGATGTGTGGAGATGAGAACGAACGCGACGACGTTTGTCCTTCGACTGGCTGGCGTTGTCGGCGTAGCGTGTTGTATTGCTGTACCGGCGATCGGTAACGGTTTTTCGCCAGGTGCCACAATGCGAGGAGCCGGCGTGCACATCAACGCGCGCATCGAATCTGCCCTCGCCCCCACTTTCAGCGAACCCGCGGCACCCGTTGCGGCGGCGATCAAGTCAGAGCGGCCTCGCGTCGGAGCCGCCGTCAACGCAGACTCCCTGAGTCCCGTATTTGAGATTGCGACCGGTGACGGCGCAATTCTTCGAAGCGAGCCTGGCCGACTGCTGGCATCAATAGACGTCCCGACCGAGCAGGCAACGGTTGCTGTCGCTGTTCAGAGCGCACGGCACGTCCGCTCTGTATCCATAGACGCCGTCATCGTGGTCGCGGCCCTGGGAAGCGATGGCGCCAGAATCGAGCTCAACGCGCCGTTCCCGTGGTCTCTTGCCAGCGCAATCGAAAACGATCTTAAGCCCGGTCGGGAACATCATCTTCAGATCGTCGCATCCGCTACAGGCATCAAAACGCGTTTAAACGGGCGACTCATCGCAGAAAACGACAGCCCTCAAGTCACGGATAAAGCCGCGACGCTGGTGGCTGTGGAATTTTCGGGGATCAAAGGCGAGATCAAGGACCTGAGTGTCACCCGAGAGCGCGTGCTTGATGACGGACGCATGCGCGCAACACTGCTGGCCTCGGACGAGGCAGAACTGTCCCGGGTGCAGCAGCAGATCGCGGACGTCATGGAGTCACCCGACGACCTCACGGATGACACCGATCGCTCTGACGAGGAAGCCCTCGCCACTACCGGTCAACCGGCAGCTGACGGCGATACACAGGCCGTCCCTGACGCCACCGATGCGCAGGCGACGTCTGACGCCGAATTTCTCGCGCTGGACAGTGATACGCCAGACGCGCAGGTTGTCGAAAACACTGAAAATACCGATAAATCTGCCCTGAACGTGGATGAATCCGCGGATCGAAGTTCCTCCCCGGGTGCAGACGCGGATACGGATGCCGATGCCCTGGCGCTCGACATCACGCCGTCCGAGAACCCCGGCGCGGCGGAGCCCGGCACGACGTCGACAGCAGAAGCCGTCAATGAAAACCCCGCTGCGGTCAACGACATCGGATCGGTATCGGGGAAAGGTGAAGCAACGGCTTCCGCCAGCAATAAAGATGATCAACCGAGTCTCGGACTCTTTGAGATGGCGGGCCTCGACGAGGCTTCGCTCGAGGTCAAGCCCGATGCCCCGAAAACGCTGTCCGGCGACGGTGACTCAGTCGCAACCGCCGAAAGCGGGCCCGCTCCACCGATTGACGGCGTCCAGGAGCCCGATGACGCGCCGGTATCGCCTCCAGATTACGAAGGCGTCGCCGAGAACAGCGCCGATGACGCCAGCAAGCTGCAGGACGCCGACAACTTTCAGGAAACCAATCGCTTCCCTGAAGAGCAAAGCATTCTGGAGACGGGCGATCAGTACGCCAATAACGACCGGCAGCTTGACGGCAACGGCTACAACGAGAACGAAGGCATCTTCTCCGAAGACAATCTTCCTGACAGCTATCAGCCCGAAAGCGTTGGGTCAGGCTACATCGAGCCACTGACCAATCAGGACCCTCTGCTGCAGGCGATTCAGAACCAGCAGGAACAGGCGCTGTTGGCCCAGCAAAGTGGAGCAGGCGCTCTCGACGAGTCGCACTCCCCGTCTGAACCCGAAGTCAGTGATGAAGAGCAGGAAGACGGCGACCCGACGCTGGTTGAGGACGAACAGGACACCATCACCGAACAGTCAACCAGTACACCGATTGCAGGACAAACGAATCTTACTGACTCAAACAACGTGGATGACGGATCGGGTTCTGATACCGACGGCACCACTACGGGGACGTCAAACCCCACGCCTGTCGTGACTTCGGTACCGGGTTTTGGGCTTCCGACGCCACAATCCCCGGTGCAACCCGCGGTAACCAATTTTTTCGCGTTTGATCCGGCGACCGCGCAAGACGTCATCGCCTGGTACCGACTCGACGGCAGCCTGAGTGACCTTCGCGGTGTGCTCAGTCCGTTGAGCAGCCGCGGCACGTCCTTTGATTCAGACTCCTTCGATGTACCGGGAGAGCCTGGAAATCAGCGAGTACGTGTCGAAGACTCAGGCGATCAGCTGCTCGGGTCCGTCGACGTCCAGCTGCTGAATTTTGTCGGCGTGACCCAGCGAATCAGCATTTCCGCGATGATCTACGTCAACGAATGGCAGTCCTCGTTTCTGAGCTCGCCCACGATTCTTCAGTTTGGCGGCAACTCCGGCCCTGGCATCTCGCTTGTGGACTCAAGCCAGGGACGCCAGATTGTCGGCAACGGAGATGTAGTTTTTGACTCCGGCACCGTTGACGCCGTGCTGACCGAGCAGGTCTGGCATCACGTACGTATCGACTTGACCAATATCGGCTACGAGTTCCGTGTTGACGGCTCTCTGGTCGGCCAGATCGAGGCTCCGGACGACCTGGCAGAATGGGATGCGATCGGCAACGCAACCGTACGGGTCGGCAACCTGGACGGGTTCGTGGACGAGATCATTATTATTTCCGCCAACGGCCCTGCGGTGACGACGACGCCCACCGATGGCGGCAGCGGCACGCCCCCGACAACGGGATCGGGTGACGACGGCAGCGATCCAACGGTCGGCGATCCGGTTGACGATTCCGTAGTCCTCGTGAGCTATCCGCTGAGTGAGAACTTTGCCGATGTCACCGCCAACGCCCCGGAGTTTGAAGTCAACGGCAACGTACAGTTTTCGGTAGCCACACCAACCCGCACTACGGGCGCCCTGGCGACAACGCAGTTCACCAGCGAAGGTGACGAGCTGTTCGCGCCACTGCCGTTTGATAACCTGATTACCGAACCGCTTGAGAAACTTGTCTTTGAGGCGGAGTTCCGACTGACCGACTGGGATGCCAGCGTCAACGTCCCGGTGCTGCAAATTGTTGCCGACGGAAGCGCCTGGTTCAGCTTTGCGTGGGATCCGAATATCGGACCCGACATGGCTGCCGCGCAGCAACCGCTCGCCGAAGGTGAAACCCTGCAGCAGATCTTCGAAGACAATGACTGGCACAGGATCTCTTTCTCCATGACCCCGGAAGAGTGTTCTGTGAGTATCGACGAGCAGACCATCGCCACCGTCCCGTGTGTCGGTGCCATCGAGGGCTGGCCCGCGCCCAACACCGAGCTGGTGCTCGGCAATTTCAACGGCTACATCCGGTCAGTCGAAATTCGGGCCATCGAAGACAACTGACAGGCCCGACAGGGGCCGCTTGCGCCCCACCGCGCGCCGAAACGTCAAATTTGGCCCTGTGGGGCTCGAATTTTGGGCAGGCATGGGCCGAAAAGCGATCCGGAAGCCCTATTTTTCGTATACTTCGTGACCGATTTATCGTCGCGTCCAGGGCGCCTGAACGCGACTCGACTCTGGTTCTACCGAAATCCGGTGCTTTGAAACCGCCTCGGTTCAACAGTTAAGTTCAGCTTTCGCTTAAAGGAATCCAACACCATGGAACACAAACTGCCCGACCTGCCCTACGCCATGGGCGCTCTCGCTCCACATATTTCTGAAGAAACGCTCGAATTCCACTACGGCAAGCATCATCAGACGTATGTCACCAATCTGAACAACATGCTTGGCGGAACCAAATTCGAAAAGGCAAGTCTCGAAGAAATCATCAAGGACTCTGACGGCGGCATGTTCAACAACGCTGCGCAGATCTGGAACCACACGTTCTACTGGAACAGCCTCAGCCCGAACGGTGGCGGCGCTCCAACGGGCGACGTGCTCAATGCGATCGAGAAATCGTTCGGATCACTGGATGCCTTCAAGGAAAAATTCAGTGCAACAGCGATTGGCGCATTCGGATCAGGCTGGGGATGGCTGGTAAAGAAAGCAGACGGCAGTCTCGACTGCGTGAACACTATCGGTGCGGGCACCCCGCTGACGGATGCGGGCATGACGCCTCTTCTGACATGCGACGTCTGGGAGCACGCGTACTACATCGACTACCGTAACGCGCGGCCGGCCTATGTCGACGCGTTCTGGAACCTCGTTAACTGGGAATTCGTTGCCAAGAATCTCGATTCCTGAGCGCTACTTCCAGAACGAGAAAAAGGCGGCCTCCCGGGCCGCCTTTTTTGTCCCGACCGTAAGGTCTTAAGGAACTTACTGGTAGGACATCACCAGCTTGACGCCACGGTAGCTGAAAGACTTGGCTTTCAGCTGGACGTTCCAGACCTTGCCACCGGCGTTGTTCAGCGTACAGCTTTCGCTGGTCGTGCCGCCGGTAGACTTGCAGTCATAGTTCGATGAACTCGCGCTCGATCCAGCGTTGACATAAAGGTCGCTGTTTCCGCTGCCACCTGACGTCGTCACGGTGAGCGTGGTCGCACAGGCAGGAACCGTGATGCTGTAGTCCTCACTTCCCCACCAGCCCTTTCGCTGCTCGGTTTTCGTGATCGAACCCGGCGTACAGGCCTGGGGGCCCGGGTCGTTGCCGCCCGTGGCTTCGTCCCAGCTTGCGACCAGATTTACGCCACCAAATGCCGTATAGCCGCGAATCATGACGTGCCAGGTTCCGGCGCCAGGCGTTGCGCCCGAGCACACTTCAGCATTTCCCTGCTCGTAAGGACGACAGTCGTAAGCCGACGTCGTTGGCTTTGAGCCGCGGCGCAGGTACAGATCAACGTCGCCGCTGCCGCCTGATGTGGCCACGCGCAGGTTCTTGGCACCTGCAGGCAGGTCGAAGGTATAGAACGCTGTGCTTCCGGTTGATCCCGACAGATTGCCTTTGACGACACCATTTTGCAGAACGCCCCCGGCCGGCGGATTGCCGCCACCTGTGGCTTCGTCCCAGTTGGCGATCAGGCGAACACCCGTGGCGGCTTTATAGCCAACAACCATCACGTGCCACTTGCCAGAGCCCGGTGTTGGGACAGAACACGCTTCGGTGTTTCCGTCTTTGTACGGACGACAGTCATAAGCCGACGTCGTTGGCTGACTGCCACGACGCAGGTACAGATCGGCATCGCCGGTCCCGCCGGACAGATTTACCGTCAGGTTCGTTGCGCCGGCAGGCACAGTAAAGTTGTAATAGACCTTGCCGCCGGTTGAGACGCTGATGCCGGTCTCAGCAACCGCGCGCTGGAGTTCACCGCCGCTCGTATTGCCACCACCGTTACCACCACCCGTGTTACTTCCGGGCACGCCTACCGCATCCCATGCCTCATGTACGGCATCGTGCTCGTCATCGCCGTAGAGGTCTTTAGCCGCCTGCGCCGTCGCGGCACGCGCCGCTTCGAAGTTTGAAGAAGGCGTCAGATAGGTCGTTTGCGCACGATAGAAAATCTGCTCCGCCTTGGACAGGCCGATCTGGGTAACGTTAACGCTGGTTTTGTTCCGCGGATGCTTGCCACCCTCGACCAGCAGGTAAAAGGCCAGGTTCGCAATACCGGAGTTGATATGCACGCCGCCAGCGTCTGCGCTGCCGGTATAACGCTCAGGATAGTAGTCGCGTGAAGAACCGTCTTTGGTCGGGTTATTCAGGTATCGCAGCGCATCGCCGGATGTGCCCGGTGTATAGATATCTTCACCCAGTTTCCAGGTCTCCTCGCTGATACCGCCGCTTTTCCACGCCTCGACGCCTGCGGACAGAATGTCAGACCACGCTTCGTTCAGCGCACCGGACTCACCGTTGTAGATCAGATTCGATTCATTGGTGGTTACGCCGTGACCAAATTCGTGAGCCACCACATCAAGCGCATACCCAAGCTCACGGAAAACAACCCCGTCGCCATCGCCATACGCCATCTGATAACCGTTCCAGTAAGCGTTGTTATAAGGCTTGTTCGGCTGATCCGGGTCACGGACGTTGACGGTGGATCTCAACGTAAAGCCGTTATCGTCGAGAGAATCACGATTGAACTTCTCGAACATGTAGTCGTACGTTGCTTTGGCATTGTCATGCGCCGCCTGAGCAACGTTGGTGTCACAGGTCTGGTCATCGGTACAGACCAGGCGTCCCGGCAAACTGGTGCCCAGTCGCGCGTCAAAAGTCTGGACCGATCGAATCGGATGAATCTTCGGATGCATGGTGACGATTTGACCCGTCGTGGCATCAACGAATATATCGTCGAGTCGAATTTCGGCCTCGTTGCGATATCTCACGCGGATTTTCCAGGCCAGAGCGGCCTTGTCGCCTTCAGGGCGCACGACGTAACCCAGACGAGGGTCTTTCTTGACCTTGAATTTGGTAATTCCACGCGCTTTCAGTGCCTTTTTCAGCATACGCCGTGGTTTCACAGTGGCCTCGGAAGGCAGTCCGGTGTCGCGAATGAATTCACCGTTCACGGCATACACTTCGCCGGTAGCCATGTCGACGTGCACGAGCATTCTTGCTCCGAACACTCGACGGCCGTTGATACGCTGAATGAATTTTACGTGGGCCGTACCCGCACCATCGACTTCATGGCGCTTGGCAACCATTGTCTCGGTGCCAGCCGGGTTGTAGTTGTCGTCAATAAACTGATCAAGAAAAACTTTGGCGCTTTGCTTGAAATCGACGTCGTCATTGACCGATCGGCGCGCCATCGTTCTTAGCGCGGCCCCACTGTCTTTTGGCGAAATAACACGACCGAGATCACCGGTCACAAACCCCGGGGTTCCGTTCGGGTTTTTCTTGTGGATTTTCATCCGGCGGTTTTCGGCGTTTGCGGTAGTCGCTGTAACCAGAAGAGTCACGGCGAGAACACCAGCCACGGAGTTGAACTTCAATCGCATACCAATTTTTCCTCAAATAAATGCGAACACATTCGTCACGGACACGTCAGAACACGCAGCAAGCCGCGCGTCCGTCTGTGTTCCCACGACGGCGTTTATTATTTGTTTGTGTGCATTGGCGCGACCGTGCCTACGGTCAGCACGCACCCCCTGGAACGTCGTAACGAGCGCCCGCGGCTTTTTTGAACAAGCCTGTCGAGGCACCCCCCTTTTGTTACGAACAGTCACTGCACCTTGAAAAGACTTCGACGCGATCCGTATCTCCGTTGCGTCTCGCCCGATGTCGCGATGCCA
>CALHMG010000105.1 GCA_938034705.1 uncultured Gammaproteobacteria bacterium
GTTGTTTTCTGAATCAGAACTAGGAAGCCTAGCGATCCGATTCAGCATGGTCAAGCAAGCTCGCGATCTCAGGGATTGAACCTGTATACACAAGGCGCTCGACACGATAGTCCCGTTCTGGGCACTTTAAATATCTAATCAAATCAAATAGTTCCGTAGAAGTCTTAAAGTCGTTTTGAGTGATGAAATATGAAATTAACCTGACAAGCGGTTCTGCCCGGTGAGGTTTGACGTTAAAAGCCTCCTGATAGCTCTCGATGACCTGATTTACCGGCCCGCCGAGCCGTTCGAGTATTAAGCCAACCTTATAAAACGAGAACCAGATCGCGTCCTCATCGCCACCCATTGTGGTGCGAAGTCGGTATAGATCGAGCGCTCTAGTTAGATTTTCTGAGGTCATGTGGCTCTGGGCGAGCATGAACACCGTGCGCGGGTCGTCGGGGTTGGCGGCAAACTCCTCTTCCAGAATGATGGCGTCACGTCGGGTTTTCTCGGCGTGGCCAAGCTGATTGCGTGCGCTGTCCTGTTGCGGGAAGTTGATAACGCCAGGCAGATCGGCGTCGGTGTAGGGCTCATCCAGGTCAAGCAGCTCGTGTACGCGGCCGGTGTAACGCCAGTTGCGTGACGATTTGACGAGCTGTCGTCGCCAGTACTCGATGCCGTCGAAGCAGGTTTTGATGTTGTACGACTCATAGCTCAGGGGCGGCAGCTCGAACGCATCGTCAAACACCAGAATCTCGTCGGCATCGATGATCAGACAGTAGTCGGCGTGCTGGCGTGCAAGTTCAAGACTGCGATTGCGGCTCGCGGCAAAACCGTCCCAGGGGATATCGATCATGGTGCCGGGAATGTCGGCCAGAAAAGCCTCAACGAGTTCGCGCGTGTTGTCGGTGGAGCCCGTATCGGCGATCACCCAGAAATCGATCAGCGGCTTCACGGTTGCCAGACATCGTTCAATGACGTGGGATTCGTCTTTGACGATCATCGAAAGTGCGATTGTGGGTGTGGGCATCTGCGGCTTCGTGGGCGTCAGGCATTAACTCTTGATAGTATGCCGGGGTGGGCTGACTAACTAAAGGGACTTACCGGCCATGACCGCAGACGACGGCAGCAGTGACACGGCGTTACAGCGGCGACGTATCGAAGAGCTGGAGCAGGAGCTTGCGCAAACTCGCGAGCAGTTGCGGTCGGCCACGCGTAACAGACTCGAAGCAGCGCTGCTTACGCAAAACGTCCAGAGCCTTAAAAAAGAAAGCATTCGTTTAAAGCAGCGCATTCGATACCTGCGTGCACAGCTCGACGCCGAAGATTCAGTCCCGGTACGTCTGCCCGATGGCGCGGGGCTGCCCGCGGAAAAAGCTTTTTCGAGGGCGCTGGCCCAGGGTCAGGCGACGTACAGTTTCAGGTTTTCCGAAAACTATCCGGAACATGATGAAATCGCGGCAACGGGCAATTCACGCGATGACGCTATCGATGACAGCGCCGCATGGCGGTCGACTGAAATAAAGCCCGGAGAGATCCCGGGTAACGACTGGACGCGGGCGAACGCGACAGGCTACAGCGAGGCGTTTGTTGCGAGTCGATCTGTCAGCGTCATCATCCCCGTGTACAACGGCCAGGAGCAGCTCAACAATACGCTCGCGCTTCTCAGTTTTCAGGACTACCCCAAGGCGTTGACCGAAATCGTGATCGCCGACGACGGGTCCAGTCCGGCGGCGAAGGTTCCCGAGATAGATAACCTTCCGGCAACTCGCGTCGTCGCCCAGGAAGATCTCGGGTTCCGGCTTGCCGCCGCGCGCAACCTCGGCGCCGCGGCCGCAACGGGTGAGATTCTGCTGTTTCTCGATTGCGACATGCTGCCTGATCCGCAGTGGATTTCGCGTCACGCCTGCTGGCATCACGGCAGTGACATCATGGTGACACCCGGATCGCGCCGGCACATGCAAACCGAGGACGTCGCCGACTTTATCGGTCAGGTCAAAGCGCAGCCGGGCAGGCCGTTCACGGAAACCGACTGGCTTGCCAATACGCGAGCGCCGCGCTGGATCGAGGAGTACTACGCGATGACCAGCGACCTGCGCGATGAAACACCTGAAATCATCTACGTCGTGTGCGGTGGCAACATGGGCGTATCGCGCGCGTTGTTCGAGGCCGTGGGCGGTTTCAGCGAGGCGTTTTCAGGCTGGGGTGGCGAAGACGCGGAACTGACCTATCGACTGTACAGTCAGGGCGCCGTGATCGTTCCCAATACCGACGCGCTTTGTGTGCATCAGGGCATGGACGGTGTTGCCGGCGCCGACGGTGATGAGAGTCTCGAGTTTGCGCACCAGAAGGTGCTGCTCCAGGACCTGATACCGGTACCTCCCTTTCGACGCCACGAAAGCAAGGCGATTTCCACCAGGCCGACGCTGGCGGTTACCGTACTGGCGAGCTACGAGCCCGCGGCCCAGATCATCGAATGCGTCGAATCGATTTTGCGCGCACCGCTGACGGACCTCGTGATCGATGTCAGCGTCCCCGATGACCATGCCGAACGGCGTTCACTTGAATTTCGATTTGGTTCGGATCCGCGCATCGACTGCAGTGGCGAGGCCGACGTTGACGAGTTCATTCCGTACATGGCGGTGGTTGCGCCTTATGTTGGTCTGTCACCCGATACGCTGATGTTGATGATGGAGAGTCTCAACGACAACGGTTACGGCATGGCGACCGCCGTCGATGCAGCCATCGGCTCGACGCCTGCCGTTGTCATGTATAGACAGCGTGCGCTGCAGCGTGCGCTGCTGACGGCTGACAGTCAGGCCGACGTCGCCACAACGATCGATCGACTGTTTGGTGTTGACAGTTATGATTTTCACAGCGTCGGCATCACGCAGCTTTTTGATGCCGCCGTGCTGCCGCCTTTTCACGATCCCGCCGGGCACGAGCCGCGTTCTGCGAGCGGTTCCGTTGATGCGTCCGGTCCGCTGGTAACGCGACTGCTGACGGATCTTGGTCTGACGACAACGCAATCCTGACGCACGGCAGTTTATTCACATGAGCCACGACCAAAAGATGCCGCGCGTTTTCGCGTTTGAACATGGCGCAGGTGGCGTCGACGCGTTTAACGCATTGCGCGCCCGGGCCGACGCAGCGTCCGCGCCGCTGGTCACCTTTCGAGGGCGAAACGGCGAAGGATGGGATGAAACCTGCGACCGGGCGGATGTGGTTGTCGGCCTTGATGTTGACCATCCGGAGCGATGTGATCTTGTAACTGCAGAACCGTTTTCGCTGTCCGACTACAATCCGCTGGGCTGGCGAAGCGCTTCAAGCGCGAGTTTTGTCATGATCGATCAGATCGGCAACTCGGCTACCCCCGAAGCGCTGGCATCGTTTATTCGCTACTCCGGCAGGTCCGTCACGCTCTACAGTCATGACCCGAACGCGGCAGCGGCCGGCGCGGAGCATGGTTATACGGTGAGGCCGTTTGTTGACGATGCCACGCAGACCGCCCGGCAGATGCGTCAGTATCGCGCGGTCATCGACCACGCCAATCTTTATTCGACCCCGGGTCAGCGTGCGTCCTGGCTCGTGCGGCTCGCGGCCGCGGGCGTGCCGGTGGTTTTGCTTGATGATGCGAGCGACATCAGCGAGCTGATAAGTCCGGAACTGATGGCTTGCTTCAGGGAGACGACGTTTGATGTGGTCCGCGACGCCGGCCTGCGACGGGCTATCGCGTTCAGAACGGCGCGTGCGAGCATGAAACATCACAGCTTCGCGGCGCTGTGGCGTGAGGTTGAATCCATCACCGGCGTTGAACTGCTGGCTCCTGAAACCATCAGCGTTCTGGCCGTGACACGGCGGCCGGAGCTGATCGAACATATCGCACACCAGCTGAGCATGCAGACCTATCCTCACCTGGAAACCGTGCTGGTAACTCACGGACGTGAGGAAGAGTTCAACGCCGCTCTGGCGACTGTCTCGTCGCCGCTGCCGAACTGCAAGCTGATTCGCGCGCCCGAAGACCTCAACCTCGGGGAGTGTCTCAATCTGGCACTGGACCAGGCGACGGGTACGTTCGTATCAAAGTTCGACGACGACGATATCTATGATCAGGATCATTTCTGGGATCTGGTGCTGGCGCACGAATATTCAGGCGCAACGCTGGTCGGCAAGCCGGCGGAATACATCTACTTCGGTGACGTGGACGTCACCGTGCGCCGGGCTCTGGATGGCGTCGAGGGGTACGACGACAAGCAGGCGGGTGGCACGCTGTTTTTGCTGCGTGACGACGCGCTCAAGGTCGGTGGCTGGCACAACGATCCCCGGGAGATCGATCGACGACTGATCGGCGATGTCTACTACGCCGGCGGAAACTGCTATCGGATTCAGGGCCTGGGCTTTGTTCTGAACCGACACGGTCAGGGTCATACCTGGGATGTCGGTCAAAGCTTTTTTGTGCCGATCGAGCCCAACATGAAAGGGCTCGCGCTGGATCAGGCTGGATTCTCCTGAGCGACGTCGTCGTGATCTTCGGGTTCTGAAAGCAGGGGAAGGTAGGCGGCGAGATCTTCGTTCAGCCGAAAGAGCTCCAGTGCGCCCTTCAGATTGCCCTCGGCACCAATCCTCTCCCAGAGTGTTGTGAAGTCGGCCGCCCGCGTAGTCGAACGGATAGCCAGGTGATGCTTTCGCGTAGCGATCGCCGAACGAATTCCGGCGGCTACGCAATCGACGTACTCGAGGCAGGCGGCAGCGTCAGACTCTCCAGGCTGCACGCTGAGTCGACCTTTCACCAGCGGTGTCCAGTGCGCAACGGTCGCTTCATCAAAGCCAAAACGATGATAGGCCGATGCGGTATGACTGCGGTCGGCCTCCAGATGGACAAACATTGCGCTGTCATTAAGCTGGTTCAGGGACCATGCAAGGTGCCTGTCGAAAGCGATGTAATTGTCCTTGTGGGGCCGGTCTTGTCCAAACGTGTAGTTGCTCATGAAGCCGCAGGCGCTGGCGAGAGTTTTCTCGCCAGACCGACCCGGGCTCAGGATGTAAACCAGCATCGTTCGTTCGATCTCTTATTTGAACACAAAGATCGGGCTGCTCCATGCCTGGAAGCCGTCTTCTGTTGTGACCGCAATCCACAGCGGGTTGTCGCCAGTTGCGCTGACGGGTATGCGAACCACGTGCTCAACTTCACGATGCGTATTTTCCTCAGGCAGCCTGAACACCTTGATCTTGCGCTCGAGTCCACCGGCATCAAGAACCGTATCTTCAAGCCCGATTTCCGACAGCGCGCATTTGATCTCACCGTGATTGCAGGTGAGGTCAATGGATCCGCCAGCTTCTGCGTCAAGCCACGCGTCAAAGCCACCAAAGTTGCCAGTCGTGATCGCGTCGAACTCCACCGTATTCATGCCGGTCTGCTCCAGCAGTCGCTCGTGGTTCCAGGCATTGATCTTGCTCATCTTCGTGATCCGGCAGCCGTTAAAGCGTGCGCGGCCGGTCCACGTGGACTGTCGACCGCGACCGCGATACTCGGAGCCGCTCCATACAACCCGAATTCTGTCGCCAAGCTCGGATTCTGAATAGGGTCGTACGGTGGTCAGTACGTCTGTGCCGTTGCGTACCTCGATGCGTTCAATCGGCGACGGTGACTTTACGGTGAAACGAAGCTCGACCTCGTCGCTGTCGGTTTTGACGATGTCGCCCATCATGACGTCAGTCACCTGGTGTGACTTCGGGTTGTCGAATGCGTTGGGGTCGCGTTCGTACAGCGTAGCGGGTGAATCAAAGTGCGCGGTCACGTCCATGTGCAGTCTGCAGCCTGTCGTACCGTAGTGGTGGCGTCTGCGCATCGCCTCGAATATACCGTCGCGCGTCAGCTCCTTCGCGATAAAGCACGTCAGCCCGCCGTAGGCTCCAAACATGGACGTGCCGGGATAGCTCGCCCCGGGGCGACCCTTGTGTCCGTCGCTGTTGCAAACTACGCCCGATCGATGGCCTTCGGGAAATCCGTCGGTGAGCAGCCACTCAAAGGTGCCCCACGCAGAGTGAATCTCCATCGCCGTTTCGAGTTTCGGATCGTGCGCGTATTTAATGTCAGCATACCGACCCCCGACGTGAGCGTAGATCGTGCAGTCTTCATCCTTGAGTGCTTCGAAAAGATCGTTGGCCGTTGTCGCATCCGTATTGATGTCGGATCGATCAACGAGAAGGGCGTGGGATGATCGTCGAATCTGACGTCCTTCGGTCTTGAAAAAGACGTTGCGATCGCCACCGACGCTGGTGTTGCCAGACCATTCGTAGCCGGGGAAAACCACAAACCGATGATCCTCCTGAAATTCTGCCGTCAGCTCGTTCAGGTACTTCCAGAATGCGTTGTTGACCTGAAAATCGTTGGCCTGATGTCCCGAGACTTCGAGAAAGGAAAGATTGCGTGCAAAGTTAAAGTAGTCGCGTGATGTTGTGATGCCGATCGACTCACCACTTTGTCCGTGCAGATCGCCCCAGTAGCCGGCGACGTCGCCGTCGCGAATGATCATCGGGCCGGCTTGCGCAATCTCGTTGCCGGCCTGATCGACTACGCGAATGCGAAGCTCGCCTTCGGCGTCCACCGTCAGGCCTTCGAGAACCAGTGCTTTTTCTCCGTGTGGAAATTCGACAGTCGACGGCAGCCCGTTTACGGGCAGCGTCGTCTCCAGACTGAAGGTTCCGCTTGCGTGGGGTGTCGGATTGCCCCAGAGGTCTTCGGCCTTGAGACCAAACTCGAACTTTTCACCCGGGCGACGCAACGTCGAGATGACGGCCTTCCAGCGCGCTGGAGATCCGGGCACGACCTCGATGGATGGGCTCTTGGTCAGTGGCACAAAATGTCCGGTTGCGCACACGTCCGCGAGCACTTTGAATTCAAATCCGCGTTCAACCATGGTCTGCATCTGCAGCCCCGGTGATCCGCCGGACGTGTCGCCGATGTTGACGGTGATGGTGTCGCCTTCGCGAAGGTAGCCGCCGTGCAGCTGAATGGTCAGTGAGCGCAGCCACGGACGCTGGCCGGCGGTTTTGCCGTAGGACAGTCTGAGTCTTGAGTTGTTGCTGGGCTCGGCGGTGACGTAGTTGTAGGCCTTGGGGTCGTGGGTTTGAAGATCACCCTGATCGCCCATGTATCGCCATACGATTCTGATGGCGCCGGTATCGTCGATGCCATAACGGCCGACGTGGTACACGAGCTTGAAACTCTGGGCGCTTCGAACCTCTACCGGGTCGCTGGGGTCCAGCGTCACGTGGCCGTAGGTGACCGGGTCTTCGGCGGGGTGCGATGCGGGCCAAAGAGCACCAACGAGTTCGTCTGCAACTGTCTTATTCGATGTCATGGATCAGTGCCTTGAATGTTCGGGGCTGAATCGGTTCAGATTCTAACAACTTCATGGTCGCAACCTGCTAACTCTGCGCCGTCTAATCACCCAGCAAAATGACAGGACCGGTTGCATCGGCCCGAGAGCGCCCCGTATGGTCTACCAGAGGATCGATTCTTAAAGGGCATTCTCAGTGACAACACGCAAACCCAATTTCCTTTTTCTGTTTTCGGATGAGCATGACCCGAGACACATGGGTGTTTCCGGGTCTGGACTGGTCAAAACGCCTCACCTGGACGCGCTTGCGGCACGCGGAACGCGATTTGAGAACGCGACGACACCCTGCCCGATCTGCGTGCCGGCAAGAGGGTCCCTCGCAACCGGACTCCACGTTCACGAGTGCGGTTACTGGGACAATGCGATTGCCTATGAAGGCAAAATCAAAGGCTGGTGCCATGCACTTTCAGAGGCCGGACACCGCGTCGAGTCCATCGGCAAGCTGCACTACACCAAAACCGAGGACCCGACGGGGTTTGATGTAGAGCATGCCCCGATGCATATCTGGGAAGGCATTGGCATGGTCTGGGGGTCGATTCGTGATCCCCTGCCCAAAACCCAGGTGATGAAGCAGATGCTCAAGGATGTCGGCCCGGGGACCTGCAGCTATAACGAATACGATCTGGACGTCACAACGCGCACTGAAAAATGGCTCCACGACCGTGGCGCCGCGCCAGACGACAAGCCATGGGCGCTTTTTGTCGGAATGGTGTCCCCGCACTTTCCTCTGGTAGCCCCGGAGCGATTTTTTGAACACTACCCGCTGCACAAGATCGAACATTCCAAGCTGCTTCCGAGCGATGGCTATGAATGGCACCCGTGGATAGCCGCCCGGGAAGCGTTCATGGGTCAGGATCATTTTTTCGATGGTCAGCCCGAGCGTCGCAAGCTCGCGATCGCATCCTATTTTGCGCTGTGCTCTTTCATGGACGAGAACATGGGCCGCGTCCTCAAAGCGCTTGAAGCCTCGGGACAGCTCGACAACACCATCGTTGTCTATACATCAGATCATGGCGACAACATCGGACAGCGCGCCCTCTGGGGCAAGTCGAATCTGTACAAGGAGTCCGTCGACGTGCCGATGATTGTGGCCGGTCCGGGTATTGCCAAAGGCGAAGTTAACTCCACGCCCGTCGGCCTCACTGACATTCACGCCACGGCTCTGGACTGTATGGGCGTCGCCGATATCGATGACGAACACGAGCGGCCGTCAAAGTCGCTGCTGCAGATGCTCGGATCGAATCAGGAGCGCATGATGCTGTCCCAGTATCACGCGGCCGGTGCCCCAACCGGTGCGTTCATGATTGACGACGGTCGCCACAAGTATCACTACTACGTCGACTACCCATCGGAGCTGTTTGATACGCAGTCCGATCCCGAAGAAACCACCAACCTCGCGGGCTACGCAGATTACGTGAACGTTGAACAGCGACTTCATCAGGAACTCGTTCGCCAGCTTGGCGGCAAAACGCCCGAGGCCGTCGACGCCATGGCGAAGCGGGATCAGAACGCGCTGATTGCAAAGTACGGCGGACCCGAGAAAGCGATGACTGTCGGTACACCGGGAGCGACACCGGCTCCAGGCAAGGGTCACGAGTAGATGCGAACCTGAACGCTTCGCGATTCGCCACGCTGACGCCCAACGACGAGGATTTCGACGCAAATGACGAATCGCAAACCGCTGCTGGTAGGAATAACCGAACTCGGCATCATGCATACCGATCGCGATCCCACGCCGGATCTGGAGACGCGTTTTGCGATGGTGGCGGAGTCGGGGGTGTACGACTACTACGATAAAACGCCGGAAAACCCGGCAGATGTGGACGCCTACCTGGCCGCGAGCGAAAAGTATCAATTGCCGATTCGAGCCGGCGGCTGGTTTTATACGCTCGGTCGCGACGAGTCTCTGTTAAAGGAGAAACTCGAACTCAGCGCACGGCTAGGCAGTCACATGCACAACACCCAGGTGATGTGGGATCACGCGGACGGGCGCGCCGTGACGAATGAAGAGGTGGCGCAGCTTTATCTCGAGGCGAGCGAGTGGGGTGACAAATGTGGATGTCACCCGACCTTCGAGGTACACATAAACATGTGGTCCGAGGACTTCACGCGCGTCAACGAGGTAGCAGATCTTGTCGAGAAGCGCGGGGTGCCCTATCGCATGACGCTTGATCATTCTCATGTGATGTTCAAGATCGACAACCCTCACGAACAGAAGATTCGCGACATTACGCCCGCGCTTGCGGACGGCTCACTGATACTTGAGCCGGACCGACCGGGAAACGTCTGTTCCCAGTGGATTGATCGCGGCCTTGTCTTTCACTGTCACGCGCGCGCAGCGGTGCCCAACAATCCGAAAAATACTTTTGCCTCGCACCCTGACGGAACCACAGGCCGGGGCGTGCAGTATCCGTTTATCCGTCCTGAGCCCGGTCAGTATGTGGCGCCATGGGATGAGAGTCGTCTTGAGCCCTTCAAACTCGTGCTGCGCAATCTGATGAAGCATCACGCCACCCATGACGACAGCGGCCTTGGACAGATTTCGACAGAATTCATTCCGCGTCCCGACTACGGCGGCGGTCACGGCTATTCGATATTCGAAAACTCGGTAGCGTGCGCGAAATGGATCAAGTCAACATGGCAGGAAATATCCGCCTCGACCTAGCTCGATTTTGATCCGGGCAGCAGCCTTCGGAGTCCGCGCTTTTCGATACGCGGGGCGGCGTCCTCGTCCATGAGCAGTCTGTTCCGGCCGCGCAGCCTGAACGCGTAGCCACCGAGAAGCGCGCCGGCGCCGCCAAGCAGCAGCAGGCCCGTCAACGCAAACTGGGTGAAGGTCATGAAGATCCCGAACGCGACTACACCGGTGACGGCAGCTCCAACCTTGAAACTGGCTTTAGCCTGGCTGCGCCTGGCCTGTCGGGTGATTTCTTTCTGACTCTTCTGTATGACTCTGGTCTTGGTGCGCTCGGCGGCAACTTTGAGTTTCTCGCGTTCCTGTGCAAATTCGGCCTGCATCGCCGCGATCCGCTCATCGGCGGCATGACGAGACAGCGCCCCGAACCAGAATGCCGTAACCAGAGCTACCACCAGCACCGGAATCAGAAACCGAGCCCACGTCATCAGCGACTGACTCTGAGCGCTGATCGCGTCGAGATTCAGCCAAAGCAGCGCACAGGCCACGATCTGAACAAGCAGTACACCGGGGAGAAACCTGAACATGTCACCGGGAATCCACAGGCTAACGGGTCACCCAGTTTACTGCACAATCAACGTTTGCGGTTTGGCAAACTGTGTCGATGTCCGAGGCACAAACCGTTTCCGCGTTTACGTTACTGGGTCCGGGATGAGTCTCCATGGCCCAGGCCGCTGGGGTAGGTCAGCGCCCTTTCCAGAGCGCTCAACGCGCTGTCATCGAAATCAACGTCAACACGAGGTTCATAGACGAACTGATCGTGCAGCATTTCACCCTGTATGTATGTCACCGAATCAACGCCGGTAAAGCTGAAGACATCGGATGAGATATAGCGCATGACAAAAGTAATCGAGTCGTGGCGCGTGAGGTTTGGGCTTGAAGCGTAGGCAAGATTGCCGTGGTGAAGACAAAACTCCCCGGGGGCGAGTTCCACGCACAGTGACTTTGCCGGTGTTTCACCGGCGTAAAGATCATGATGAGTACCCGGTACGACGCGCAGTGCGCCGGACTGATGCGTAAGCGGGGTAATGGCCAGAACGACGTTGACTACTTTGCGATTGGACAGATTCCAGAAAGGCAGATCCTGGTGGAAGTTTAAATCGCGCAGCGGTCGCACGCTTCTTGCTTCATTGTCCCCTGAGGACCTGCGGGCAAGATTGAGCGCCTGTCGACCCCGGGTTCTCGCTGGATTGATTCTGAAATCAGACTCCCAGAGCACAAAGTGTGCCCCGAGAACGGCCTCAACCTGTTCGACAATCTGCGGGTGATGCACGATTTCGTCCAGCCACTTGCAGACAAGATGGGGTTTGACGAGCACGCTGCTGTCAACGCGCTCGTTCATCTGTTGTCTGAACGTTCTGTAGTTTTCGTAAAGCTGATCGACTTCGTCGTTGTCGAACAGGCGGGTTGGCGAACCAACTCCTTCTACAGAAAACTGCTCGGAATCAAACTCTGTTTTTAACACAACCGGGTACCACGAAACGCTGGCCCGTCCGGTTACGTGTCCTTACGCGGCGGGCTTTTGCGCATGGGGCAGATCATCTTCGCTGCCACCCAACGCCAGTAAATCTTCGACAACGCCGTCTTCCATACTGATCTGCATTGCATCGTTAAATCGGTTAAAAAACCCACAAAGCGCCGTGCGCAGTGTCAGCTCTACAATCTGTTCTTCGGTGAAGTGCTCACGCAGTCGTTCGAAAATGTCATCCCGGATGTAGTTCCAGTTGTTTGTTACTTCGACCGCATAGTCACGAACCAGATGATCCACGTCGTCAAACCCCGGCACTTCCTTCTCAAGAATTGCCGCCACGGAATCGTTCGCAAGGCCTTGCTCGATAAGTCGAGGTGCATGATGGGCAACGCAGTACTTGCACTCGTTAAGTTTCGACACGACTACCAAAGCGATCTCAAGATAACGTTTGTCGAGAACAGCCTCGTCGGCAAAGTCGAGCAGCAGTCCCATGATGTGCTTCAGAGCGGGCGGGCGGTGAGCGAACACTCGCGCCTGATTCAGAAACGGCCCATACTGAGTAGCAAAACGTTCGTACACCGGGCGAACATCTTCGGGTACTTCGTGAACCTCTATGTCTCTAACTCTTGCCATGATCTTCAAGTCCTCAAGTTGCTGTCGGTGGATTCCGGTAATCATACAAAAAGGTATCCGGGCAGCGACTTTACCGGAGAATGCCGCGAATGCCGGCGCCCATGCTGCGACGTAGTAGACGTTACGTTCCCGACCAAAGCGGGAAATTCTCCCCGAACCTGTGGCTGTGGCCATTTTGTTGCGGAATTTCCGTCGGTGTCGGGGTGGTCCCGCGTTGGCGTGGAAACAGGGGGACTGTTAACTTCGTAAACCCTGTCAGGCCGTGATCACCAGTCCCTGCATTCCCGGTCACTGACCCATGTTAAAAGAGACTTTTAATTGGGACTTGAACCGGACCTGAACTCTACCGCCATCAACCGCCCAACCTGCAGGCCAATCACAGCGACGTGAACAGCGACACATTGAATTCAGACAGCCCAAGGATCGAAGACGGCCCGCTGGTCACAGGGCGCGGTCGGTTTATGGATGATCTGCCGGTGAGTGTTCGAACCGCGCAGATGGCGGTTTTCAGATCCAGCGTTGCCCATGCGCGGATAGCGCGTCTCAACGTCGACGAGGCACGTCTTCTGCCCGGCGTTCTTGCGGTGATTACGTCTCGGGAAGTCATGGCGCACACGGCGCCACTGGCGGTTGGTATTCGTGTACCCGTTGAGTGTTGGCCGGTAGCCGTTGACCGGGTGCGCTACGTTGGAGAACCCGTGGCGGTGGTGGTGGCGGAAAGTCGTTATATCGCCGAAGACGCCGTGGATCTGATCGAGGTCGATTACGAACCGTACGAACCCGTCATGAGCATTGATCACGCGCTCAAGGCGGACGCCGCGATATTGCACGACAAGCTGGGCAGTAATCTGTGCAGCGACAGAAGCTTCTGTTACGGCGAACCCGATGCCGCCTTTGAACAGAGTGACCACACCGTAAGCGTTGACGTACTTTACCCGCGCAACTCCTGCACGCCGATTGAAACCTACGGGATCGTTGCCGACTACGATGCGCACACGAACACCTATGAAGCGCTGACCAATTTTCAGGGTCCGTTTTCCATTCATACGGTTGTCGCGCGAGCCCTGAAGGTGGCGGGTACGCAACTTCGACTGAAGACGCCGCCGGATTCCGGCGGCAGCTTTGGAGTGAAGCAGGCTCAGTTTCCCTATGTGGTCCTGGCCTGTGTCGCCGCGCGGGTAGCCGGTGTGCCGGTAAAGTGGATTGAGGATCGCGTCGAGCATCTCACGGCGTCGGTGTCGGCAACTTCGCGTCAGACGACCCTTCGTGCTGCCGTGTCTTCCGAGGGCAGAGTGCTCGCACTCGACTGGTCCCAGGTTGAAGACGTTGGCGCCTTTATCCGCGCGCCGGAGCCTGCGACGCTGTATCGAATGATGGGCAACATGTGCGGCGCGTACGATATTCAGAATCTGCGAATTCGTAATCGCATCGTGATGACCAACCGTACACCCACCGGACTTAATCGTGGTTTCGGCGGCCCTCAGGTTTACTACGCGCTTGAACGTCTGATGCAGCGCATCGCCGTCGAGCTCAAGCTGGATCCGGTCGATGTCATCAGGACGAATCTGATCAGATCCGAACAGTTCCCGTACCGGACCGCCAGCGGCGGCCTGTATGACTCAGGCGACTACCAGTTAAGCGTTGACGAGGCGTTGCGCCAGGGTGGATTCGGCGAACTCGTTACGCGGCGCAACGCCGCCCGTCGAGAGGGAAAGCGCTACGGCATCGGCACGACGGCCTGCGTTGAGCCCTCCGTTTCAAACATGGGTTACATCACCGCCGTTCTGACTCCCGAAGAACGCGCCAAAGCCGGCCCGAAAAACGGCGCCATATCAACCGCAACGGTTTCCGTCGACCCGAGCGGGTCGGTGGCGGTGCACGTTGCGTCAGTGCCCCAGGGGCAGGGTCATCGCACCGTCCTTGCCAACGTGGTGGGCGATGAGCTCGGACTGGATGCGGCTGAAATCACCGTCGTTACGGAGCTCGATACAACGCGCGATGGCTGGTCGATAGCGTCAGGCAACTATTCGAGCAGATTTGCGGCTGCGGTATGTGGCGCGGCCTCGATCGCGGCGGATCGCCTCAGGCTTCGATTGACAGAAGTGGCAGCGTCGCAGCTGAACGTTCGCGTGGACGAGGTCAGGCTTATCAAAGGGGCTTTCAGCTGCGCCGATGACGCGACACGGGCGATCAGTTTCAAAAGGGTTGCTTCGACAGGTCACTGGGCGCCCGGGACAATCACTGGCGACGGGCCACCGCCGCTTCGCGAAACCGTTTTCTGGACGCCGCCGGAACTCGCCGCGCCGGACGCTGACGATCGCGTCAATTCATCGCTGTGCCACGGTTTTATTTTCGACTTCTGTGGCGTCGAGGTTGATGTCGATACCGGTCAGGTCACTATCGACAAGTACGTAACGATGCACGACTGCGGGCGCGTGCTGCATCAGGGCATGGTCGACGGGCAGATCACAGGCGGTTTCGCCCACGCGGTTGGCGCCGCGATTTATGAGGAGCTCGCTTATGCGCAGGACGGGTCTTTCGTCGCCGGCACGTTTGCCGACTACCCGGTCCCGACGAGTATGGAGATCCCCGACCCCGTCATACTGCACACCTGTACGCCATCACCCTTTACGCCACTTGGGGCC
This sequence comes from uncultured Gammaproteobacteria bacterium, assembly GCA_938034705.1. Taxonomy (GTDB): domain Bacteria; phylum Pseudomonadota; class Gammaproteobacteria; order Arenicellales; family CALHMG01; genus CALHMG01. The sequence goes on from CALHMG010000105.1 coordinate 14,830, forward strand.
AAGGGGGTTGGTGAGGGTAATACGATGTCGACACCCGTTTGTCTTGCCAATGCCGTTGCCGACGCGCTTGATGTAGACGACGTGCAGCTACCGCTGTCACCGACGAACATCCTGAAAATGATGAACGTCGCCGAACCTGAGACGTCGACGCCTGCCGCTTCGCCAGGAGCCTTCGCCTCTCGACCGATACACGGTGGCGGATCGGTAACGGTCAACGCGACGCCTCTGAAAATCTGGCTGATGCTGCTTGATCCGCAGACGCTTCGCGAGATTGTGCCGGGCTGTCACAGCGTTGACCGCGTCTCGGGCACCGACTTTGTTGCCCATGTCCGTTTTGGGGTGGGACCGGTATCAGGCGACTACAAAGTTGAGATCGGTCTGTTCGATCTTGACGAACCTCACAGCGCGTCGCTGGTGGGTAACGCGACCGGTGCCCTTGGCAACGGTTCGGGTGAAGGACGTATCGAGCTCAAGCCGGTGGACAAAACACAGACCGAGATCGTATGGGAGTACGGCGCACACGCCGGTGGACGCGTGGCTTCGGTAGGCTCGCGTTTGCTGAACGGCGCGACGCGCATTGTGATGAATCGATTTTTTGAGGCACTGGGTCGCCAGGCGCAGGATGAAGGTTCACCTTCAGGCGCCGAGCCTGGTTCGGACAACGAACCAGAAACGGGTCTCATAGGCCGCGCGCTGGATCGTCTTCTGAAGCGGGGCGATTCATGAAACCGGCAAAGTTCGACTATATCTGCGCCGCGACGGTTGAGGACGTTGCCGAGGTGCTTGGCGAACACGGCGCCGATGCGCGTGTGCTTGCCGGCGGTCAATCGCTGATGCCAATGCTGTCGATGCGTCTGTCGCGTCCTCAGGTTGTTGTTGACATCACGAGAGTCCCGCACCTCGACGGGATGCGAATCGAGGACGACCATCTGTTTGTGGGCGCGGTCGCACGTCAGCAGTCGCTGGCCGGTGTTGCGGACCTTGCAACAAGGTTTCCGCTGCTCAGTCAGGCGCTTCCCTGGATAGGTCATTACCAGACTCGCGTGCGCGGAACCGTTGTGGGCTCACTCGCCCACGCGGATCCGAGTGCGGAGCTCCCGCTTTGTCTGGTCGCAATGAATGGCGAGATAAATTTGCGATCTCCACGCGGCTCGCGTCGCGTGAGGGCCGAAGACTTCTTTAAAGGCACCATGCTGACCGACATGGCAGACGACGAATTTATCCAGTCAGCGCGATTCCCTGTGGCCAAACCCACGGACCGATTTGCGTTCAGGGAGGTCGGACGACGCCATGGTGATTTCGCAATCGTGGCCGCGGCGGCGGTTCGTGATGACACCGGCATCCACGTCACCGTTGGCGGCGTAAACGATGTGCCATTCAGACGCCGCTTCGACGGTCTTGAAGTTCACGACATTGGCGACGCCGTCAGCGAGCTCGCGGCTGAGCTGGATACTCGATCGGATCTTCATGCCAGCGCGGCACTTCGGCGTCAGCTGGTCCGGTCCCTGGCGTCAGATACCCTGAAAGAGGTGTTGTCATGAGACGAATCCCGGCGAATGAGCAGGTTCGAGTGAGCGTCGAAGTCAACGGCCGCGTCGTTACGGGGCAGGCCGAGTCACGGACACTGCTCAGCGATTTCCTGCGACACGAGCTCGGGCTCACCGGGACACATGTGGGTTGTGAACACGGCGTCTGCGGTGCGTGCACGATCCGAATTGACGGCGACATCGCACGATCCTGCCTGAAGCTCGCCGTGCAGGTTGAAGGTGCATCGATCGAAACGATAGAGGGGCTTGCGCCCGCGCCTGATTCGCTCTCGGTTCTGCAGCAGGCGTTCGTCGAACATCACGGACTGCAGTGCGGATTCTGTACGCCGGGAATCCTGATCAGTCTGGATACACTCCTGCGAAACGAACCGAACGCTGACGAGATGCGGATTCGCGAAGTTCTTTCGGGACACTTGTGTCGGTGCACGGGCTACACGCCAATTGTCAAAGCCGCTCTGGCGGCACGAGATCGATTGAAGGAACTGGACTAAATGCTCGATCTGGGTACGAGCTTTCTCGCAAGCGCTGACAGAGACCCGCATCAGACCGCTATCGTTGACGGTGACCTGAGACTGACGTACGTGCAGTGGCTGTCAAAAATTCTTGCACTGGCGAACGCGCTGGAACAGTCAGGTGTCCAGCGAGGCGAGCATCTGGTTACCGTTTTGCAAAACAACTGGCAGGCCGCGACGGTTCACTGGGCCTGCCAGTTCGCGGGCATCATCGTCACGCCGGTTAACTGGCGAGCCACTGCCGATGACGTGGCGTTTACTCTTGAAAACTCCGACGCGCGCGGGATTGTCTGGCAGGACGTCGCCAACCCTTCCATCGACGGTGCAGCCGGTGCTCGCAAACTGACAAGAATCTGTATCGATGACTCCGGCGACAACGCGCTGTCCTTCGACGAGATGGTCGCGACTGACGGTTCCGCAACCGTTACGCAAGCCGCTGATCGTTCACGCTCGAACGCAGACGACTGGTCGCTGATGCTCTACACCTCAGGTACAACGGCACGTCCCAAGGGTGTGCCGCGTCGTCATCGCGCCGAGCGGGCCGCCGCGATCGCCCACGTCGCGCAAAACGCCTATCTGCCGGGTGAAATCACCCTCGGCGTCATGCCGCTTTATCACACCATGGGCGTGCGCTCGCTGCTCGCGATGTCGCTGGTAGGAGGAACGTTTGTGTGCCTGCCGACGTACTCGTCTGCAGCGGCGCTGGCGTTGATCGAGCGCGAGCGAATTTCCAATCTGTATCTGGTTCCCACGCTCTACCATGACTTGCTGCATCACCCGGACTTTTCCTCCACAGATGTCAGTTCCGTGACCAAGCTCGGCTTTGCGGGTGCGTCGATGACCGACGACCTGTTAAAGCGCCTGGATCAGGCCTTCAGACCAGAGCTTTTTGTAAATCACTATGGCTCGTCGGAGATTTACACGTTCACGATCAAGGTTGACGCACCGTCCAAACCCGGTTGTGCCGGCAAGGCGGGCATCAATCAGATGATTCGTGTGGTCAGACTTGGCGCCGACATACCGGAGGATCTGGCGGACGTTGGTGAGGAAGGTGAGATCATCGCCAGTCTCGCCGGAGACGAATCATTTGAGGGCTACTGGCGGCGACCCGAGGCAGACGAAAAATCTCTGAAGCAGGGCTGGTACTTCACAGGAGACAGCGGCTATGTCGACGAAGACGGTGAGCTCTATGTGACGGGTCGTGTTGATGACATGATCATCACGGGTGGCGAAAACGTATCTCCGGTAGACATCGAAAGCTGCCTGTCCCTGCACCCGGGCGTTGACGAAGTCGCCGTCGTCGGACTGCCGGATGAGAAGTGGGGAAAAATTGTCGTAGCGTTTGTTAAGCGCAACGACTCGGTCACCTCAGACGAACTGGACGCTCACTGTCTGGATTCAGATCTTGCCCGGTTTAAACGGCCGCGGCGCTACGTCTTTGTCAACGAAATCCCCAAAAGCCCGGTAGGCAAGCTGCTTCGTCGTCTGCTGATCGCAGGCGAGTACGAGCCCGAGCGGTGATCCGTTAAACGCTGAACCCACAGGACACGTCTTGCGCGTCGACGAAGAAAAAACAGATATACAAGCACACCCCAATCAAGCAGAGATCTTCACCCATGAGCGTAATCAGAAAAATTCCCGACACCCTTGATGGATTTCGTGTTGAGGTTGACGCGTCCCGACAACGTGCCGACATCATCCTCGATCGCCCGCCGATGAATGTCATAAACATGGGGCAGCGCGACGAACTTCGCGCGACGTTCGAGGCGCTTGATGACAATGATGCGGTTCGCATTATTGTGCTGCGAGCCGAGGGCGAAAACTTTTCGTCGGGCGGTTACATCAAGGGGTTCCTTGAGGCTTCGCCGGAACATGTGTCCAAGCTCGCGTGGAATATCGCCGCGCCGACTCGTTGCAGCAAACCCGTGATTGCGGCCAATCGTGGCTATACCTTTGGTGTTGGCTTTGAAATTTCGCTCGCCTGTGATTTCAGAGTGGCGTCCGAAACAACTCAATATGCGCTGCCCGAGCAGCGTCTTGGACAAATACCGGGCTCCGGTGGGTCTGCGCGTCTGCAGAAGATCATCGGGATCACGCGCACCAAAGACATGGTCATGCGATCGCGGCGTATCAAAGGCCAGCAGGCTTACGACTGGGGTATCGCGACCGAGTGTGTTGCAGACGATCAGCTGGAGCAAACGGTCGACGCGTTGTGCGATGAGCTGATCGGTTTTTCGCCGCTTGCCCAGCGAACGGCCAAGCGACTGCTTAACGATACCGAAGATGCTTTGCTGACCACGGCGATAGAACTCGAAGGCTACAACTATTCGCGCTTACGCCAGTCCGAAGATTTTGCTGAGGGAGTCGCCGCGTTTCACGAAAAACGCAAACCGAACTTCAAAGGATCCTGAGGCGACATCAGATCTCGGTCTACAGCCAGTCGGTTTCAAGCGGATAGTCTGACAGAAGCTGTGGACCGTCTGCCCTGATCCAGACTGGCTGCTCGAGTTTTACACCCTCGCTGCCGCCCGCCTCGCCAACGTAACACTCAAGGCAAACGACCATATTCTCCTCAAACATGCCGTCGTAGGCGCCCCACTGTTCGTCCTCGCGATACCAGATCAATGGATACTCGACGTCCATGCCGCAGCCATGGGCGACGTCGGCGTAGCGGTTAGGGATGCATTGGGTCGGCAGCTGATAAGCCTGATCTGAATATTCGAGGAAACTGATGCCGGGTTTCAGCAGGCGCATATTGTGCTCAAGCTGCTCGTGGGCCAACGTGTAGAGCCGACGCTGCTGGTCGGTAGGCGTGGTCTCACCAATCGTCCAGCTTCGGGATATGTCGTTGTAAAAGCCGCCCGGGCCTATCAGGTCCGTATCGAATGCGAGCAGTTCACCCTGCTCCATGACGCGATCCGATGTTTCCTGGAACCACGGATTGGTCCGTGGCCCGCTTGTAAGCAGACGTGTTTCAGGATATTCACCACCCAGCGCGATGCTTTCACCGATGAGAATTGCCAGCGCTTGCGATTCACGCATCCCCGGCTGGATCGACTCACGCATTTTCGTTACGGCGACCTCAGCCGTTGCAAGGGATCTCTTCAGCGCGCCGACTTCTTCGTTGGACTTGATACTTCTCGCGTGCTGCATGACATTTTTGCCGTCGGTGATCTCGAAGTCGAGGGCGTTGATGGCGTTTAGATAAAGCGTGTCCGCTCGATCAACCGCGATGCGTCTGTTTCCATCACAGTGTGTGGCCACAACGTCCGCGATCTCGGCAGCCCATCGAGTTGCCATCTCGTCGCCACGCTCGCCAACCATCATGTAGTCGACGGCCAGAGAGGGCCGGACTTCGTCGATGAGCTCCAGCTCATCGCTGAGGTGTGACGAGCTTGGAAGATCAAACAGGATCGTCGGGCCGTCGGTGACCACCAGCGCGTAGCGACACACGTTGTGCATCGTCCAGACCTGCATGTTGCGGCTGCCCGTTGTGTATCGAATATTGATCGGATCAAACAGAACGATCGCGCCGATGTCGCGTTGTGCCAGTTGTGCCTGAACCCGACCGTGACGCCACTGTCGAATAGACGCTGTATCGAATGCGGAGTCCGCTTTGCTGATCAATTACCGAGGCCTGCGGCATCAAGACCGGCAAGTCGCCCGGTTACGGCGCCTCTCAGGACGGATGTCGCTCCCGGGTAGACGTCGTAATAAAGACCGACGGTTTCCCCGGCCGCGTACAGCCCCGGAATTTCGTCGCCTGCGGTGTTAACCACTCTGGAGTGCGCGTTGACCTTCAGTCCGCCAAACGTAAAGCAGTTTGCGGCCACGATCGGCCAGGCTCTGAACGGGCCACGCTCGATCGTGCGTGCCCAGTTCGACTTGCGCGGCTTAATACCGCTTGTGGCAAGACCATCGGTCTTCAGCGGATCGAAACCGTCCGGGTGAGGGCAGGCGTTGTTATAGCTGTCGACGGTTTCAGCAAGGACCTCGGGGATGATATCGAGTTTTGCCGCGAGTTCGTCGAGGGTGTCGGCTTCAACGGGTGCGATCCGGCTTCTTACGGTGACAGGCCAGTTGTCGACATCGTCGAGCGTGGCATCGTGAATCGACCAGGCAAGTCCGTGGGGCTCCATCATGATGCGTCGCGAAATCACCTCGTACACGGCGTCCGTCATCGCAGGCGCCTCGTCCGTAAATCGCTCGCCGTTTTCGTTAACAAGGATCCCGAGTGCGTAGTTGAGCACGACAGGCTCCCAGTCTTCGCTGCGTGGATCTACCGGCTGGGCATGGAAGCTGCCGAAATTTCCGCAGGGCGCAGCGCCGATATCGAGCGCCATTCGCACGCCTTCACCGCGGTTGTAATAGCCACCGCGAGCCACCGGGCGCGTGTACGCGGACTGTGGACCGATGTAGTGTGCGAGCATTTCCTGATTGCCCTCAAAGCCGCCGCAGCCGAGGACCACACCACGTCCGATGAAATTGACCGGCCGGTTTCCGGCTTCCCGTGCGCCTATTCCGATGACCTCTCCTCGGTCGTTGCGCAGCAGTTCGTTGGCAGTGGTTTCGTAGAAAAAGGTGATGTTGTCGCTGGCGTCAGCGTGGGCGCCAAGCGCCTCAATCAGCGCCAGCCCGCCGCCAACCGGCGCGATGCGCGTTGTGGACTGGCTGAGGAAGTAGGTTGGAATTTCATCGAATTTTACGCCGAACGATTTCAGCCACTTCAACACCTTTGGGGCGTTGTCGGCGAGCGCCGCAACAAGATTCGGATCCGCCATCCCGGCGGCTTTGAGCAGCCCGGGCCAGTTGTCGTAATCAAGAACCGCGTCTTTGATCAGCTCGGGGTCAGGGTGCAGCACACCATTCGCACCCAGCTTGTCCTCGAAGTCATCCGAAACTTCATCTTCAGACTTCATGCGCCACAGCGACTCGGTGTAGCGCGTGTTGCCTCCACGCTCTTCGGCGACAGATCTTTCCAGGACGGCGACCCTCGCGCCGGCCTGTTCTGCAGAGACGGCGGCCGACATGCCCGCGATACCGCAGCCGACTACGATGACGTCAAATTCATGTTGGGTGGTCATGGTCTGAAAACAAATCACAAGGTGAACGTGTCTTGAGGCTACCTGTGGTCACGCGCTGGTGCAGCCGGCTGTCCACACCTTGGAAGTTTGATCGCCGGTTTTCGACTCAGACTGTGCGACCTGCCGGAACCACCTCATACCCGGGTTCCTCCGGTTCGTCATCGACAATTTCAGCGGGAAAACCCGGTGCGGTGACGCTCACGTTGCACGCTTCTTCAAGCCGCTTGATGATGTTGGGTGAGTGTTCGTCAGGGCCGTATCGCTTCTCGCCATCTTTGAAAATATCGATCATCACCGGATTCATCTCGAGCGGTACGCCCGCTCGGTCCGCGACTTCCTGAAACAGTCCAATATCCTTGCTCACCAGGCCCATCGTGAAATTAATGTCGCGGCTGCCGTTGAGGATGATCTGACTTTCCGTCTCGTGCACAAACGAATTTCCTGAAGAAATTTTGAACGCTTCGTATGTAGTTCCGAGATCCATACCGGCCTGCTTCATCGTTGTCAGCGCTTCAGCAAGCGTGATGAGATTGGCTGTCGCAAGAAAATTGGTTGCGACTTTGAGTATTGAAGCTGAACCGAGTTCACCGGTGTGCAGAATGCGACGGCCCATTTTTGTCAGCAGGGGCAACATGCGCTCAAACGTGTCTCGCTCACAGCCGGCAAAAATCGCTATGTTGCCGGTTGCGGCGCGGTGACAGCCACCCGAAACCGGGCAGTCAACGGGCTCGCCACCGGCCGCCTTGACCTTGTCACCGAGTCGTTTGACTTCGGCTTCATCGGTGGTGCTCATTTCAGCCCAGATTTTCCCCGGCGTCATTCCGGCAAGTATGCCGTCATCAGCTTCCATGACGGCGGCGCTGGCGGCTGGTGACGGTAGACATGTAATAACGACATCGCATGCCTGCGCCATTGCTTTCGGGCTGTCGGCAAACGTAGCGCCTTTTTCTACCAGGGGCTGTGCGGCCGCTGGATCAAGATCGCGGATCATGAGATCTACGTTGTTCCGAAGAAGACTGCCGGCAAGTTTTCCACCGACATTGCCGAGTCCAATAAATCCAACTTTCATAGTCAGGCACCGTTGTTGCGGGAGTGGTTGTGTGGTTGCGACCAAGTTTGCCTCAAGCCTCCACAACGCGGGGATGCGCGACGTGCTGGGCCGCGCGGTCAAATTACGTCTGAGCGTCAGTCTCTCTGGATGCACGGGCCGGGTTGTCGGGGACAAAGCCACTCTGTTCGTCGGCGGTCACGGGCCTGAAAACGCCGAAGTCTCCTGATTTTGGTCCCGGGCGGGTGAAATCGGCGTTTCGAGCAGCCTTGCAACTATATGAATTTAAAGGGAAAAAGATCTGTGAGGATTCGGATGACCTTTTTCGGGATAAATCATCGCTCGCCATGGTCCAAATCCATGTACGAACCCGGCCGCGATGCCTGAACTGGTCGTCTGTCCGGAACCCTGCCGTCGAGTGTCGGCAACCAACTAAAACGAGTGAAGGCTAGAGATACCCCTGCCGACCCGACTCAAGAGAGAGTGTGATGAACAATAACGATTTCCAATTCAAACTGAAGCCGTTGCACCTTGCGGTTGCAACAGCACTGGTTGGCGTAACCAGCGGCCCGATTATGGCGACCGAGACGTCGACGTTTACCGCTGAACGCATTATCGTCGCCAGCTGCAACCCCTGTGCGGCAGCGAAGTGCAATCCATGCGCGGCCAAATGCAACCCCTGCGCGGCTGCCAAGTGCAATCCGTGTGCGGCTAAATGCAATCCTTGTGCCGCAAAGAAAAAGAAGTGCAATCCCTGTGGAGCGTGTAATCCGTGCGCTGCCAAATGCAATCCGTGCGCAGCCAAGAAGTGCAATCCGTGTGCGGCAAGCGCGTGTAACCCTTGCAACCCCTGCAATCCCTGTGGCGCTGCTGCTGCCGTAAACCCCTGCGCGGTCAAGCGTAACCCCTGTCACCCAACCTACAAGTGCACACCCTGTGGCCTCGCCGAGCTGGGCAAAGCGCTGTGGGCCGATCCAAAGTTCAGCACTAACGGGCTGGCTTGCGCGACGTGCCACGTCGGCGGACAGGCTGCTTTCCTTCCGACTTTTGCCCAGGCCTACCCGCACCCGGTTGCGATGGCCACCGCGATTGGCATCAAGGAAATGACGGCAGAAGAGATGGTGCAGTTCTGTCTCGTTCAGCCGATGGCTTCCAAGACACTGGCGTGGGACTCGAAAGAGCTCGCTGCACTTACCGCATACACGCTTGAAGTTCAGAAGGGCTTTAACCCCTGTGCGGCTACAGGCGGCGGCTGTAATCCGTGTGCTGCCAAATGCAACCCATGCGCGGCCAAGTGCAATCCGTGTGCGGCCAAGAAGTGCAACCCATGCGCCGCCAAGTGCAATCCTTGTGGTGCCAAGTGCAACCCATGCGCGGCTAAGAAGACAACAGGCTGAGTGCCTTCTGACTGATCTTCAGTCAAACAGATCGAGCGGTGAGAGCGGCAACGCTCTCACCGTTTGTCGTTTTGCATTGGTGATTTTGTCCGCACTGATAGCGCCCGCCGAAGCTGGCGTGAATGCGGCGGAGCCTGAAACCGTGACCGTTCCTGCGGGTGCGTTCATAGCGGGGTCAACCCGCGCGGAACGAGAGGCCGCCTATTTGCTCGACGAAGCCGCCTACGGGCACCGGATCACACGGGAACAGCGTTGGTATGAATCCGAGCGTGACGTCACGTCTGTGACGACGGGGACGTACAGCATCATGAAGAATCTGGTGACCAATGCGCAGTACGAAAAGTTTGTGGCAGATACCGGGCACCGCGTACCGGACGTGACGCGTGATCTCTGGGAGAGTTACGGGCTGATCCATCCGTTTGAGAGAACCAGGCGACACGCGTGGTCGGACATGAAGCCGCCCGCCGGGCGAGAGCTTCATCCCGTGGTGCTGGTGAGCATCAACGATGCCCGCTCATACGCAAAGTGGCTTTCGACCAGGACCGGCGACTTATGGCGCCTGCCTTCTCAGGAGGAGTGGGAGAAGGCAGCGCGGGGTGTTGACGGTCGATGGTTCCCATGGGGCAACGCGTACGACCCAAAGCGCCTTAACAGTCACGATCTTGGTCCCTTCGACACGGTCCCCACAGGCCAATTTGCCAAGGGTGTCAGTCCTTTCGGTATGAATGATGCAGCCGGTCAGGTGTTTGAGTGGACGGGAACTCCATCCGGTCCGGATCGTCATACGGTGAAGGGCGGATCGTGGGATGATAAGGGTTGCGGTGTTTGCCGCCCGGCCGCGCAACATGGTCGACCGAGCGATATCAAACACATTCTGATCGGCTTCAGGCTGGTCAGAGAGCTGGCTGACCATTGAGTTTTAACCCGACGTTGACGCTACCGAAACACTACCGAACGAGTTCAGGCCATGGCAGAAATTAAAGTACCGGACATTCAGACGCTGTCGCGCGACCGCCTTGAGGAGATGCGGGCCGCCGGCCTTGAGATCAAAGAGTGCTATCGCGTCCTGGAAAAGGCCGACATGAATATCGTGGGTGAATGCCTGCGAGGTCAGGGCACCTTCTACGAAATGGATCATTACCCCCAGGGCGATGTCTATGACGGCGAAACGTTCTGTCAGTACTACTATCACAATCACCGTGGGCTGGCCGGGGAACACGGTCACTTCCACACTTTCGTCCGCGCGAAGGGTATGCCGGAGGGTGTTGAGCCCGTCGACTATCAGGGTCCGGAAAAGTGGCCTGAAGGTGACGATCGACTCGCGCATATCGCGGCGATTTCGATGGATCCGCGGGGCTACCCCACGGGGATGTTTGCCACCAATCGATGGGTGACGGACGAAAACATGTATCCGGCTTCAGACGTTGAAAAAATGATCGACAACTTCAAAATCGATCACGCCAGCCCTAACTGGCCTGTCAATCGATGGCTGACGGCGATGTTCAGACTGTTTCGCCCTCAGGTTGTTGCGTTGCTTGAGCATCGCGATATCGTTATTGACGAGTGGGCGAAATCAAAGCCGGATGTCGACGTCTATGAAGATCGTGAACTCGAAACAACGGGTGAACTGATTCTGTCTGTGGACAGTCAGATCAGAGCGGTGGAACAAGCGCTCGGCGCCTGACGGCAGAAATTTGCGCCGTCTTAAGTCAGATACTGTCCGCCGTTGACATGCAGCGTCTGTCCGGTGATGTGACGTGACGACTCACTGGCGAGAAATACCGCCAGGTCTGCGATGTCCTCAGGTTCGGCAATGCGACCGAGTGGGTTGTCTTCACCAGCCTGATTGATTTCGTCCTCGGTCATGCCGAATCTGGGCTGGGCAGTATCGGTCAGCCCTGGTGCAATGGCGTTCGCCCGAATATCGTATTCGGCAAGTTCAAGAGACAGTGCTCGCGTCATGCCGACGATGCCGGCCTTGCTGGTCACGTAGTGCACGCCTCGAGGTGAGCTTCTGAATGCAGCACCCGATGTCAGATTGATAATCGATCCTGCTCGAGATTCATCGACGCAGGCACGAGCGAACAAGCGGGAAAGCCGGAAGCTTGCCCGAAGATTGATATCCATCAGGCCGTCCCAGTCTTCATCGCTCATCTCAAGAAAAGGCACGCGCGGAAAGACAGCGGCATTGTTCACCAGCACATTGGCGCCGCCAAAATCGTCGGCGGCCGCCATCAGTGACTCAAGGTTGCTGATACTGGTCACGTCGCCGTGGACGGTTGCTATTGTGGGTTGATCGCCGTTGGAGAATTCTTCGGCGAGCGACATTGCAGCATCGCCATTGTCGAGCCAGTTAAGCACGACGTTGGCACCGGCCGCGGCGAACGAGCGGGATATCGCAAATCCGATGCCCTGCTGGGCACCGGTGACGATAGCGGTTTTTCCTGCCAGAGCAGCATTGGAAAATGCGGAGTCAGGCATTGGCTTTCGCTCATGAATCAAGACGGCACCAGTCTATCGATGCCGTGACTCAATGCACAGCCAAAGTACGGTTAACGGCCACCCACTGGTGTCGCTGGGCTCCTACCCGAGCGCTTTGGGAATAGCTTTCGGCCTCGTAGTACTGCGACAGCTTGCTTGCGGAATATGGCTCTGGATAGCGGTTGTCAAACACCCAGTCTTCACCATTGTGGTCAGTTGCGACAGCGACAACGTGTTCTCTGGGTGCAACCGGAGCCAGAACATTTCTGTATCGGACTGAATACCCCAGTGAGGTGAGTCGATCGTGAATAATTCGCGAGTACGTCATGCAGTTGCCGATCGCTTTGCCGAAGATGTCAACGCGTGGCGGCCACGTCGGCTTGGTCTTGTTGTCATATCGAAAGTGTTTTTTGACATCTTTGGAGACATGAACAAAGGTCTGTGGCGCCTGGCCAGCGGCGAGGTTCGACAGTGATATCGCTGCATCGCTGTTCCTGTGGGTGTGGGCGCAGCCGGTTGAAAAAATGATAACTACAAAAGAAAGTTGAAGACGGGCGAGACGATTAGTCAGGGTCATTATTTACGGGTGCTCAGTTTCCGCAGGCCTGCGTTCGCAGGTCCGCAAAACATAGGTATTTCAGGGAGTGCCCTGTCTATCGTGGGTCAGGCCGGCGACGCAAAACGCAGGCGAGTTTCAGGTGATAGAGGGCGGGGTATGTGGCACCCGAGACCATCCGTGGCCTCGGTTACCAGCAGTCAGGCAGGCTAGTACCTGGGGGAGAGAGATGATCAGGCCGTCGCGACGAACTTTTGCAGATCGGTCGTTTCGAGCGACTTCTTGAATCTGGATACGGCACGACCCAACTCCGCAAGAAGCTTTACCAGATCGTCGTCGGAGGCACCAAATCGGCAAGCGGTTTCCAGGTCTTCGGCAGACTGGGCAATACGTGCAGCTCCTAGAGCCTTCGCGCAACCCTTGATCGAGTGTGCGCCCATCGCAATATCCTCGGAACCGGTACCGATGGATGTCTGAATCCATCCATGATTGTTTTCGAGTTCGTTCCGAAACAGTGTCATCGCTTCCTTGGTGTTTTCGGCACCAATGTCAGAGATGAGCTGTTTTACAGTCTCGGCATCGAGTTCACCGTCCTGGTCTTCTTCGCCAAAATTGAATGTCATTTTGAACGTAGAGCCTGACGCAGAACTGGAGCCGACGTCTTGACCGGTGATGACGGCCTTGAGCCGATCGGAGGAAATAGGTCGGGTCAAAATCTGATCGACGCCAGCCTTGAGGAACTGTTCGTGCTCACCCATCAAAGCGCTGGTGGTAACGCCGACGATTCGTGCGGAGTTCGCGACTCCTGTTGAACCGCGCAGGGCCGCTATGAACTCAAGACCGTCCATGTCCGCAGGCCGCAGATTTACGATCAGCGTGCTGAATGACTCGGTCTCGAGTATTTTCAGCGCCTGCATCGCTGTTACGACGGTTTGAATTTCTACATCGAGTCCGTCGAGAATGGACTCGAGCAGGTGAACATTGCTGTGACTGTGATCGACGCACAGTACTTTTCGAAGTGTGGTCATTGTGTATTCCCCTCAGATTACAACTGGGGTGATGCAATGACCGTGCCAACATCGAAAACCGCGGCGTTTCAGGGCGCCTGTGTTGTCGGGTGTCGAATATCCCGGGTCTGATTCGCAAATCGCGTTGCAGATTGCGAATCAAATTGATTCAAATTGTTTCATGATTAAGAAAGGTGCTGGAATTCAGCGCCTCTATATAACGAGTCGCCTCCTGGCGTGCGAGGTTGATCTCGGCTTTGAGCTGATCGGGCGTTGCTTTGTTCAGGATGGCCAGCTCGATTTCGTGACAGGCATCAGCGAGCGCCAGCGCGCCGAACGTTGCGGCTTCACTCTTTAAGACATGGGCCTCGGCACTCACCTCCGAGGGATCAGATACGCAACCTGCAAGTTGTCCAAAACGAGCCTCAACGCCCCCGGCAAATTCGCGCAAGAGGATGTCGAGGATTTCGGGCGACAGTTCACGCTGCAGCGTTTCGACGGTATCAAGATCCAGAGACACCGGGTTTCGCTGCGGCGCTAATTGGGTATTGGACATGGTTTCAGTCTGCTCGAAGGGCTTTTGTTCAGAATAGCCTTGCCGTCCTTCACCCGGGGTTGCCCGCCGTATCGGGAGTAAGTCCCAATCCATGTCACGGCCATCGGCTTAATCGACATTAGGCCTGCGGGCGCAGTATTTGCTCTTAAGATTAAGAGTATGGAGAACAACGTTTCACAACAGACGGACGTCCTGCTGGTTGAAGACAGCGGAGCACTCACCCGTGTGTACATGGAGTATCTGCGTCCGCTCGATATTAATGTCCGTCAGGTATCGACGGGTCAGGACGCACTCGATCTGCTCAACCAGGGCGGTCTCGGTGTCGTGCTGCTGGACATCCAGCTACCGGACATGAGCGGTCTGGATATTCTCAAACATATTCAGGAAAACGACATTCCAACGTCGGTTGTGATTATCACAGCACACGGTTCCGCGGATATTGCGAAGCAGTCTCTGGACCTTGGCGCCGTCGACTTTCTGGAAAAGCCTTTCTCCGCGGATCGCCTGAGAACGACGGTTAACAACGTTCTTGATCAGCGCAAGCTGCGCTCTATCGTCGAAAGTTTTGAGATAATCACTCGCCGTGAGTACTGCGGATTTATCGGCAGCTCCATGGCAATGCAAAGTGTCTATCAGATGATTGAAAGTGCTGCCGGCAGTGGCGCTTCAATCTTCGTTACTGGTGAAAGCGGTACGGGTAAAGAGGTCTGTGCTGAAGCAATTCACACCAAGAGTAAGCGGCGTGACAAGAATTTTGTCGCGCTGAACTGTGCTGCGATTCCGCGTGACTTGATCGAGAGCGAAATATTCGGCCACGTGAAAGGCGCCTTTACCGGCGCGGTGACAGCGCGCGAGGGCGCCGCAAGTCGCGCTGATGGCGGTACGCTCTTTCTCGACGAAATTGCCGAGATGGATATCGACCTGCAGGCAAAGTTGCTTCGATTTATTCAGACAGGAACGTTTCAGAAAGTTGGTGGGTCTACGACCGAGAAAGTCGATGTTCGGTTTGTCTGTGCCACCAACCGTAGTCCTCTCGCTGAGGTAGAGGCGGGCCGATTTCGCGAAGACCTTTATTATCGCCTTCACGTAATTCCGATTGAACTTCCGCCGTTGCGCAGTCGAGATGCAGACGTTCTTGAAATTGGACAGAAGTTTCTGCAGAAGTTCGCGAGTGAAGAGAACAAGCGCTTTGAAGGGTTTGATGCGCAGGTCAGCGGGATCATGATGTCTTACGGCTGGCCCGGTAACGTTCGGGAACTGCAGAACGTGGTTCGAAACATTGTCGTCCTTCAGGACGGCGAACTTGTGGAGACCAAACATCTGCCGCCGGCGTTGCAGAAGCAGCAGCCCGACTCGTCCAGGGCTCCCCGGGTTACGGCCCCTGCAGTGGTCGCGCATAACAGCGCCATGGTCGCCCACGCCGCTTCCGATACCCTCGGCCAAATCAAGCCTCTGTGGCTTGTTGAGCGTGAGGCGATTGAGAGCGCGATCGACATTTGTGACGGCAATGTACCCAAGGCGGCCGCAATGCTCGGCGTCAGCCCGTCGACGGTTTACCGCAAGCGTCAGGCCTGGGCCGACGCCAGCTGATACATCTCCAGAAGCATTTCAGACTGTCGCTGCGCTCAGCGCTCGAGCTCGTTTTCGCGCATGCCGATAAGGTAAAGAATCCCGTCAAGGCCAACGGTTCCGAACGCGGTCTCCGCACGCTCGCGTACCGCAGGTTTGGCATGAAAGGCGATGCCAAGACCGGCGAGTGACAGCATGGGGATGTCGTTTGCGCCATCTCCGACAGCGATGACCTGCTCCAGTCGGATCCCTTCTGTCGCGGCGATAGACTTAATCAACGACGCCTTTTTTGCTTCATCAACGATGTCTCCGACAACCTCACCCGTCAGCCTGCCGTCCTTGATTTCGAGTTCGTTTGCGAAGACATGATCGATACCCAGTCGCTGCTGCAGTCGACGGGCAAACCACGTAAAGCCACCGGAGAGGATCGCCGTTTTGTAACCCATCTGATTGAGGTGGGTTATGAGATCTTCTGCGCCCTCGGTGATTTCGATTTTTTCATCGATGGACGCCAGGGCGCTTTCCGGCAGGCCCTTGAGCAAGGCGAGTCGCCGCTTGAAACTCTCCCGAAAGTCGATTTCTCCATTCATCGCCTGCGCCGTTATTGCGGAGACTTCATCGCCAACCCCTGCGGCTTCCGCCATCAGGTCGATCGCTTCGCCCTGTATCAGCGTTGAATCCATGTCAAAACATACGAGCCGTCGATTGCGACGCCAGATGTTGTCTTCCTGGATGGCGATGTCGGCGTCGGTTTGACTTGAGAGCTTCAGGCACGCGTCACGCAGTTTGTTGACGTCGCCGCCCTGGCGACTCACCGTGAGCTGTACCGCGATCAGTCTGCGCGTCTGGGAGTTGCCGGGCGCGAGGCGTGGCGATACGCGCTTGATACCCGCGATGTTCCATCCGTGTTCGCTCACGAGATCGGCAATCGACGCAACATGATCAGCGCCGAGCCGCCGGGCGAGGATGGTGATGATGTAGCGATACTGGCCGCCGCGGGCGAACCACGCTTCGTATTCCTGGAGATCGACCGGCGTGAATCGAATATCGAGATTCAGCTCATTGGCCTTGAACAGAAGTTCCTTGAACAGCGCGTCGCTTGATGACCTGCCGCTGTCGTCTTGATCGCCGTCAACGTCGACCAGCATTCCCCAGGCAAGATTGTTGTGAATGACGGCCTGATCTATATCAAGAACCGTAACGTCATGACGCGCGAGAATGGAGGCCAACCCGGCGGTGATGCCGGGTCGATCTCGTCCCGAAACGTTGATCAGAACAATTTCGCTCAACTTGAGATCGCAAATTCCGCGAAGAAATCGTTGCCCTTGTCATCCATGACAATAAAGGCCGGGAAGTCTTCGACCTCAATTCGCCAGATTGCTTCCATGCCGAGGTCTTCGAACTCAATGCACTCAACCTTTTTGATGCAGTCCTGGGCAAGGCGTGCCGCCGGTCCGCCAATCGAGCCGAGGTAGAATCCGCCGTGTTTTTTGCACGCGTCCTTGACCTGTTTGCTGCGATTGCCCTTCGCGAGCATCATCATCGAGCCACCGGCTTCCTGAAACTGATCTACAAAGCCGTCCATTCGACCGGCCGTTGTCGGACCAAATGATCCCGAGGCATAGCCCTCAGGGGTTTTGGCCGGACCCGCGTAGTAGATGGGGTGGTTTTTAAAATAATCCGGAAGCGGCTCGCCCTTGTCCAGACGCTCGCGCAGTCGTGCATGGGCAGCATCTCGAGCGACGATGACGGGGCCCGTGAGTGACAGCCGTGTTTTCACAGGGTACTTGCTCAGCGTTTCTCGCATTGCGTCCATCGACTGTGTGAGGTCAACCTTGACGACCTCACCTGACAGATCATCTTCGGCAATTTCCGGCAGGTATCTGGCGGGATGGGTTTCAAGCTGTTCGAGAAAGACACCGTCTTTGGTGATTTTGCCGAGCGCCTGGCGATCGGCGGAGCACGAAACGCCGATACCGATCGGCAGGCTGGCGCCGTGTCGCGGCAGACGGATAACGCGAACATCGTGGGCAAAGTACTTACCACCAAACTGGGCACCGATGCCGATTTCCTGGGTCATCTTGTGAATCGCGGCTTCCATTTCAAGATCGCGCCAGCCGCTGCCGTCGGTGCTGCCCGAGGTTGGCAGACTGTCGAGGTAGTGACATGACGCAAGCTTCACCGCTTTCATGTTGAACTCGGCGCTGGTGCCGCCAACGACTATGGCGAGGTGATACGGCGGACAGGCAGCGGTGCCGATGCTGGTGATTTTCTCCTTCAGAAACGCCATCAGCTTTTCCGGATTGAGCATCGAAGGCGTGCCCTGATACAGCGCGGACTTGTTTGCGGAGCCGCCGCCTTTTGCGATGAACAGAAATTTGTACGCATCATCGCCATCGGCGTAAATCTCGATCTGCGCTGGCAGATTGGTGCGAGTGTTCTTTTCTTCGAAAAAACCAACCGGCGACACCTGGCTGTAACGCAGGTTGTGTTTTTCGTAGGCATCCTGCACGCCCTGGCCAATCGCGCTGGCGTCGTGGCCGCTTGTCCAGATACGGCGACCCTTTTTGCCCATAACGATCGCGGTGCCGGTGTCCTGACACATCGGAAGGATGCCGCCGGCGGCGATGTTGGCATTTTTCAAAAGGTCGTAGGCGACGAAACGATCGTTGTCCGACGCTTCGGGATCATCGAGGATACGGGTGAGCTGCGCGAGATGCTCAGGTCGCAACAGATGATTGATGTCGACAAAAGCCTGCTCTGACAGAGCCCGGATTGCCTCGGCCGGAACGCTGAGAATTTCTTCGCCTGCCAGTGTCGTGGTGTCGATGCCACCGTCGGGGAGGTCGATATCCAGTTTCTTGTAAGGCGTATCGACGTCGGCAACGGGAAGGAGTTCGGTATGTTGGTAACTCATTTTTGATTTCTTCAGTTTCGCCAGATGTTTAAAGGCTTGATCTTGATTCCGGCCGCCGGCCAGCTCTCTTGACGGTCTCAGGCGTTGTCGAGACAGTCGAGAGGTCTAGTTTATCGTGTAATTCTCATGCCGGGCATCAAACCGCTCAACGCCGCACTTGGCGCACAAATCACCGACATCGACCTGAACACAGAGCTTAGCGCGGAGCAGGTTCAATTCGTGCGCGATGCGTTTCATGAGCACATTGTGCTGCTGTTTCGGGGTCAGGATCTGGATCCCGCAGCCCAGATGCGGTTTACCGAGATTTTTGGCGAAGTCAAAGGGCACCCGCTGAAAACACGACGTACGGTGGACGGATTCCCGGGTGTGCTGATCATCGAGAATCAGCCGGGCAAGCCCGGCGCGCGCAACGACTACTGGCATTCGGACATCTCGCACTCACCGCAGCCGCCTCTGGGTTCAATCCTGCACGCGAAAGTTGTGCCCGAGGGTAAAGGTGACACGATGTTCTGCAACATGTACGCCGCCTGGGAGTCCCTGTCGGATGGCATGCGCGACATGCTGGATGGCATGAAGGCCTGGCACGATGGCGCCGCAACCATGGCGCGCAACAACAACGAACAAAACGACGGTCTGGAAATACGCGAAGTACCGCCACCGCATCTTCACCCGGTCGCACGCACGCATCCGGAGACGGGCAGGAAGGCGTTGTTCGTCAACCCGCACTTCGTGACGCACTTCGAGGATATGACCGCGGCGGAAAGCAGACCGCTGATTGATTTTCTTGAGAAGCACTCCGGGCGCCACGAAAATATTTACCGCCACAGCTGGCGCGCCGGTGACGTTCTCATGTGGGACAACCGCGCGGCCATGCATTACGCCGTGCTCGATTACACCCCTGAAGATCGCCGCCTCATGCATCGCACCACAGCGGCTGGCGACACGCCTTACTAAAACCTCGTACCTCAATCCGGCCAGACGGCAATGTCAAAAATAGACTTTGGGATTCTCATCAGAACCCAGTACGAAGCCCGGGACGACATGTCGGTGCGCTTTGACGAGATCTGCGAACAGGCTCGCGCGGCAGATCGTCTTGGCTTCGCTTCCATCGTCAAAGGTTCGCACTTCGCGGGTGCCCCGCTGCAGGATATCCAGCAGCTGCCGTTTTTGTCGCGCATCAGCGCCGAGGCCCCCAACGTTCGACTGGTTGCGGGTATTGTTCTGCTGTCCCTGCACAAGCCGATAGATATCGCTGAACAGATCGCTAGTCTTGACGTGATGAGCAAGGGCAAGGCTGTCTTTGGGTGTGGCCTCGGTTACCGCGAGGTCGAGTTCAAGGCGTTTGGAACGACCCAGAAAGAACGCGTTAAACGCTTTGAAGAAAATCTCGAAGCGATCAAGCGTCTCTGGGCCGAAGACGCCGTCACCATGAAGGGCTCACACTTCGAGCTTGATAACGCGTCTCTTGGAATCAGACCCGTTCAGCAACCGCGACCACCGATCTGGATCGGCGCCAACGCCAATCCGGGCATCCGCCGTGCGGCGAGACTTGGCGACTGCTGGTACATCCCGGCGCACAACCGGGTCGACACGATCCTCGAGCAGCTGGGTATCTATCATGCGGAGCTTGAAAAGCAGGGTCGGGATCTTCCCGCCGAACAGCCGATACGGCGAGAGGTGTTCGTGGCCCCAACGCGAGAGGAGGCGTGGGCCCGCGCGGCGCCGTCTCTGGCGCTTAAGTACAGGACCTATCACGAATGGGGCCAGGACAAGGCCATGCCCAAAGGCGATGACAATCTCGGTCAGGAAGATTTTGATGAACTGGCGCGAGATCGATTTTTCATTGGAACCCCGGATGAGGTTTCGGAAAAGCTGATTAATTTCTGCAAGCCTACCGGCGCCAATCACATCATTGTCAGCCTGCACTGGCCTGGTATGGAGCTGAACGTGACGCTCGATGCGATGCAGCTTTTTGCCGAAGAGGTCATGCCGGCGGTCAGGCAGGGGCTTTAACTTCGCGTCACCACGCGCAGGCCGGCCACAGGACATGAACCATCATTTCACAGGGATCAGGCGTCGTCCCATGGCCTTTGTGCGGCGGCATGTTGCGCAGCCGCGCGGCCGGAGATAAAGCATTCCGACAGATTGCCACCGGCGAGATAGACGCTGCCCCACAGACTGCCGAGTTCGCCGGCCTCGTAGAGACCCGCAATCGGTTCGCCAAATGTGTTGAGCACGCGTTGATTGACGTCGTGCACCGGACCACCCTGGGTATTTGAAATGACGGGCCAGATCTGTGCGGTATAAAACGGTGGCTGTGTTATCGGCAGCATCGTGTTCGGATGTCGCCCGTGATCGTCGTCACGCTGCTGTTCGCAAAAACGGTTCCACTTCTTCAGTTCCTCCTCGACGGTACTGACATCGGCGCCGATGTGACTGGCGAGTTCTTCAACGGAGTCTGCTTTTGTCAGAATGCCGTTTTCGACTTCTTTAAGGTTGTCAGGACTCCACTCATAGATGCTGGCATTGCGATCGTTGAAGATAGGATCTCCGAGCGGATACAGCTCGCGCCCGGCCTCGTCGATCACCAGCCATGACGGCACCCGTGGGTGCTTCATGTTGATCGAATCATAAAACTCCATGTGCCTCTGGCCGGTGTCCTGGGAGTAGGGCGGTGACTCGTCCATATAACGTCGCCCGTTCTGATCGAGCAGGATCCAGGACTGCCTGACTGTCGGTTCGCGATAGTCGGGTGTCCAGTGGGGCAGGATTTTCATGCGAATCCCGCAGTGATAATCCGGATCTGGATGCCTGAAGCCGTGACTGCCGTGAAAGTGCCACATGTGCCAGAGCTCGGCGCCGGCGTCCTGGGCCATGCGGATGCCGTCACCCGTGTTGCCCCGGGAGCCTGCGGGGAAAACCGGCTGCAGCTGCCAGTACTGTTCCTGCATTTTTGGATCTGCTTCAAATCCACCGCAGCTCAGGATCACGCCATGGCGCGCCTTGATGCGGCGGACATTACCGTTCTCGTCCGCACACGCGACGCCACGCACCGCGCCGTCAGGTCCCAGGATCAGGCGGCTCGCGGCAAAGCTGGTGCGTACCTCGATGTTGTCACGTTGTTCAACCTGCATCTGCACAACACGAAAAAGGTGCGGTCCTCTCGTTCTCACCCTGATCCACGGATAGTCTCGCTTGACGTCAAACCCGGGGACGTCGGCGATTTCAACAAAACCAAATGTGTCTGCCCCCGGGAACGGGTAGTTGCCTTCCCGGGTGATGTAGGTGACTTGCGCGTCGAATGGAGCCGCGAGTTCTTCGATCCACTGCGAGATGGTTGTCATCTCCTGCGCGAAGTTCTCGAGTATGTCTTCGGGCGTCCGATCTTCGTTGGTCGCTTTCAGGTACGCGAATGCCTTGTCTTTATCGTCGGCGATTCGAAGTCCGCCGCCTGCGGTGATGGATATGCCGCCCGGGTCAGGCATCTTTTCAGCGAGCAGCACCGAACACCCGGCGTCTGCGGCCGTGATTGCCGCGGCGCCACCGGCGAAACCAAAGCCCGCGACGACGACGTCGAATGTTTCATCAAACTGATCTGCGTATTTGTCCGGAATAGTGTGTGACATGATTCGGCCTGGCTATGAAATCCACCTTTCGATTCTAGATTGAGCCACCGGCACGAGACCTGTTCGCGCGCGCCATGCGAGACGAATTCAGACCGTCCAGGCGCCAGAAAACCGGAAAATCGGTCACGGCGGTTTGAAGTGTGAAGTCCCTCGTGGTTTCCGGATTTTCATTTCCATACAATCAACCGCCGCCACACCCACTGGACAGTCCCCATGCTCGCCAACACCCCCTTAAGCAAGGAAATCGGTTCCGAGGTCAGTGGAATCAATCTGGCCGATGATCTTGACGCGGCGACCGTTAACGCCATTCGTGATCTCTGGTCCGAGCGCCTCGTGCTGATCTTCAGAGGTCAGCATCTGGACGACGATGCACTGATTCGTTTCAGCAAGAATTTTGGCGAGCTCGATCCGCCGGGGCCGAACCCGTATGGCAAGCCGATAAATCCGGACAACCCGCTGATCAACATCATCTCCAACATCAAAAAGGGTGATGAACCGATCGGTAATCTGGGTGACGGCGAGGCGGTCTGGCATGCCGACATGACCTACGTTGACACACCACCGAAAGGTGCGGTGCTCCACGCGCACGAGCTGCCGCCGAGTGGTGGCAATACCTATTTTGCGAATATGTATGCGGCCTACGCGGCGCTTGATGACGAAACCAAAGCGCTGATTGAAGGCAAGAAAGCGATTCACGACGGTTCACGCAACAGCGCGGGCATGTTGCGCAAAGGCTATGAGGTCATCACCGATGTGACCCAGACGCCGGGTGCACGTCAGCCGCTGGTAAGAACAGATCCAAAAACCGGTAAGCGATGTCTGTTCCTCGGGCGTCGTCCCTACAGCTACATCCTCGGGATGGACGTTGACGAGAGCGAGGCTCTGCTCGACAAACTCTGGGCACACGCAAGCGACATGCGCTTTGCGATGACCCATGTGTGGGAGATGGGGGACGTGCTGATGTGGGACAACCTGTCCGTGCTGCACAAACGTGATGCCTTTGATCCGACAACACGACGACGTCTGCATCGAACGCAGCTTCGGGGTGACGAGGTCATCGCGTGACGCGCATTGCCGAAGTTGAAATTCGCAAACTCGCGCTACCGCTTCACGTTCCCTACAAGCTTTCCTACAGAACCTTCACCGAGTTTGAACCCTACATAACTATCGTCAGAACCGACGACGGCGTTGAGGGGTTTGGGGAAGGGCACGTTTCGCCAGGCTCAAGCAGCGAGACCCGTGAGGGGGCGTGGGAGTACATGACCGCCCACGCCGCGGCTCTCGTGGGTCTGGATCTTGAAGACGCTATTGCCCGAATTGACCGCGACATCAATGCGAGCCCCGTTGCGGCGACGTCAATGATGGTAGCAATGGAGATGATTCAGGGTCACCCGCAACTGCTCGACCCGTCGCCACTTTCGATGCCGCTGCTGTCGCCGGTCAGCGGGTCTACCCGAGAAGAACTTGAACCTGAACTCGAGGGCCGCCTTGATGATGGCTTCAGGACGTTCAAGGTCAAAGTGGGTAAAGACGTTGGCAGTGACCTCGATCGACTGGCGCTGATTCAGTCCATCGTGGGAGAGCGGGCCAGCCTGCGTACGGATGCCAATCGCGCGTACAGCGTCGACGATGCCATTACCTTTGCAACTTCAATAAACCCGGATGGAGTAGAGCTCTTTGAGCAACCCTGTCACGCCGATGACTGGGACGCGAACAGCGCCGTGGCAGAAAAATCCAGAGTTCCCGTCATGCTGGATGAGCCCATCTGCACCGCCGCTGATATTGATCGCGCGGCAGATATCACCGGCGTCGGCTACTGCAAGGTCAAGCTCAAGCGGTTCGGCAGCATCAGTCGCCTGCACCAGGCCCTGTTGCAAATTCGTGATCGAGGCATGAGCCCGGTACTGGGCGACGGGCTTGGCGCTGAGGTGGCCTGCTGGATGGAGGCCTGTATCGCGCGCACGACCATCGACAACGCGGGCGAGTTCAATGGTTATCTCAAGCCGGTAGATCGAATCTTTGACCTGCCGCTGGGTTTTGCAGACGGCGCGCTTGAATTTCCTGAACGCTACGCGCCGCGTTTTGATCTGAGCCGACTCAACGACCTTTGCTCGCAGAAATTTGTCGCCTCCTGAATGCAGGAGCCGTAGCTGAGGGCGCCGGGGGCGTGTTCAGACGCCGTTGCGGTTCATTTGTGATGCTTGACGTCCGCAGCCGACGTCGAAATTCACCATCCTGGAGGTGAAGCGGGTGCGCCGTGCCGGCTTCCCGATCGTCAGGATCACACATAAGACAGTGATTAGTGGACGGGTCACGTTGGCGCCGGGTTGCTGTCTGGTGGATTGACGCGGGTTTCGCGCTGAAAACACGATGTGAAACAGCGAACCGGGGACCAAATGGGGTTGCGGGCGGCGCACCTATAGCCAGCGCCGGGCGATAGTGATACATCTACCGGCCTGTCGATTGTCAATCTGCGAGCCGGCTGTTCCCGAGCGAATCGGTCGCCGCGATCCCACACCTTTTTCTCGCAATAACCTGAGGAGCAACCTATGGCATTGCCTGCATACGAAAAACTTGAACTCCTGATTGATGGAGAGTTCAGACAAGGATCTACCGGAATTACAGAGCCGGTTATCAACCCTGCGACGGGCGAAAAGCTCGGCGATCTTCCCCACGCCAGTGCGGCGGACCTCGATCGTGCGATCGAATCCAGCGCTGAGGGTTTCAAAATCTGGCGATCCATGACGGCTTACCAGCGTCAGGACATCATGGAAAAGGCCGCGCGTATTCTTGAGGACAACCTCGAGACTCACGCTATCAACCTGACTCGTGAAATGGGCAAGCCGCTTGCCGAATCTCGAATCGAAATCGGCTTTGTGATTAACGCATTTCGCTGGTACGGCGAAGAGGGCAAACGCGCCTACGGTCGTATTGTCCCGTCTCGTGTTCCCGGCATGCGTCAGATGGTGTTCAAAGAGCCCGTCGGGCCTTCCTGCGCATTTGTGGCCTGGAACTTTCCAGGCGTCAACGTAGTACGCAAGGTAGCCGGCGCTCTTGGCGCGGGTTGTTCAATGCTGATCAAGGCCAGCGAAGAGACACCCGGTACGTGCATCTCGATCGCGCGTGCGCTGCAGGAAGCGGGGCTTCCGGCCGGTGTACTCAACTGCGTGTTTGGCGTGCCTGCAGAAGTTTCCGAGCGCGTGCTGGGATCATGGATTCCGCGCAAGGTGTCCTTTACGGGTAGTGTTCCTGTCGGTAAGCATCTCGCGAAGCTGTCGGCTGACACCTTGAAGAAGTGCACCATGGAACTCGGCGGTCACTCACCGTTTATTGTCTTTGATGACTACGACATCGATAACGCTGCCGCGACGGCCGCAATGGGCAA
Organism: uncultured Gammaproteobacteria bacterium; assembly: GCA_938034705.1. Classification (GTDB taxonomy): domain Bacteria; phylum Pseudomonadota; class Gammaproteobacteria; order Arenicellales; family CALHMG01; genus CALHMG01. The sequence goes on from CALHMG010000105.1 coordinate 40,515, forward strand.
GTTTCGCAACGCCGGCCAGGTCTGCGTTTCGCCAACGCGCTTTTACATTCAGGACAACGTGTACGATGAGTTCACGGAGAAGTTTGCCGAGAAGGCTTCCCAGCTCAAAGTCGGCAACGGTCTGGATGAGGGCGTAGAGATGGGGCCCCTGATTGAGGGTCGCCGCGTCGCCTGGATGAACAAGCTGATGGACGATGCGCGTTCTCATGGAGCCGAAGTGCTCACGGGCGGCGAAGCTCTGGAGCCCGAGGGCAATTTCTACGCCCCGACAGTTCTGAAGAACGTCCCTGAAGAATCGCTCATGATGAACGAAGAGCCTTTCGGTCCGGTTGCGCCATGCAACTCGTTCAGCAGTTTTGATGAAGTTGTCGAACGCACCAACCGTTTGCCGGTGGCGCTGTCTGGCTATGCGTTTACCTCAAGTGGTTCAAAGGCTGCGAAACTGGCTGAAGAAATCCACGCGGGCACCTTCGCGATTAACAGTCTTGCCGTATCAAGTCCGGAAACGCCTTTTGGCGGAGTAAACGAAAGCGGATACGGGTCAGAAGGCGGTATCGAAGGGCTGGAAGCATTCCAGCGCGTAAAGTTTGTCAGCGAGACCGGCCTCTAGCCTGAGCGCCAGCCAAGCTGATCGAAAGCCCCGGCCGCGCGCCGGGACTTTTTTTTACACCGGA
>CALHMG010000106.1 GCA_938034705.1 uncultured Gammaproteobacteria bacterium
GACAAATGCGCCGAGTCCCGCACCGAAAAAGCAATCCGGGTCCCAGGATGCCGTGCCGTCCACAACGACATAACAGGCGCGATCAGTCACGCGAAAACCGTTACCTGGGGCGCCTGCTTTGATCGCGTTCGTAATTTTGGACACACGGTAGCGAACGATCGTCACATCGGTGTTGGACTTTTTGAGACTATTCAGCTTCTTCCACAGGTTGTCGTTGAACTTCGTCGTCAGCGCTGAGCCACGAACGACCGGCCGGTCGCTGCCACTTGCGGCGGCCAGCAGTGAAGACTCGGGAATCTCACCGATGTCTGGCACCGATGTGATCAGAAAATACTTGCCACCCGCTCTGATCAATCGTCGCACCTGATTGCGCAGTTTGCGGCTTGCGGTTTTTGCGATCTTGTCACCAGCGGCGTCATCAAGATCACGAGCGTCACGAATATCGTTGCCGCCAGCGGTCAGCACGAAGAGCGTATCGTCAGATACCGTTCCGCCCATAGCCGCGAGATAGTTCGAGACCTGAGTCGGAACACTGATTGCGTCTTCGGCTGCATCGCCGGTCTTTCTGACCCGAGCAGTCGCGATCGCGAAGTTGCTGCCGTTAGAGGCAAGCGCGGCTTCAAGCGGCTGGAAGTTCAACAGGTCGTTAAGAACCTCGACAGCGACCTTGCCGTTGGTGAAGCGTCCGTTGTCGTAAGGTGGGCTGGTGATCGCGTTGCCGAGTGGTGTGCCAGTCGCAAGCGTTGCCAGGTTGCCGTTGTCTGAAAGGCTGTCTCCAAAGACCACCATATTGGTCGGTTGAGACCATGCCAGCACCGGAACCAACGCCACCAGTGCGATCAGTGTTCTTATGATTTTCATCACAATTCTCCTCAAAAATCGTTTACGTCCCCCACCGCAATCTTAACCTCAAGGGGCCGGGTGATGCTCGTTCACCGGTAATCTGACCATCGCGCAGGACCAAAAATGAAAACGGCCGCCATCAGGCGACCGCAGACACTGTGTTTTAGGGCCTTGTCACGTCATTTAACGATCTTGATCAACTGCCCCGGCGTCGGCTCGCCGTCCGGGTACATGCCATTGAGCAACCGGAGCTGAGCCTCGGCGTAGTTGGTGAGCGACGAGCTGGCCGCCAGGCTGGCAAAGGTATCGCCGGGTCGGACCCGGTGCAGACCAATATGGCGGGCCCGGGCGAGATCCTGCTCCGCGGTTGTCAATCCTCGAATCGAGCCTGCGGTAGACATCAGCGCGTTAGCGGCCGGTACCCCGCGCTTGTTCGATGACTGCACGAGATAGACCCGGTCGTCCTTGTACACGGCAGCGATGCGCGCGTTGCGCTGCCCGAACGGGGTGTTCATGGGCGCGACTCCGGCATAGCCTTCGATACCCGAGCCGATGTAGGACCCGTCAGTGAACTGGTTGAATTTGCGTTCGAGATAGCGTCTTGGTGGCTCGCGTCGGCTTCGGTCTTCAAGCTTGACGACGATGGCCTGTTGATTATCCGGGGCGACTGCCACAATGGACGACGGTTGATTTTCGATTCGCCAGCCCTGGGGGAACTGCATGTAGAGGTCGAGTTGGCGATGGTAGAAACGGTTACCCCGGGTGACGCCTTCGTCTTCGCTGGGCCCGAACACCATGCCGTCGAGTTTGCGCAGAAACGCTTCGTTGTCCTTGCCGCGATTGCCACCGCGACCTTCAAGCTGTTTAACCGTTGCGATGACTTCCTGAAGTCGCGTGTCGTTCTTCGGGTGTGATGCGAAGACACCATGATACGAACGTGGCTCGCGATCTTCAGCCTCTGCTCTTTGCTTTTCGAACTGCTCCTGGTCTTTCAGGATGCCGATGACATCCAGCATGTCGTCCGGATCGAACTGTGTTCTTGCAAGATATTCTGCGCCGAGTCTGTCCGCTTCAAGCTCGTGTGATCTGCCATAGCCACTGAGTGCCGCGTTGATACCCATATTGAGACCGTTGGCCGCGGATCGGCTTCCCGTCTTTGCCGCGACGATGGCGCCAAATATCTGAGCGGCCTGGGCCTTGCTCTGCTGTTTGACCCCGTGCCTCGCGGTCACATGACCGATCTCGTGTCCGAGAACTCCGGCGAGCTGAGCCTCGCTTTGCATGAAGGCCAGAATGCCGCGCGTGATATAGATGTATCCGCCAGGCAGAGCGAACGCGTTGACCATCGAGTCATCGAGCAACTTGAATCTGAAGATCAGATTTTCCCGATGACTTTTGCTTGCGAGTTCTTCACCAAGTGCGCTGACATAATTCTGCAGCTCGTCGTTTTCGACAACATCATACTGCTTGAGAATCTGTTGATTCGCCTGTTGCCCAAGCGCGATTTCCTGCTCCTCCGACATCAGAACAAAGTCCTTGCCGCCGGTGACCGGGTTGGTAGCGCATCCACCGAGGATCAGGAGTGCCACGAGTCCAGAGAGCAGACGCGTCACCCCGGTTGCTGCGCCTGAAAACAGGCCGGAAAATTCTGAATGCTGTTGATTGTGCATGGGTCGTAAGCTCGATTTCGTTGACTCAAGAAAAGATGGGCAATGAAAGAAGGGCGCAAACCGCATCCGCCGGTTTGGATGCGAGTCGTTCTGCCGCACAGTCCCTGAAGTTTAGCGCCGTCAGGATAATTTATGCGGTCGCGGTCGACTCAAACAACCCGACCATGCGGCTACAACCGCGATAGACAGCGACAGATGGGACAAAAATTGCGGTGTTTAACACGTACGGCTCCGGGATTTGAATCATTCAGGCCCACGGTACAATTGCGTCCGGGATCCGGGTGAGGTCCCGGACACAGAATACGGTGCCGCGGGGTCCGTTGAGCCGGACGACCGTTGCCGGTCATTGCCGGGTAACTGTGAATACGGGCTGACATGCCGACCCACCAAATCAGATCAGACCAGACGAAATCGATATGGGTGTAATCGATCAGCTGCCTGCAGCACGACAGATCAGCGCACGCCAACTCGATGGCGCGATCGACTACTGCGAACGCAGACTTGAACGCTCAGGATCGCGGACGGATCTTAAGTCGGTCGCGATGTTGTGCCACTGGTGGCGCGGCGAACGTGCGAGATCGTATCAGCTTGCGGAAAAGGTACTCGTCGAATCGCCTGAGATAAACCGGGCCGCTGTTGAAGTCGCCGCAAGCTATTGTGCGGATCGCCCCGAAGTGTCCGGTACCGTGGAATCGATTCGACGTCTGGCAGATTTGAGTTCTGTGACTGGTCTGGGTTTGATCTTGGCTAACCCGGCGTGGTTCGCGCGCAGCATTTCTCAGGATCGAAGTTTGCGCGCCGACAGGCGCGTGCGACGCGCGGTTGACGAGTTTGCCGCAGCGAGGCGCCAGCATGTCGAGTGGGCGAATCACTGGCTCGAGGCCCGGGAACAGGGTCGTACGCCCGATAGCGCGCCTCCAATCTGACAGACCAGTGACGCACCGATCGCCACGGGCGTCTCGATGGCGATACACAATCGAGTCATCATGTGTCGTCGCGAATCACTGGGACCTCGTGTTGATCCACTGATCGCACGGTTTGTCGATCGCGCATCCATGTGACAAAAACACCCCGGCAAACGTTCTAATCTGCCCGGCTCTATCTGGCCCCAGCCCGATACGAAACCGAGGTCACAACTGCCATGAATTTTTCCGCGACGTCTGATAGTCGGCAAAACAGAAGTATTTTGCGTCTTCTAATCGGCATGATGCTGATTCTGACCGTTGTGGTGCTGCTGGGAGACCGGCACTGGACACTTGAGCTCTTTACGCACTACCGACCGCACCTGGCCTCATTCAGTTTGCTTCTCGCCACGGCGTGTGTCGTACGCGAGCGTTATGTCGGTGGGTTTATCGCGCTGGGTCTCGCGGTTTTTCACGCCCTTGTTCTCGCGGTTCACTGGGTACCTCACAACGATGCGGTCGCGGGCATAGCCGACAACCGCGCCAGCGTCACGAGAGTCGTGACGATCAACGTGAGTGAGGACAATAGCCAGTTCAATCTGATTGCGGCGCTCATCGATCGAGAGCAGCCCGCTCTTGTCGGGTTGACCGAGGTAACTCCCGACCACATCGATAATCTGCGCAGCGTAACGGCGTCATATCACGTGGCGACCAACATGGACACGCCAGGATTCGGTGTCGGGTTGCTGTCGAGGTATCCCATCAAG
>CALHMG010000107.1 GCA_938034705.1 uncultured Gammaproteobacteria bacterium
TCGACAAGCGCCGTGCGCAGTCCTTTTATTTTCATGGTGGGGATACTCCAGCACAGCGACAGTGCAGTCTGCCCGGGACCGACAGAGTGGTCCTCGCTAACGACAGAAATGTCTGGTTGGGATTTAGTCCAGCGCTCGGGCATCCGTGCCTGGGGCTGGTCGGGCAATTGTATTGGTGAGTGTGCGCGAGCGGAACACCCGGCGCAGGTTTTTGTACCAGCCGGGTGCTGCGGAGTAGACTTGACCCCTCTCAAATAACGTCGATTCCATCGCCCGGTTAGATTCGCCCGTCAACACTGATTTCGGGTGGTTGCCAACCGGTAGCGTAGGCGACGGCCACAACCGGGTTTCAGGATCTCGATGCAACAGTGGACATGGCCCCAGGGCAAACGACTCGCACTCTCGATTGTGGTCAATGTCGAAGAAGGCGCCGAAGCAAATGTCAGCGATGGCGATCGCGGACCAGAGCCCGTCGATGAGCTGGGCGTTGTACCGGGTAAGGGTACGCGCAACTACGGCAATGAAAGCAACTATCGGTACGGAATTAACGAGGGTGCAGATCGAGTCTTTGATCGTCTTGAAGCTGCCGGACTCCCCGCAACCGTGACGGCCGCAGCGGTTGCGCTGGAACGAGCCCCGGAGCTTGCCGGGAGAATTCGCGCAAACGGCTACGAGGTCTGCTGTCATGGCCACCGATGGGTACATCAGTTTCGGATGGATGAAGCCGCGGAAACCCGGTTTATTGCCGACGCGGTGGAGTCGATCAAAACATCTACCGGACAGTCGCCAAAAGGCTGGCTGTCAAGATACCTGCACACAGCCAATACCCGGCGCCTGCTCTGTGAGGCAGGTTTTGAATACCACATGGATGACTACAGCCGTGACGTTCCTTTCTGGACGTCAGTGGATTGTGTTGACGGTAAGCGTCCAATGGTTATCGTGCCTTACGCAATTGACACTAACGACATGAAGTTCTGGACGGCGCCTTCACTGACGCCGGATGACTGGCTGAGATACGCCATCGACACCTTCGATGTCCTGTACAAAGAGGGCGAGAAGCGCCCGCGCATGATGTCCCTTGGACTTCACCTGCGGGTGATTGGCAGACCCGGACGAATCGGAGCTCTTGATCGCTTTATAAAACATGTGAAGCAGCACGAGGGGGTCTGGCCCGCCACGAGACTTCAGATTGCGCGCCACTTCAGCAGTGTGTGTCCTTCCGACTCATGAGCGAAAACAGGCACCCGGACTACTTCGGACATCTCGACCGTGATGGATTGCTGCGGGAGTTCCCGGTCGGCGAAGACTTCGTGTCCCGTTTTCGTACCTGGAGCCCGGAACAGCTTAAGACACACCAGGAACGCCTGTTCTCGCAACTTGTCGAGCGTGCGTGGCAGGTCCCGTTTTATCAACGACTCTGGTCCGACGCAGGATTACAGCGCGGTGACATCAAAGGCCTGGACGATCTGCCATCGCTACCTGTTTTCGACAAAAGCGACATCATGGCGAGCATCGACCGCGCGCCACCGTGGGGAGATTTCCACGGCATAGACTTTGCCAGCCCGGACAGGCCGCCAGTTATTACACACACCACAACAGGCACAACGGGCAATCCCCAGGTTCTGGTTTTTGGGCCTCGAACCCGGGAAGTTCAGAACATGCTGCTCGCAAGGGCATACCAGTTTCAGGGACTTCAACCCGCAGACGTGGTTCAGTCAATCTACGGGCACGGACTCGTCAACGGCGGTCACTATATTCGTGAAGCGGTTACACACTGGACCGGTGCCCGATTCCTTTCGGCGGGCACCGGGATAGAAACACCCTCGCGTCGTCAGATTGAACTGATGCGGGATTTCGGAGTGACCGTTCTGGTCGGCTTCGCCGACTATTTCAAGATTCTGGCCCAGACGGCGCGTGAACTCGAAATCGATCCCCGCTCTGACCTCGGCATCCGGATGATCAGCGGACATATCGGGCTCGATGGCGCCGAGGCGCTGAGCGACAGTTTTGGCGGGGCGGAAGTGTTCGACTGGTACGGCGTTGGCGACACCGGGATCATCGCAGCGGAGGGCCCGGATCACGACGGTCTGTATGTGATGCAGGATGCTCACGTGCTCGAGCTTCTGGATATCGATTCCGGTCACGTGGTAGCGGCTGGAGAAAAAGGGGACATGGTCGTGACTTCTCTGTTTACGAGCGATGTCTATCCGATCATTCGCTTCAACACCCACGACGTGTCGAGCCTACGCGCCGGCACATCGGCACTGGACATGAACTGCGATCGCATCGACGGATTTCTCGGGCGCTCCGACAACATGATCAAGTTGCGCGGGATCAATATTTTCCCCCACGCGATCGCGACCTTTCTAGACACACAACATGGTCTAAATGGCGAATACCTCTGTCGACATCGCCACGATGCTTCGGGACGCGAGATCCTGATCGTGGATGTTGAATCGACCAGCGACAACGCTGAAGTCGGCACAGCGCTTGCCGAGAAGCTGCGTGCGGGCCTTGGCGTAGCGATGGAGGTTCAGCTCAAACCCGTCGGGTCCCTGGCCAACGAAACCGGGGTCGAATCGCGCCAGAAGGCGATCCGCCTTGTCGATGAGCGTACCTCATGAGTGAACTCAAACAGCTTGTGGCCGATGGCGCTGCTGCCGTTGCCGGCGCCATAGCGCGGCGGGAGGTCAGCTGCGTCGAAGTTATGGAACAGTGCCTTGGCGCAATCGACAAAAATGAAGCCACCGTCAACGCGATGATGCATGTGGACGCGGATGGTGCACGGCGTGAGGCTAAAAAACTCGATCAGCAGTCCACGCGCTATCGAGGGCCTTTGTTTGGTGTACCCGTTGTCGTTAAAGACAACATCGACGTCGCCGGTCTTCCGGCCACAGCCGGTATCCGGTCTTACGAGAAAAATGTTCCATCGATTGATGCACCCGTCATTACAAACCTTCGCAAAGGCGACGCGATCATACTCGGCAAAACCACGCTGCACGAAGGCGCGCTGGGGGCGACCAACGACAACCCCTTCAGCGGCCGTACCCACAACCCGCTGCGGCCGGGTTTTACGCCGGGTGGGTCCAGCGGCGGGTCGGCCGCAGCTGTCGTTGCCGGCTACGCACCCCTTGCCATCGGCTCCGATACGCTGGGCTCGGTCCGTGTACCGTCCGCATACTGCGGAATCGCTGGTCTTAAACCCACGAACGGCGCGCTGAGCATCAACGGAATGACACCGCTTGCCGAACACCTCGACACCGCAGGCCCCATGGCTCGATGCGTGGACGATCTCGTACTTGCGATGCGCAGCCTGTGCCGCAACGACGAACCATCGCAGCACGACACGCCGACCCAGAACTGGATAGCGCCGTTGCGCAAGGATCTGCGTGACGTAACCATCGCTGTAGTTACCGATTTCGGTCAGTTTGAAATCGATGATGGCGTCGCCAGTCAATACATACACGCAATTTCGCTCGCGACCGAACTGGGCGCCAGGTTGATCTCGTTCGACTTTGGCGCTTTCGATTTTGGCAAAATAAGACGCGCGGGCTTTATTCACGCACAGCTCGGTGCGATCAAATTTCATGGCGCGCGTATCGCGAGTGATCCGGACGGCTTTTCAGGAGTGTTCCATCGGGCACAAGAGTTTGTGTCAGCGATGGACGAGACGAAGCTGGCCGACGCCAACGCAACGATTGCGACCGCGGTCGGCCTGATCGACAGCGCGTTTGCGCAAGCCGACCTGATTGCGCTTCCAACAACGCCACAGACGGCGTTCAGTTTTGACGCACGAGTCCCCGACAACCAGGCTGACCTCACGGCGCTGTCGAATCTGCACGGCAGTCCCGCTCTGTCACTGCCCGCAGGTGTCGCCAACGGACTGCCGGTTGGCGTGCAGCTGATGGCACGACGGCATGAGGATGCGAGACTGCTTCAGATGGCCTCGGCGTTAGCGTCTAGCCTTTAGAAAAGTCCGGCTTACGCCGGGCCTTGAATGCACTGAAACCCTCGGCGAAATCCGGCCCCGCGACAGACTCTCGGACGGTTTGCCAATAAAGTTCATCGTCATCGGCGTTATCGTCAAGAATTCTTCGCAGAATCAACTTGGTCTCGCGAATTGAGTGAGACGAGTTTGCGCTGACCATGTCAGCGTATTCGAACACGGCATCGCGCAGTCGTTCCTTTGCCTCTACTCTGTCAACGAGCCCAAGGTGCCACGCTTCAGCTGCCGTGAGGGTGCGGGCGCTGAACAGCATGTCCCGCGCGCTTGCGACACCGATGAGATCAATCAGACGCCGTGTTGCGGAGACACCGTACACCACGCCAAGACGCGCTGGTGGAACGCAAAATGTCGCGTCATTGTCGGCGAATCGCAGATCACACGCTGTGGCGACGCCGACACCGCCACCCACGCACGGCCCGTGAATCATTGCGATGACGGGCTTGGCGCAGTGGGCAAGACGCTTTTGTGCATCGAGCATGGTCCGATCGTAGTCGGCGCTGGTCTCGGGGCTTTCGTAGACTTTCGGCAGCTCGTTTATGTCCGACCCCGCAGCAAAGGCGTCCTGCCCGGCGCCGCGGACAACCACCACACGAACATCAGGGCGTGACTCAACCTCATCTACCAGCGTAGGCAGGGTCTGCCACATCGCCAGCGTTACCGCATTTTTGCGCGCCGGCCGATTCAAAGAGATGGTGCCGACGTTCGAGTCGACCTGAAGCTCTATATCGTCACTCACAGCAGCAGGGCGCCTTCATGCTTGAGCAGCCACTCTTTGCGATGAATCCCGCCGGCATAGCCGGTGAGCGTTCCGTTAGAGCCCACAACGCGATGACACGGCAACACAAGCGCAACCGGGTTGCGGCCGTTGGCGGCGCCGACAGCGCGACTTGCCGTTGGCCGGCCGATCCGACTGGCAAGATCGCCATAACTTTCCGTACGCCCACAGCGAATTTTGGTCAGCGCTTTCCAGACCTTCGCCTGAAAAGGTGTCCCGCCAGGATCGGTCGCGAGCTTGTCCAGCGCGTTCAGCTCCCCATCAAAGTAACGCTGCACGGACTCGGTGAAGCCGTGGGGGTTCCTGACACGTTTGAGGCGGAAGTCGCCAAAGCGTGCTTTGAGGATCCCGGCAATACGTTCATCGTTGTCTTCAAAATCAAGCACCACCAGCTTGCCGTCGCGAGAGACCAGCGTCACTTTGCCAACCGGACTCTTCAGTTTGTCCGTTTGCAGCTCGACGGTCATGGGACGAGCAGATCGATCAGTCGAGTAACGTCATCGAGCGCTTCAAGATGGTCGACGGTCTCGATCACCCGCTCGCAGCGATCTGCCGAGAGGCTCGCGGGTGCGAATTTCCAGTTGCGCCTGAATTTGTCCAGGTGCTGGTCTCGCGTCAAGGGGTTAGCCGGCGATCCCAGCGTGTTGGCGATGACGACTTCACGCGTTTCGCCAGTCACAAGATGAGCAACAACACGCTGTGGTGACAGGGCGTTAGGGTCGGGGTTGTCGTCTACGACGATATGAATTCGCTCGGCAAGAGCCTGAAGGCGCTTGTTGCGGATTCGATCGAACGCATAGTCTGTGACTTCGATTGTCCCGTCGATCAGGGCGATAGCGCCAACGTACTGAAGACACAGTCTGGCGTAGTTGACGCCCATCGTGTCGTTGACCGGTCGGCCCACGAGTTTCTCAATCAGTGGCGGAACATGGATTTCGATTTTCTCAACGTTTTCCTCGCGCACTCCAATCGCTCTGAGCTGCAGCAGCCCGTCAACGCCGCCGTGGGTGGCACGACCGCTCGGAAAGGGCTTGTGGCTGACTTCAGTGATGCGCGAAACGGTGTCGAGCTCATCCACTCTGGGCTCCAGCGTCCAGTCTCCCTCAAAGAGTTTGAGATAACCGTGGGGTCCTTCCAGCCAGTCTTTTGGGCCGGGCACCCCGGTCATGGCCATATCGACGGCCTGCAGACCGGATCTCGCACCAAATCCGACCTGAACCGCGAGCGTACAGAGGCCTTCGTCGTGGGGCTGCATCGTGCCCGAACACTGCGCCAGCGCCAGGCCCATGGCAGACGACAGGGGCTCGCCACGCAGTCCGGAGAGTTTGGCAATCGCCGCGGCGGTGCCAAACACGCCAGCCGTTGCCGGTCGAAAAAACTTCAGCGTGGCGTTCGACGAGACGCCGATCGTTGTGGATATGTCGACCCCGGTCGCAAGCGCCTCGATCAGCTCACGGCCGGTGACCTTGCGGCTGGCGGATTCGCGTTCACACCACGCGAGTGTAGCCGGCTGTATGGTCGCAAGTGGATGCACCACGGCGCCTTCGTGAACACAGTCATACTCCTGACAGTGTGCGTTAAACGCGTTCATCATCGCGGCAGAACCGGCAGTCGTGCGCAGATCGGTTCCGAGGACGCGTGCTTCGTCGCCTGCCGACCATTTGGATAGTCCTTCACGCACTTCATCCGCAAAGGCCGCGTTCGCGCCTGACATTGCAACGCCGAGCGTGTCCAGGACAAACGTTTTAACGGCCAGCACCGCCTGGGGTGACAGGTCGTCAAACGAGTTTTCGACAATATGGCCTTCGAGGCGTGCGGTTGGGGTCAAATCACTCATCGGTTCGTCTTTGAGTTAACGCGCTGCAAATTCACGCTTAAAGTGGATTGAGAGTTGGCTTGCCCGCGAAAAACGCGTCCATGTTGTTCAGGCAGCAAAAGCCCATGTCGTCACGGGTGCTGTCACTTGCGCTGCCGATGTGAGGAAGCAACAGCGTGTTTTCAAGTTCGCAGTATCTTGGATCCAGCTTTGGCTCACCCGCAAACACATCGAGGCCGGCGAACGACACTTTGCCCGATTTGAGCGCAGCGATAAGTGCATCATCATCGACGAGTTCACCGCGCGCCGTGTTGGCGACTACCGCACCATCCGGCATGAGCGCGATTCGCTCTGCGTTCAGAAACTTGACGGTAGACGAGGAGGAGGGTGCGTTGATTGACAGAAAGTCGCTGACGCCGAGAAGGCTCTCCGGTGTCTCGTGATAGGTCGCGTCGAGCTCGAGGTCTGGCGAAAGCCTTGATCGATTGTGATAGTGAATTGACATGCCAAAGGCACGGGCACGCTGCGCGACACAGCGTCCGATACGACCCATACCGTAGATACCGAGTCGCTTTCCCCCAAGATGCACACCAAGCAGCAGCGTCGAGTGCCAGACCTTCCACTGACCGGAGCGCAGGAAGCGATCTGCCTCCGATGCCCGGCGCGCCGCGCCCAGCAGACAGAGCATCGCCACATCAGCCGTTGCGTCGTTCAGCACATCGGGCGTGTTGGTGCAGACTATGCCGCGACTACGTGCTGCCTCGACGTCGACGTGCTCAAAACCCACCGAGTAGGTGGACACGATCTTAACGCTGTCCGGCAGCCTGGACATGGTGTCGGCATTCATCGGGTCGCCACCGCAGCACAGGACGCCGTCTTTGCCGTCACTTGCTTCGATGATCTGCTCGGCCGTCATCTTGTCGTCACCTGGATTGGTGATCGCGTCGTAGTCACGAGCGATTCGCTTCTCGACATTAGGCGGCATCAGGCGAGTCACGAGAATTTTTGGCTTGGTCATTGTCTATCTCTTGAGAACTACGATGTTGTTCCCCGAGAGGAACAAAAGAGGTCGCCGAAGCGACCTCGAAGGGACCGCAAACGAACTTAAGTTGCCGCGGCTACACAGGTCTGCTTCTGATCGCCGAGGCCCTCGATCCCGAGCTCGACGACGTCACCCGCCTTGAGAAACGTAGGCGGCTTCATGCCAAGTCCAACACCTGGAGGTGTTCCGGTTGTAATGATATCGCCCGCCTGAAGACTCATGTGTTGAGACAGGTAGTGAATGATGTGGGCGATGGAAAAAATCATTGTCCGCGTGTGACCGTCCTGCATCCTCGATCCGTTGACGTCCAGATACATCGAGAGATTGCCGGGATCTGGAACTTCATCACGAGTCACAAGCCAGGGACCGACCGGACCAAACGTGTCACAGGACTTTCCCTTAACCCACTGACCGCCACGCTCAATCTGAAACTCGCGTTCGGAGATATCGTTGACGACGCAATAACCAGCCACGTAGTCGAGGGCATCGGCCTCGTCGACGTACTTGGCGTCTTTGGCCATGACAAATCCGAGCTCAACTTCCCAATCGGTCTTGACCGAACCGCGCGGTATTTCCGTGTCGTCATCAGGCCCCACGATGCAGTTGGTTGCCTTCATGAAAACTACAGGCTCCGTCGGTATATCGAGACCGGACTCTTTCGCATGGTCGGAATAGTTGAGTCCAATGCAGACGAATTTGCCGGGGTTGCCGATACAGGGCCCGATTCGAGGATTGCCCGAGACCAGAGGCAGCGCACTCGGGTCCAGCTCTCGAATCTTCGCAATGCTTGCATCGTCTACCGTTGATGCGTCGATATCACTGATAAAGCCCGAGAGATCGCGGATATTACCTTCGGCGTCCAGCATGCCGGGCTTTTCTGAGCCGGCATCTCCAAATCGAAGTAGTTTCATGAATTGATGTCTCCATTAACAAGGTTGCTGCGACTAGTTCGCAAAAGCAGTTTTGAAATTCAGATGCAGATCTCGATCAGGTTGCCCAGCCACCGTCGATGAGATGCGTTTGGCCGGTTGTGTAAGCAGACTCGTCAGACGCGAGGTAGACCACCAGCGAGGCAATCTCCTCGGCCTTGCCGAGACGTTTCATTGGCTGTCGTTCAATAAAGGCAGCGCGGGCCTTGTCGTAATCACCAAGTGCGCGCATTCGATCTTCAAGCGATGGGGACTCTACCGTTCCGGGACAGATCGCGTTACAGCGAACGCCCTCGCTGACGTAGTCGGCGGCAACCGATTTCGTCAGACCAACCACGGCGGCTTTTGACGCGCCGTAGATACATCGTACCGGCACTCCTTTGGAACTGGACGCGAGCGACGACATGTTGATGATCGATCCGCCGCCGGTCTCGAGCATCGCGGGCAGAAATGCCCGAATCGTGTGAAACATCGATTTGACGTTCAGGTCGAACGCAAAATCCCATTCTTCCTCGGTTGCCTCCAGGATTGACCCATGATGGACAAAACCCGCGCAGTTGAACAACACGTCGACGGGACCAATTTCGGCCGCCGCAGATGCAACGGCGGAAGCGTTGGTTACGTCGACGACGCTTGTCGTTACGTTCGCGACCCCGTCAAACGCCTTGAGCGTATCGGCGTTAATGTCGGTTGCGGTGACTGCCGCACCTTCGGCCGCCATTGCGAGTACCGACGCTTTGCCAATTCCCTGACCGGCAGCTGTCACCACCGCCTTTTTGTTTTTAAGTCGCATTAAAACTTCCCGTACTTTAAATAGGCTTGCTGTGGATCCATGCCGTCCAGAATGGCGGTGCGAATCCGGTTTTCAGTACTGATCGCGGCTTCCGCCAGATCCAGAATTTCGGTGACTCGATCTGCGGGGATCAGAATAATGCCGTCAAGATCGGCCAGCACATAATCCCCGGGGCGCACGGTCACAGGTCCGATCACGATCGGTTCGTCGAATGCGTCCGGAAGCCAGTGACTGACGATATCGCGCGGCGTGTACCCGCGCGACCACACGGGAAACCCGAGTTTGAGCATGAACTCGACGTCACGCACCTTGCCATCGGAGATAAAACCGCGCACTCCCTTGTACTGCAGAGTCTCGGCCGAGAGTTCCCCCATGTGCGCCACTTCATCGTCGTTCGGCTGATCGAGCCAGACATGTCCGGGCTTTGCCTTTGACAGCAGTCCGGTCCAGCCAAGTAGCGTATCGTGAGGGCTGGCACCCTTGTCGACGCGCCCCCTGACCGTGAACACGGGTCCAGCGAGCTTGGTGCCGGGAACCATCGGCGCGATTTCAGCCGGGAGCGTAAAATCGCGATATCCCATCTCGCGCATGATGTCGTGGATGATGCCTGTGTAGCAGTGTTCCAGGCGAGCGGTTACCGGATCAGTCGGGACGCTGGCGGCGCCGGTGTTTGCAGGTTCAGGCATAGCGATACACGACTTGAATTTGTTTGTAATAATGACGGTTACAGCATCTGGCGATCATAACCTATGGCACCGGCAAGCGGTGCGAGACGCCATGACACAGCATGCAGAAACCC
>CALHMG010000108.1 GCA_938034705.1 uncultured Gammaproteobacteria bacterium
ATACAAGTTCGTGGGCACGATGCTGACAGACGTTGTAGAACGAGCGGACTTCGCCAGATTGATCTCGCACACAGAACAGATTCTGTTCGGCAATTTCGAAACAGAAGTAGTCGCCGGGTTCAGGAATCTGTGAGACGTGGCCCGCGTACTGCCATGTTTCGCTCAGCAGGCCGTCGAGCTCACGCTGATAGATCGTGGCGTCTGTGTAGTAACGTGCTTCGAGTGACAGCGTTGGGGCAGTTGAGTCAGTCATGGTGCGATGTGTAAACGCCGAGTCGGCGACGTCGTTCGTGAAAGTTTTCGATGTTGGCAATCACGTTCGGACTCGCATCGGCCACAACGAACGCGATAAGCGTTTCAAGAAGTGCACTGACGGCGCAGACCGAGGTGAAAAACTGCGGCGTATCGGTATGGACCACAAAGCCGTGTTCGCTGCCGGCAATGACAGGTGATGCCGGGCTGTCGCTGATGCCGATAATCGTCGCGTTCTGACTGCGTGCGATCTCCACCGCCTCGACGACATCGGTACGGTAGGGTTTAAACGTCATTGCGATCAGCACATCGTCACCGGTTGCGCTGCTGGCGTCGTCTATGGCGAGACTGCCGTCCCGCGGGATCGCCTCAACGTTGTCGACCGCCATGTCAGCGAGATAGGCAAAATTTCGCGCAATAGAGTGATTGAGTCCAACACCGAGAACATAGGTACGTCTGGCACCGACGATGGCGTCAGCTGCCGCTTTGATACTCGTTGCGTCAGTCGCGGCGAAGGTCTGTTCGATGTTGGCGATGGAACTCGACGCCATGTCTGCATACAGGGCGCCCAGCTTGCCGCCCTTGGACAGTGACTGAAGCCAGCGGGCGCGATCTGGAAAACTCGGTTCACCTCGCCGGATTTCTTCCCTGAACGGTTCTCTGAACTCGTCGTATCCGTCAAACCCGAAAGAACGCGCCATCCGGACAAAGGTGTTCGGTTTTACCTTGGCCGACTCGGCAATTTCGCGGATGGAGCTGACACCGACATCGTTCGGGTTCTCAAGCACGTAGGCCGCGGCCTTGCGCACCTCGGGCGTGAGCGTTGGCAGCTGGTCGCTGAGGTTCTCGAGCACCGTGCTGGAGGTTGCTGGTACATTCATGTCATTCATAGTTGACGATCGTACAAATGTTCGATTAGCCTTTGCAAGCGGTTCTGAAGTGTTTTGTAGACCCTGAAAATACAGCTGTTCGCGGTGTTTGCCTGTCCCGCGGCGCATTTGCGGAGATTCATCGATTGTCCACAGCAACCAGTCTGCCGTCCTCGGCTCGCGTCGTGATCGTTGGTGGAGGCGTGATGGGATGTGGCCTTGCCTACCATCTCGCCCACGAAGGCGTCAGCGACGTCGTCCTCCTCGAGAAGGCTGAGCTCACGTCGGGCTCAACCTGGCACGCGGCGGGACAGATCACCCACTCGACATCGAGTTTTTCGCTTGGCAAGTGTGTTGACTACAACATCGGTCTTTATTCAGGCGCGCTTGAAAAGGAAACGGGCCAGTCGGTGACGTGGCACGGGTGCGGTTCACTGCGTGTTGCGTACACCGAGGATGAGATGGACTGGTTGCGTCACACGATGAGCGTTGGCCGCGCGCTGGGGTTTCCGATGGAGATCGTGACCCCGGCAAGAATTTCTGAACTGCACCCGTTTTACAACACCGAGGGCATGCTTGGTGCGCTGCACACCACGGAAGACGGGCACGTTGATCCGTCGGGTGTCACCCAGGCACTTGCCACGGGCGCGCGACAGCTTGGCGTAAAAATTATCAGGCGATGCCGCGCGACCGATATCAGGCAACAGCCGAATGGAGAATGGCTGGTGTCGACAGAGCAGGGCGACATCACGTGCGAACACGTCGTTAATGCCGGCGGAACCTACGCACGCCAGATGGGCGAATGGAGCGGTCTGCAGCTGCCAATGACTTCAATGACCCATCACTATCTTGTCACGGACACGGTGCCGGAATTTCTGGATCTGACTGAGGAACTGCCCGTCGTTCGCGATGATCTGAAAGTTTCCGGCTACATCAGAATGGAGCAGAAGTCCGGCCTTATCGGGATCTACGAGAAGCAAAACCCCAACCCCGTCTGGATCGACGAGTGTCCCTGGGAAGCCGAGAACGAGCTCTTTGCGGCTGACTACGATCGAATTCTCCCCTGGCTCGAAAATTCAATGGAGCGAATGCCTGTCCTTGCGGAGCTCGGCATCAAGCGTGAGGTGCACGGCGCCATTTCGCATCCACCCGACGGCAATCCGATGATTGGTCCGGCGCCGGGCGTCAGCAACTACTGGTGCTGCTGCGGTACCCAGATTGGTATTGGCTGGGGGCCGGGGCTGACGCGGGAGCTGGCGCGGTGGATAGTGCACGGCTCTGCCGACATTTCCATGCGTGATTTCGATCCAAGGCGTTTTGGCGATTACGCCGATAAGCAATGGCAGGTCGTCAAGGCCCGCGAAGACTACTGTCTGCGTCACGAGATTCCGTTTCCGCATTTCAACAGGCCGGACGGTCGACCGATAAAGCCGAGCCCGCTGTACGAGCGCCTTAAAGCCAAAGGCGCGGTGTATGAAGAGGTCTTTGGTCACGAGCGTCCACGATGGTTTGCGAGAGAAGGTGTTGAACAGCACGATCACTACTCGTTCAGGCGCAACGTTGTGCACGAGATGGTCGGACAGGAAGTCAGGGCCGTGCGTGCCGGGGTTGGCATCATGGATATATCGGCGTTTACCAAAGTTGAGGTATCGGGACCCGACGCGGAAGAATTTCTTGAGTCACTGATTCCCAATCGACTGCCAAAAAAAGCTGGTGGAATTATCCTGACGCATCTGCTGAATCGACGCGGAAGGATTGAAATCGAGGTGACCATTGTGCGTCTGGATCAGTCGCGGTTCTATCTTGTGTGTGCCGCGTTCTTTGAGCAGCGACTGGTCGATCACCTCAATCAGCGCAACAAGAGTGGTGACCTGTCCATCACAACCCTGTCCGACGCCTGGGCGGCTATCGCTCTGCAGGGCCCGCGGTCCCGCGACGTTCTCAAGTCAACGACGTCAGCGCCTCTTAACAACGCTTCTTTCAGATGGTTGACGGCGCAGCAAATCGATATTGCCGGCAAAACGATGTGGGCGATGCGGCTTTCCTATGCGGGTGAGCTTGGCTGGGAGATTCACGGACCGCGCGAGGATATGCTCGCCGTGTACGATGCGCTGTGGGAAGCCGGTGTCGATCACGACATTGCGGACTACGGATCCTTCGCCATGAACGCGATGCGCATGGAGAAGGCATTCAAGGGTGCCGGTGAACTGACAAACGAGGTCACGCTGCCCGAGGCCGACGTCATGCGCTTTGTGAAAATGGATAAACCGGACTTCGCCGGCAAGGCCGAAACGGCTCACAGTCTCGCGAACGACATGCCGTGGGTCTGCGTCTATCTCGATATCGAACCCGAAGGCGACACTGACGGTCACGGCGGTGAGGCGGTGCTGCACAACGGCCGACGCGTTGGCTCGACGAGTTCTGTTGCCTACGGTCACAGCGTTGACCGGATACTTGCGTTTGCCTATGTCTCGCCAAGCGCGGCCGAGCCGGGAACTGAACTCGAGGTTGTGATTCTGGGTGAACCGCGTGCCGCGACGGTGCTGGCGGAACCGGCGTTTGATCCCGCGAGTGAGCGACCACGGGTTGATGCGTGACCGCTTCTGCTGAATTTCAGATCAGGGACTAAAAAATGTCGCATGAAATTCCTAAAACCATGCAGGCTGTTGTGCTCACGGGTCACGGCGACTTTGACAAACTGGAATACCACGACCGCTGGCCGACGCCCGAGGCGGGGCCGGGGGAGGCGCTCGTGCAGGTGCACGCGTGCGGCCTGAACAACACCGATGTCAACACGCGCACCGCGTGGTATTCCAAAGGCGTTTCGGAGAACACCACCGGTGGTGCGTTTGAGGAAGCCGACGATGAAGACGCAAGCTGGGGCGGGCTGTCGCTGAAATTCCCCAGGATCCAGGGCGCCGATGTCGCCGGCACGGTGGTCGCCGCCGGCGCCGGTGTTGATCCAGGTCTCATCGGGCGACGGGTCATGATCGATACCTGGTTACGCGACTGGGACAATCCGCTGGAGCTTGATGGGTGCGGCTATTTTGGCTCTGAATGTGATGGTGGTTTCGCGGACTATGTGGCGATAGACGCAAGACACGTACACGCCGTCGACTGTGATCTCGCCAACGAAGAACTTGCGACGTTCGCGACCGCGTGCATTACCGCGGAAAACATGCTCAATCGTGCGAGTGTGGCGAGCGGCGACGTGGTGCTGATACCCGGTGCTTCAGGTGGTGTCGGTTCGGCACTGGTGCAGCTCGCCAATCGACGCGGCGCAACGACCATCGGCATGGCAAGCGAATCCAAGCATGGGCAGGTCCGCGCCGTCGGCGCCCACGCGGTGCTGCCCCGCAGTCCCGGCGATCTCAAGGCTGCGGTGTTTGATGCGACAGGGCGGGACTCTGTCGATGTGGTTGCCGACGTAGTCGGCGGGAGCGAGTGGGCGACACTTATTGATGCCCTCGATCGCGGTGGTCGTTACACGTGCGCTGGCGCGATCGCAGGTCCGATGGTCGAGATGGATCTGCGAACTTTCTATCTTCGCGATCTGACTTTCACAGGGGCAACGGTGGTTCCGCCCGGCGTCTTTGCGGATCTGGTGGGCTATATCGAGCGCGGCGAAATAAAGCCGCTCGTGGGTGGTGTCTGGCCGCTGCGAGAACTGGTCCAGGCGCAAAAAGCGTTTATCGAGAAAAAACACATCGGCAATATTGTTGTGACTATGAGCTAGCCGTCAGTCAGCAGTGTTCCGAGTCAACACAGGGTTACCGGCATGAAAATTAGTGGAGTAACGGTCTGGCGCAAAGTGCTTCCACTGAAGCAACCCTACTGGCTGTCCGGCGGGCGGCTGAAATTTGAAACCCTCGATTCGACCTTTGTTCGGATCGAGTGCAGTGACGGTACCGTCGGGTGGGGTGAGGGTTGTCCCTGGGGAAACACGTATTTGCCCGCCTTTGGTGACGGGACCCGCGCCGCCCTTGCGCTACTCGCACCGGTCGTGATCGGCGAGGATCCGGCCGGCATCGGGCGCCTTAACCGGCTTATGGACGAAGCCTTGCCCGGCCACCTCTATGCAAAATCCCCCATTGATATGGCGCTTTGGGATATCGCCGGCAAAGCTGCGGGTCAGCCGCTGTATCAGCTCTTTGGCGGTCGCGAAGGTGAAGCCGTTGATGTCAATTCATCCATATCCACCGGCACGCCCGAGGAAATGGTGGCGCTGGTTGAGACAGCAAGAGCCAACGGATACCGCGTGCATTCGTGCAAGGTTGGCGGGTCGGATCCGGCATCGGACATCGCTCGCATCGAGGCGATAGAGTCGGCTCGTTTGAGAGGCGAAAAGATCACCTTTGACGTCAACCGGGCCTGGACACCGGCGGTTGCGGTCGAGGTGATGAATTCGGTCAGCGCGAGAGGGTGGTTTGAACAGCCGTGCGAAACGTACTCCCAGTGTCTGCACGTGCGGAACAACGCGCCGCAGCTGATCATGCTCGATGAATGTCTGCACACATTCGAAGATCACCTCGTCGCCTGGCGCGACAGCGCCTGCGAGGGCGTAAAGGTAAAACCGAACAGACTGGGAGGGCTGTCGAAGGCTCGTCAGGTGCGGGACTTTGGTGTGAGCGTTGGCTGGAACATGCATATCGAAGATGTCGGTGGCACGGTCCTCGCGGATACCGCGGCGATTCATCTGGCTTTGTCGACACCCGAGACCCATCGTCTCGGCTCATGGCTTTGTCAGCCTCATCTGACTGATGATTTTGCCCACGGGCTCGGGGCTCGTAACGTCGGTGGCAAGATCACGCTGACCGATACACCGGGAATCGGGATTGAGCCTGCGGAAGAATTTTTACGAGAGCCATTTGCACACTACCCGGGATAGTCGGCGGCGCGGCATCCCGTGAACGGATCGCGACCGTCTGCGTTCAGACACCATCCCCAGAACTACGAAACAGGGAGAAGACGATGACAACAACACAGCAACAGTGGATCGATCGCGCACGTGCGGTTCTTCCGGCCGGTGGCTTTGGGAATTTTGATGCCGGCTCTGTCATACGCGAAGGCAAGGGCTCA
>CALHMG010000109.1 GCA_938034705.1 uncultured Gammaproteobacteria bacterium
AGGGTGACGCTGATGGGACGATGGTCGGAATAGGTGTGATTCAGCACTTCGCAGTGCTCAACGGTGATATCGGGACACACCAGGACGTGATCGATCCCGCGAAGCGGGCGCCAGCTCGGAAATGTCCGCGACTCAACCGCAACCGCTGGCGTCAGCCCGCAGCGCCGATTCAGCAGCTCGAACTCAGGGCCAGAGGCCGCGCAGTTCATGTCGCCCATCAGAACCGCGCACTCGCTGTCGCCAAGAATATCCCCGAGATAATCAACCTGAGACATGCGATCACGCCGACCAAGTGCCAGATGTGCGACCGCCACGGTGAGCGTCGAATTCTGACCCGGGACATCAACAACAAGCGCCCCGCGACCCGGGATTCGCCCCGGCAATCGAATTTCGCGAACGTTGGTTACGGGCAACTGGCTCATTGCGCTCACCGCGGACGTTGCCAGATTTGCTACCTTGCGATTGGTTCGCGAGTGCACATGGGTGAAGCCCGCGCAGTTGGCGACGTATTCAACCTGATTGATGTAGCCCGATCGCAGACTGCCAATGTCGGCTTCCTGCAGACCAACAAGATCGTGATCCGCGACGACCTGCGCAATGGAGCGCAACAACATCTGCTGTTTTGAGTGCGGCAACAGCTGCTTCCAGCCTTCAGTAAAATACTGATGCGCTCGACTGGTGCCGATACCTGACTGAATGTTGTAAGTAACGAGCTTGAACATACCAACACTGTAGTGCGACCCAACTCGAGGTCAGCGGGTAAAAATCTTGGAATCGTCCCGGTGCGGTAAACGACGGTGTCGATGGCATTCAGCCACCTGCATTCCGAGCGAATACGGAATATATCCCAGCAGGCGTTAACCGACGATTACAGCGTCGTTTACCAGATCGACGGTCGCGAGAGACACGACCGGCACACCAAACGTCTCAAGAAGGCTACGACCTTCTTCTGCCGGTTTCTCAATGACGCAACCAATTCCGCACAGCGTCGCGCCACTGGCCTGAACCAGAGTCGCGAGCGCCGCTGCCGACGAGCCGGTGGCGAGAAAATCGTCAATCACAAGGACACGATCTGAAGGCACCAGATAGCTTCTTGAAATCATCAGATTGACGTCTTCGTCTTTTGTTCGACTGGTTGCGGGTGCGAAATAGTATTCGTCCGTCATGACTCGTGACCGGTGCTTGCGCGCGAACACCAGAGGCACTTCGAGTGCGGCCGCGGTCTGCAGCCCGGGCGCGATACCGCTGACTTCGGCCGTGATGACGCGAGTGATACTGCCGGTCGCTTCAGGATCAAAGTGTTCGGCGAAACACTGTCCAATGCGTGTCATCAATCCCGCGTCGACCTGGTGGTTGAGAAAGCCGTCTACTTTGACGATGCCACCACCAACATGAACGCCTTCGGCACGGATTCGATCGACAAGCTCACGCATGGCGTCGTGTCAGCGGCCTCTGAATTGCGGTTTTTGCTTGGCCAGAAATGCCCGGTAACCGATCTGAAAATCCTCGGTTCCAAAACAGGCGTAGCCTTCGTCAATCTCGGCATCGGTCAATGGAGCCGGATCCTGCAGCCGGTGAATGAATTTCTTGTGCCACTGCGCTACCAGCGGGGCGCCGTCCGCAATTCGCCTCGCTGCCGCCTTCGATTCGGATTCGACCTCGTCATCTTTGACGACGCGATTCACCAGACCCTTGTCTTTTGCTTCCGCGGAATCGAACACCCGTCCCTCGAGGAGGATCTCCAGTGCCACCGCCTTGCCGGCCAGTTTCACCAGACCTTCGACCTCGGCATAGGCCATGACCAGACCCAGTTTGTTGATCGGCACGCCAAAACGACTGGACTCACCGCAGATACGCATGTCGCAGCACGCGGCGATCTCAAGCCCCCCGCCGACGCAAATTCCATGAATCATCGCAAGGGTCGGGTGTCGGCATTGAGCCACCGCCCCCAGGGTACGCGCCATGATTGCACCGTAGGTGCGCGCCTGTTCAACGTTGGATCGATCGGTTTCAAATTCCGATATGTCGTTACCCGGCGCAAAGGATTTTTCTCCGGCACCACGCAATACGATGCAGCGAATATCTTCTCGTCCGTCGAGTTCAAGCATGACATCGCCCAGCCGTTTCCACATGGCCTTGGTCAGCGCGTTGAGTTTCTCCGGGCGATTGAAGATGACGGTGACAATGCCGTCATCTTCCTCCAGCAAAATGTCCGTGTCGGCCATCGCTTACGCGGCGCGGGTCGCGGCGGCTTCGGCGCCGGCAAGATATTCCATCGCAGCCTGAACACCGCCTTTCTGGTGAGGAACTCCGGCAATGCCCAGACCCATCTCGCAGCCAGCGAGTGTGCCCATCAGTGCGAGATCGTTAAAGTCACCAAGGTGTCCGATACGGAACACGCGATCGGCGACTTTGCCAAGACCGGTGCCAAGAGACATGTCGAAGTTCTCGAGAATTTTTGCCCGAACGTTGTCGGCACTATGGCCCTCGGGGACCATCACCGTGGTCAGCACGCTGGAGTACTCGGCCGGATTGGTTGCCAGCACCTCAAGCCCCCAGCCGTTGACCGCGCGTCGTGTTGCCTCGGCATGTCGATCGTGGCGAGCAAACACGTTGTCGAGCCCTTCTTCGTCGATCAGCATGATCAGGGCCTCGCGAAGGCCGTAAAGCAGGTTGGTTGCCGGTGTGTACGGAAAGAATCCGGTTTTGTTCGAAGCCAGCATATCGCTCCAGTCCCAGTAGGAGCGGACAAAACTCGCGGACTCGGATGCCTTGATTGCCTTCTCGCTGACGGCCGTAAAGCCAAGTCCCGGTGGCAGCATCAGTCCTTTCTGGGATCCCGCAACCACTACGTCTACGCCCCACTCGTCCATGCGAAAGTCAATCGAACCCAGAGACGAGATCGTATCCACGAGCAGCAGCGCGTCGTGTCCGACACGATTCATGGCGTCGCGAACTTCCGAAATCCGACTGGTAACGCCGGTGGATGTTTCGTTATGCACAACCATCACTGCCTTGATCGAAGCGTCATCCCGCAGCTTTTCCTCGACCACCTGTGGATCAGCACCGGTGCGCCAGTCACCCGGCACCAGAACGACGTCAAGACCCAGCTTGGTTGCCATGTTGTACCAGAGCGTCGAAAACTGTCCGGTTTCAAACATCAGCACTCGATCACCCGGGCTCAGGGTATTGACGATGGCCGCCTCCCAGGCGCCGGTACCGGA
Source organism: uncultured Gammaproteobacteria bacterium (assembly GCA_938034705.1). Taxonomy (GTDB): domain Bacteria; phylum Pseudomonadota; class Gammaproteobacteria; order Arenicellales; family CALHMG01; genus CALHMG01. Next base: position 3,225 of record CALHMG010000109.1, read on the forward strand.
ACTCGGGAAAACAATGACCTTGCTCTCGGTTTTGAAGATCGGTTTCAGGCGCTCAAGAATTTCAGCGCCAAGTTTCTGAAACTCGGGACCTCGGTGATCCATTGTCGGCGCGGACATCGCCCGCAGCACGCGATCGGGTACGTTGGATGGACCTGGAATCTGCAGAAAATGACGGCCAGCTTGATAAGCCATGGTTCGATACTCACTCTTCAGACGCAGCGACTGTCGCGTCGATACGTGTCGTTGGGATTCCCGACCGCCGGCTCAATGCAGGATTGCGCATCAAAATCGCGCTGGATCATTCGAAAAGCACCGGCAATCGGTCTGGAATCGCGGGGAACTGCGGGGTCGCCAGTATACCAAGCACTGACTCCGGGAGTGGCAGTTCGGCGAGGCGGTATGACAAAATGAAGTGACATATTAAAGGGTGGCCGGTTCACCACTGGTGACAGGCTGCCGGGTGGCTTTCACGATTCGAGAGAAACTCAAATTGAGCCGGTGATCCGACGGTCCTTTTCAGATTTCGCAATCGATTCGCTGTCAATTTGCCAGCAACGCGCGTGACACCACCCATAACCCACTGAACCCATTTTTACACGGAGATTCGCTCATGGCGCGCAATACCTTGTACAACAAGGTCTGGGACGCCCACGTCGTAACCCAGTTACCGACCGGCCAGTTCCAGCTTTTTATCGGACTGCACCTCACTCATGAAGTGACGACACCCCAGGCGTTCGACATGCTGAAAGAGCGCAATCTCGATGTCGCCTATCGCGACCGCACCGTTGCGACTGTTGATCACATCATTCCTACCGACAACATGGCTCGACCGTACGCGGATCCGGAAGCCGAAAACATGATGGCGGCGCTGGAAAAAAACACCAGGGACTTCAACGTCAAGTTCCTGAATTTTGACTCCGGTCGCCAGGGCATCGTGCACGTGATCGGCCCCGAGCTTGGCATGGTTCATCCCGGCATGACCGTTGCCTGTGGTGATTCCCATACGGCAACCCACGGCGCGTTCGGCTCCATCGCATTTGGCATCGGTACCAGCCAGGTCGGCAATGTTCTGGCATCCCAGTGCCTGTCCGTCGATCCGCTGAAAGTAAGACGCATCGAAATCGACGGCGAACTCGGCCCGGGCGTTGAGCCCAAAGATGTCACGCTGTACATCATTCGACAGCTTGGCGTTCAGGGCGGCGTTGGTTACGCCTATGAATACGCTGGCAAGGTATTCGACGACATGACCATGGAAGGCCGAATGACGGTCTGCAACATGGCCATTGAGGGCGGTGCCCGGGTTGGATACTGCAATCCCGATCAGACAACGTACGACTACCTCAAAGGCCGCGAGTACGCGCCCGGTGACGACGTGTGGGATAAGGCCGTCGAGCACTGGCAGTCAATGGCTTCGGGTCCTGACGCCGAATACGACGACGTTGTGAAGTTCAATGGCGCGGATATTCCCCCCATGGTCACCTGGGGCGTGACGCCCGGCCAGAGTGTCGGCGTCGACGAAGGCCTGCCGGATCCAAGTTCTTTCGAAGGAGCAGACAGCGCGACCGCGGAGCTTGCCTACAAGCACATGCAGTTTGTGCCTGGACAGCAGATGGGCAGCGTCAATATCGACGTCGCGTTTATCGGGAGCTGCACGAACGGTCGACTGAGCGATCTGCGTTCAGCAGCCGAGATAGCCCGAGGCAAACAGGTTTCCGACGGCGTCCAGGCAATCGTCGTGCCGGGCTCACAGCAGGTAAAAAAGCAGGCCGAAGAAGAAGGTCTGGACAAAATTTTTACCGAAGCCGGCTTTGAATGGCGCAATGCCGGTTGCTCGATGTGTCTGGGCATGAACACCGACAAACTTGTCGGTGACCAGATCTCGGCGAGCACCAGCAACCGAAATTTTGTGGGACGACAGGGCAGCCCGACAGGTCGCACGCTGCTGATGTCGCCGGCCATGGTCGCAGCAGCGGCCGTTACCGGAAAAGTTACCGATGTTCGGGATCTTTAAGATCCGCCCAGTCGATAACACGTCCGCTCAACACAGAATCAAAAGAGACATCTCATCATGAGTGAAAACAAAGTTCAGACCATTACCGGCAAAGCCATTGCAATCCACGGCAACGACATAGACACCGACCGGATTATTCCAGCGCGGTTTCTCAAGGCCTTGAGTTTCGCAGAACTCGGACAGTATCCGTTTAACGACGAACGCTTCGACGAGAACGGCAAACCCAAAGATCACCCCTTTAACCGCGCGTCGAGCGAAGGCGCGAAGCTGATTTTTGCGAACTCCAACTTTGGATGTGGCTCAAGTCGCGAGCACGCACCCCAGTCGCTCGGGCGATGGGGGATTTCAGGGCTGGTTGCCGTATCTTTCGGTGAGATCTTTGCCGGCAACTGCGAAATGCTGGGCATGCCTGCAGCGATGGCGACACCCGAAGACATCGCAACCCTGCAGGAAACGTCAGATAGAAATCCGCTGGCCGAGTTCACGATGGACCTGAATCAGATGACGGTCAGCTGTGCATCTGAAAGCGTCTCGGTTCCGATTACGATCGCAGAAGGACGTCGCATGTCGCTGATCAACGGGCACTGGGATTCAACCGGTACGCTGGTCGCAAATCTCGACAAGGCCAAGAGCGTTTACGAGAGCCTGCCCTACACATCTGGCTACAAATAGACCCAAAGACTCTCGCGGGGCTGATAATCAGCCCCGCCCTCACAAACCACCACAATCCCGGACACCCATCATGCTGGAAATCCTCGGTCGCAATAATTCATCCAACGTACAGAAAGTGCTCTGGGCCGTGGAGGAACTCGGTGTCGACTACAACCGTACAGACTACGGCGGCGTCTTTGGCAAGACCCAGGACGAGGACTATCTGAGCATGAACCCCAACTCGGTCGTTCCAACGATCAACGACGACGGGTTCATTCTCTGGGAGTCGAACGTTTGCGTCCGTTATCTTTGCGCCAAGCACAGTCTTGGCAATCTCTGCCCTGACGATCTGCAGGACCGGGCGCTTTGTGAGAAATGGATGGACTGGCAGCAAACCACAGTAGGCCCTCCGATCACCCCGGTTTTCTGGGGCCTGATTCGCACCGAACCTGCAGATCGGGACCTTGCGCTGATCGCCAAAAGTCGCGATGCGCTTGAGGTCGTTCTCGAACGTCTTGATCGACACCTCGCCGACAGTACATTTGTCGGTGGTGACCGATTTACCATGGCTGACATTCCCCTCGGCATCATGGTGTATCGGTGGTTTACGCTTGATATCGAACGCAAGGAGATGGAGCACCTGTCGCGGTGGTACGAGTCACTGACGCAGCGCGCGCCATTTCGCAAAACCGTCATGATCGGACTGACCTGACTCAGTCTTCCAGCCATGGCTCGTATTGTTGTCATCAATCCCAACTCAAGCGCCAGCGTCACGCACGGCATTGACAAGGCGGTGCAGCCGCTTGCGAAAAACCAGGACTTCGAGATCGTGTGCGAAACGCTTCCCGAAGGTCCGCCCGCAATAGAGAGTCAGGACGACTGTGACAGCGTTGTTGCACCGCTGGCTCAAAGAATTGAATCCAACGTCGACAACGCGGACGCGTTTGTTATTGCGTGTTACAGCGATCCCGGCATTGACAGGGCACGCACGGTGACCAGCAAACCCGTTCTGGGGATTGCAGAGAGCGCGATGCGTCTGGCCCTGACAAAGGGCGATCGGTTTGGCGTTATTTCGATTCTCGATGTTTCCATCCCGCGTCATCTTCGCTATGTCGACAAACTGGGTCTGACCGAACAGCTGGCCGGCGATCGCGCAGTGGGTCTGGGTGTTCTTGAACTCGAACAGGCGCCGGACGCTATCGAGCGAATGGTGCAGACCGGAAAGGATCTACGCGACAGGGACGGCGCCGACGTCCTGATTCTGGGATGCGCGGGAATGGCGCTGCAGCGAGAGCAGGTAGAGGCCGCGCTGGGAATTCCGGTCATCGAACCCTGTCAGGGTGGCGTTACCATGGCCAGCCGGGCGCTGGCGTCGTGAGAATCGGCAACATCATCGCCGAGGGTGATCTCGAAGGACTTGAAACGGCGCTGGCCAGCAATCCTGAAGTCGCCAACAACATTATTGAGTGGGGCCCGGAGGGCAAGAATCAGTCCGATCCTCTGCACTTCGTTTCAGACTGTGTGTTCGAAGGTGTCCTCCAGGACGACGTTGGCACGAAGGTCGCCGAGATGCTGCTTTCGGCCGGGGCAACGGTGGACGGATCCCGCGATGAGACCCCGCTGATTGGCGCGGCGTCGCTTGGAGCCACCGGGATCGCTCATGCGCTGATCAACGCCGGCGCGGATGTCCAACGGACCGCCGTGTTTGGCGCGACCGCACTGCACTGGGCGGCGTATATGGGAATGCCCACCGTTGTCGAGTCGCTGATCAACCAGGGTGGGCACCTCGAGCAGAAATGTACCGAGTTTGCTTCTACTCCGCTCTTCTGGGCGGTGCAGGGTTACAGCCGATACGGTCCCGAGCGCAAGACGCAGCAGGTCGAGGCGGCGGGCGTTCTGATCAAGGCTGGCGCCGACCTCGGCACCACAAATATCGAGGGCGCTTCAGCGCTTGAGCGATCGCGCGAATCTGACACCGACGCAATGACACGGCTGCTCACCGAAAACGGCGCCACGTAAGACCTCGGCCCGGGCTGCCGCCCTACCTCAGCGGGACACCGGTTTTTTCCGCCAGCGTATTCAGCGTCTTTTCTATTGCAGCAAGGTCGAGCGCCCCGGACAACAGTCGTGACTCACCGGATTCATTGTGGCGCAGCACGTTGCCCGGCGTGCCGTTGATACCCGCTTTCTGTCCGTCGGCCATATCGGCTCTTACCTTGGCCGCGTGACGCCCCGAATTGAAACACTCCTCAAAAGAAGACTTGGCAAATCCAAGTTCGACCGCCATTGGAACAAGTTTTTCTATCGCAAAACCCTTGTTGGATCGGGTTCGTTTATAGATTTCGTCACTGTACTTCCAGAAGCCTTCGTTGCCTTCAAGCTCGGCCGCACATTCCGCAGCTTCGGCCTGCTTCTGTGCATGGGGGTTATGAAAGCCCAAAGGAAAGTGTCGGT
>CALHMG010000110.1 GCA_938034705.1 uncultured Gammaproteobacteria bacterium
TTGTTCTCGGGATGATCTACGGACCACGATACAAGGCTGGAAATGCGGCTGACGCCACCCGCAGCATTGTTGCGAGAGCTCTGCAGCTGTACCGACTGAATCTCGTCATTATCCTTATTTTTGGCGCATTTCTTTTTGTGCCTTTCCTGGACTCCACCGCGGTTACGGCCTTTACCAACCAGGGAACTGGCGAGGTTTACCCGCTTTACCCGGACACGACATCGTCACTGAAGGCCTGGATCGGACGCGTCGTGCTGCTTCGAAGCGGACCGCATCAATTCCAGATTATCGGCCTCTACGTATTTCTGCTCGCTCTCACGCCGTTGGTTTTGCTTCTCCTGCACAAGCGTTACACCGCAGTCGTTCTGACTATTTCCTGGGTTCTCTATATTCTGAACTGGTACGCGCCGGACCGAATCACGGGCGCGCAGTTCGAGTACGGTTTTCCGCTGCTGACGTGGCAGCTTACGTATGTGCACGGACTTGTTGTCGGGTTTCATCGCGAGCGAATCGGCGAACTCCTGCAGGATGATCGAATCCGCAAAGCGTGGTTGATTCTGTGTGGCGTTCTTTTTCTTGGTTTCGCGTTCTTTACGCAAAACAACCCCAATCCGAATATGCCCGACTGGGCCAAGATCAGCGTCATACCCGAGGACACTTTTCGTGCGATCTATGCGGTGTGGTTCAAGAAAAACACCCTCGGTCTGCTTCGAATTCTCAACTACGTGGTCGTACTTTCACTGGCGTACTACGCATTGACGCGGTACTGGGCCATCTTTAATCGCTGGTTTGGATGGTATCTCGTGCCTCTGGGACAGGCCTCCCTTTATGCGTTTGTCGTACACGTATTTTTTGTCATGGTCCTGAGCTGGATTCCGATCCTCGATGAAGGGAACGTGGTGATCAACACGATCGGGCACACGGTTGCTCTGCTGGGGATCTGGTTCCTTGTAAAAACCAAATTCCTGTTTCGGTGGATTCCAAGATGACGCGATTCGTATGGGTCGCGGCATTGGTGGGAGCGCTGTCATTTTCTGGCGGCGTGCCTTCGCTTTCTGCGGCCGCAAAGCCCGTGTACACGAAGCAGGTGATCAAGTTTAAAAGTGGCGAACGGGATTTTTATGCCTACATCCCGAAGTCACTGAAGAAGGGTCAGAAGGCGCCCGCCGTCATTGCATTCCATGGCTACAAGAGCGACGCGAACGGGTTGCGATGGTTGATCAAGCCGGACGCCATGGCTGAAAAATACGGGTACATCATGATTTACCCGAACGGAAAAGAAAAAGTCTGGAACGTGGGTCATCGATACAAGTCCGGTGGGCCCGACGACGTCTCGTTTGCGTCCGGATTGATTGATGTGATCAAGGCCCGATTCCCGGTTGATCCGCAACGCGTGTACGCCATGGGGTTTTCAGACGGTGCTCAGATGGTCGCAATGATGGCGTGCAAGATGCCGTCGAAATTCGCCGCAGGAGCCATGGTAGCTCACACCATGAACATCAAGTCGTGCTCGCCCTCGCGCAAGTTGCCGATGGCGATCATTCACGGTTTGAAAGACAAGATGGTGCCTTTCTCCGGAGGCGGGCGAAACAAGCTTGCGTCTTACAAGGCGAGCCTTGATTTTTTCCGCCAGGTACACGGTTACAAGGGCGAAGGAAAGGTTTTCGTCGAGCAAAAGACGTTCAAGTGTCGAGGCTGGGGCAAAGACAAAGGTCCAAAGCCCGTTGTTGGTTGTGCAATGTTCGATGCCGGCCACAGTTGGCCGGGCGGTGTCGAGTTCAAGGTAGAAACACTCGGCAAGGTCAACAAAGAACTGAACGCAAACAATTTTCTGTTTGATTTCTTCAAGCAGTTCAAAGGCAAGCCGACGGAGCGGGACAAAAACACTCTGATCGCCACGCCATCTAAAAAACTTGCGAAATCGACAGGCAAAACTGCGCCTGCGAAGAAGTCCGCAAAGAAAAAGACTGCCGCAAAGTCCGCAAAGGCCCAGACGACACCAAAGAAAAAGAAGTCACCCGCCGCTGGCCACAAGACCTCATCGCCGGAAATCCCCCTTAAGTGGAGCGCGGTGACGGAGGGAAAGGAAAAATGGAAGTATGCGATTCATCGTCCGGCCGTCCTGCCGGGCGATAAACCGACGCGTATTGTCGCTGTGCTGGGACCCAAGGCAGTAAGCGCCAGTCGTCTCGCGACGGTAATGAAGCTGGATACATGGGCGTCGGCCTATCAGATTGTGTACGCGCTGTTTCCGTTTGATCCATGGAAAAAGCCGGCGCGTGATGCGATTCGTGTTGATGATGCGTTGATCGAGATCGCGGAGAAACTGGGTGTGCCCGACGCCGAAAGACACATCGTGGCGTGGTCAGACGGTGGTCGAATCGCAGAGGAGATTTTCTGCTCGGATTCACCCAGCTACACCACCATGACGTTCATAGGATACGGGTGGCGAAAGAAAAAATGCGAACCACCGATGGCGCTTCCGCTGATGTTCGTCCACAGCAAAGCTGATAAGCGTCATCCGTTCGGAGGAAAAAAGGAAAAGGGTGTGGTGCCGTTCAAGACTACGGTCGCCGCGCATCGCGAACGCATTGGTGGAAGCATGGAATCGGTCATGCTGAAACAGGCTAAAGACCATCGTTGTGAGAGTCTTCGACACCCAACCGGCGTGGCAGAAATCGTCACCTGTACGGTTGACTGGGGTGGCAACACGATTCCCGGTATCAAAGGGAAATTTCCGGAAGAATTTGGCAAGACAATGCCGAGCCTGGACGTGTTGCCGTTCATTCATGGATTCATGGCGCGTCACGAGTTTCACGGCTTCTCGGCGGCGCATCAGCGATAGATCCCATGAACACGACGCTGCTAAATGAGCCATCCCTGGCTGCCGATTCAACCGCGGCCAACGACGACGACAGGTCGTCGATCCGCGTCCTCGTGGCCGAAGACGCGGCAAACATCCGCTTCGGATTAACGCGGCTGCTCGAGAAATGGGGCTATACCGTTTTCAGCGCAGCTGACGGAGAACAGGCGTGGGAGATTCTTAACGAACACGTTGTCCAGATCGTAATTTCGGACTGGATGATGCCTCGCTGCAATGGTGTCGAGCTTTGCACAAGAATCCGAGAGCAACAGTCCAGTGGTTACACGTACTTTATTTTGCTCACATCGAGAGACGATGACGGCGCCCTTGTCGAAGGGATGACGGCTGGCGCCGATGACTATCTTGTAAAACCCTTCGTGCGTGATGAGCTCAAGGTTCGACTCAAGGCGGGCGAAAGAATTATCAGGCTTGAGCAGGATCTAGACGCGAAAAACAGGGACCTCCAGAAGCTCAATAGCGCGCTGGGTGATGCCTATCAGACGATGGAAGATGATTTGAAGGCAGCCGCGGACATCCAGTTGAGCCTGCTGCCAGAGAAGTCTGTCGAAACGAACTCGCTGGGATTTGACTGGATGTTTGTGCCATGCGCGGTTGTTGGGGGAGATCTGCTCAACTTTGTCGACATCGGTGCGGGCCAGACCCTGGTCTATAACTTTGATGTATCAGGCCATGGGGTTCAGGCGGCGATGCTCTCGGTAAGTATCAGCAAGATGCTCGATATCGAATTTTGTCGCAAACACGGACTTAAGCGAGATGAATTCAGATTTCATGCTGGCGATATCGTTGCCGCACTGAATGATCGATTTCAGACATCGGGAAATGACTCGCGATATTTCACAATCGCGCTTGGTATATACGACTCAGCGACTTCGGTTCTGAGTCTGTGTCAGGCAGGCCATACGCACCCGATTCATATTAATCGGCAGGGTCATGTTCAGGTGCTTGGGGAAGGTGGATTCCCGGTTGGAATGCTGCCGGACATGAAGTACGAGGCGGTCAGCATCGAACTGAAGCCAGGCGATCGTATTTTTCTGCATTCCGACGGCATTACTGAATGCGAAAACAACACAGGCGAGCAGTTTGGGGCTGCTCGGTTGCAGCAACTTCTGGCCAACAGCACCCAGGCCACGCTCTCATCCGCACTTGACGTGCTGAAGCAGGCAATCGTGTCGTGGCAGGGCTCAGCGAGCTTTGAGGACGACATTTCTCTTTTGGGTATCGAGTATCGCTGAGGCTCAGCGATAAATTTCTTGGAGTACACACATGGATATCAACACAGCAACCGCCGGCGAATTTCTTGTTGTTTCACCGCAGGGCGAGCGACTCGATGCACACGCAGCGGTTTCGTTCAAAGAAGCAATGTCGCAATTTATCAGCGATGGAAATTCGAGAATCGTTCTGGATCTTGGCCAGATTACGTTCATTGATTCGAGCGGTCTCGGCGCAATCGTCACCACCCTCAAGAGAATCGGCGCGGACGGCAAACTGGTTGTAGCAGGTTTGACTGACAAGACACGTTCAATTTTCGAACTAACCCGGATGGATCGTGTTTTCGACATACATACCAGTCTCGAAGGCGCCCTCGAATCACTTGGTGTTGAACAGACAGCCTGACCATTCCCGGTAAAGAGACGTGACGATCGATACGGCCAACTCAGCGCAGATGAGACTTGCCCCCGAACTCGTAGAGGTTCGGGTTGCGGGCACTCGTGTTCGTGAAATGTCCGAAGCGTTGTTCAGTGAGAAGGACAGTGGCCAGATGGAACTCTGCGTTGTCGAAGCATTGACCAACATCGTCAAGCACGGTTGCACGGACGCGCAAGGTCGTCCAGTAGTTATCGATGTCAACATTGAAGTTGCCGATGACTACGTAAGGGTTCAGATCGACGACAACGGACCAGGAATACCCGCCGAGAATCTCAACGCAACGCTCAACTTTGACCCACTGAATCTCGATTCACTGCCCGAGGGTGGGATGGGGCTGTTCGTCATCACGCAGTTCGTCGATGACATTTCTTACCGTCATGACGGTGACTCAAACATTCTGACGCTGACGAAGAGGCTTGAGTCATGAGGACGCTGACGATCCTGCGACTCGGCGTTGTAGCGGCCGTTTCTGTGATCATTTCTGCTTGTGCCAGCGTGCCGGAAAGTTCGCGGACCCAGGCTGTCGAAAGATCTCTGAACGGCTCATGGAATTTCGTAGGTGCGTCCGGAGCACCTCAAAATCCCCAGAGTCCGGATACGTCAACCGATGGATGGGCCCGAATCGAGGTTCCGTCGAACTGGTTCCTCCAGGGACACGAGCTGTCTGGCGCCGCCTGGTACAAGCGAAAATTCAGCGTCGATGAAATCAGACCGCAGCAGCTGGTACGAATCATTTTTGAGGCGGTGGACTACGCCGCCGATGTCTGGATCAACGGGCATCACGTTGGACATCATCAGGGGTATTTCGACCGCTTTGAATTCAACATCACGCAGTTTGTAGTCTCTGGAGACGAGAACGATATTACCGTGCGCGTCGACAGTCCTCTGGAACAGGCTGCAGACTGGTCGTTAAACAAGCGTCTTATCAAAGGCGTGCTTTCGCATCACGACACACGGCCGGGCGGGGCGTGGTCTGACCGGGGGCAGGCGGCCAATACAGGTGGCATATGGGGAGACGTGACGCTTGCGGTTAATGACACGGTTGCCATAAGTCACGTTCGCTGGCACGACGCCATTGATATTGACAAAAACACCGTGGAGACGACCGCGTGGATCAACGTTGAAAACCAGGGTGTCTCCAGTCGCGAGTATCTGATTCGGGTACAGGAATCAGATCCTCTGAATCGACATGCTCCAGTGCGCATCGACAAATCTGTCACGCTGAAGCCCGGTAAATCGACGGTGGAGCTGTCGTTACCGGCCAGGACGGTGCATCTGTGGCAGACCCACGAACATGGGTCGCCTGATCGTTATGAGTATCAGATTACGGTGAGTCGCGGAGCGCAGCGACTCGCCTCGCGTTCGATGAAGCGAGGCATTCGCCATCTCGATCGAGACCCGGAGTCCGGTGAGTGGCGCGTCAACGGTAAGCGAATCTTTCTTCGAGGTACGAATTACATACCGAGTCAATGGCTCAGTGAAATGACCGATGAGAAATTTCGGTTTGATCTTGATCTCATGCGCCGGGCAAACGTGAACGCGATTCGCGTTCATGCGCTGGTGTTGCCGGAACGTTTTTATCGGCTCGCCGATGAATATGGAATGCTCGTCTGGCAGGACTTTCCGCTCCAGTGGGGATACTCCGACGATGCGGTATTTCATGCCGAAGCGGCGCGCCAGCTTCGGGTGATGATTCGTCAGTTCGGTTCGTTTGCTTCAATTTTTGCGTGGAGCATGCATAACGAACCCCCGTGGGATGCCACGTGGATGAAGTACAAGTACCCAGACTACGACCGCAATCAGAATCGTGCACTTGATGAAATGTTGGCTGGTGTTGCAGTTGAAGAGGACGGTTCCCGCCACGTTCATACAGCGTCCCTTACCGCGGAGCATCCGTGGTTCGGCTGGTACAGCGGCAGCGTCGCCGACTACGCGAAGCGTGTTGACGAGACGCTGATCACCGAGTTTGGTGCGCAGGCCCTGCCATCGATGGACTCTCTGGAACGTATTTTCGATCCAGCGATGCTGTGGCCGGCGAAGGATGGTGACTGGGACATCTGGCGATATCACAACTTTCAGCCGCGCGAGACGTTCAAGATCGCGAAGATCTCTCGTGGGGAATCGATTCATGAGCTGGTTCGAAACACGCAGGAATACCAGCGACGATTGATCAAGTTTGCGGCCGAATCATATCGAAGAAACAGGTATCGGAGAGTCGCCGGTATTTTCCAGTTCATGTTCGTGGAGAGCTGGCCTTCGGTGAATTGGGGCGTTGTGGACTATCGACGTAAAACCAAGCCCGGTTATGACGCGATGCGAATCGCCTACCAGCCGGTCCTTCCAACGATTGCGAGCGTCGAAGATCACTTCGAAGCCGGCGCGGTTCCCGAGTTTCCGATTTGGATCGTCAACGATCTGCACAGAAAGTTTGATGAAGTGAAACTTCATTCGTCGCTGTGGCATGGAGAAAAAATGATCGATTCCCGCGTCGACACGGTTGCGATCGACGCGGACAGCGCGGCGTTCGCGAGGACCCGGTCGGCACCGAATCTGGTGGGTGGCAAATACTCGCTGCGGCTGAAGCTGGTCGACAGATCCGGGGAAGTTCTTGGCACCAACTACCAGACGTTTACGGTCAGCCCACGCAGCGTGTCTGACAGCCAGGCTTTGGACAACTAGTCAGATATGGATACCTATTTCAAAAAGTACGAGAACGCCCAGCCACCGGCGCCGGTGCCTCATTCGCCATTGCGCGAAGCGTTATTCCAGTTCGTCGCGACGCTGACGATTGTCGTTGGCGCGTGGTACATCGTCTGGCGTTGGGGCTGGTCGCTGAATCCGGATGCGCTCTGGTTCGCGATACCGGTCATTGCTGCCGAGACCGCTGCTTACATCGGTCTGGTTCTGTTTCTGTACAACATCTGGAGCTGTCGTGACACGCCGCGCGAAGATCCTCCTCATCTGGTCAGCGAGTGTACTGATGCCGAGAGCGCAGCTGATCGACCGATTGCGGTGGATATCTTCTTTCCAACCTACGACGAAGATCCTGAACTTGTTCGCTTGAGCATCCTGGATGCCAAGGCCTGTGAATATCCTCACGACATTGATATCCAGATTCATGTTCTGGACGATGGCAAACGCGAAGAAATGGCGGCCGTGGCTGCTGCAGAAGGGGTCAACTATCTGACCCGGTCTTCCAATGAAGGTTTCAAAGCGGGCAATCTTCGCAACGCAATGGAGGTCACATCCGGTGACTTCATTGTCATCTGTGATGCCGATACGCGTCCGTTTCCAACGCTTCTGAAGCATACCCTGGGGTACTTTCGGGATCCTGATGTTGCCTGGGTACAGACACCGCAGTGGTTTTTCGATCTGCCACGAGGTCGTTCTCTGGATCAGGTTCTGGGCAAGACTCTTGGATCTTTTGGTCGCACGCTCGGCAAAGGGATTCAGCGACTGACCGGTGAGATCGTCATCGGCCGGGATCCTTTCGTCAACGATCCGCAGATGTTTTACGACGTCATCCAGAGACGCCGCAACCGAAAAGGCGCATCGTTCTGTTGCGGTGCCGGGTCGATTCATCGACGCGACGCGGTTATGGAAGCAGCGCTTAAAAGCTATGGCAATCAGGTCGCGAAAGACGTTGATCAGGTGGTTGGCGAGATCGACGACGCCGAGATTGCCGGTGACCTTGGTGAAATGGTTCGGACCCAGGCCGCACTTGAAATCGAGATGACCCCGTACAAGTTTCATGTGTCCGAAGACATCTACACGTCTATCGTGCTGCACTCGGATCCGGACAGAAACTGGAAGTCGGTGTTTCATCCGCATGTCGAATCCAAAATGCTGTCACCGCAGGATCTTCAGACGTGGACAGTTCAACGTTTCAAGTACGCGGGAGGCGCGCTCGATATCGCGTTTCACGACAACCCCCTTGTCGGAAGCAAAATGTCGTTTGGCAAAAAGCTTTTTTATGCCAGCACGTTCTTCTCAAATCTGGGCTGTGTTTGGAACACAATATTCCTTGTGGCCCCGATCATATTCCTGTTCACAGGAATCGCACCGGTCGCCGCGTATTCGTTCGACTTTTTCAACCATTTCCTGCCTTTCATAATTCTCATGGAGATCTCCATGATGCTGGGTACCTGGGGAGTGGCGGGTTTCAAAGGCAAGGCCAGCTATCTCGCGTTCTTCCCCGTTGGGTTACGCGCGCTCTGGACCGTGATCCGTGGGCAGCAGATTAAATTCCCCGCGACGCCCAAGGAGCGCCAGGAGGGCAACTTTGTTCATCTCGTCTGGCCCCAGGCTTTGATGATGTTGCTGACCGCGGTCGCAATACTCTGGGGCTTTTATCGCATTTTCATTCAGGGCGAATCCGGCGCTCTGAGCGGCCTGGTGTCTAACACCTTCTGGGCTGCCAACAACCTGATCATTCTCAGCGGCACCGTTCTGGCTGCGTTCTGGAAGCCTCAGGACGAAGACCCGTCGTCGGAACAGGCCGATTCCAACCCAGATGTACGGGGCGTGGAGGCCTTGACGTCATGACTTTCAGACAGGGACTTCTCAACGCTCGAAGCCACATCGTTTTCCTCACGGCGCTCCTTGCCGCGTTTGCACTCGTGCATCACCTTGAGACGAAAAAGCTGCTTCCGGGGCCTGGTGAGAATCGTATTGAGAAAATTGCGATCAGCGCCGACATACCCAGCCCTTTGCCGCAAAAACTGTCGGCAAGGGAAATGCAGTGGGCGACGACCGCGTGGAGCTACTTTCGTGACAACACGCAGGATTCAACGGGCCTTGTGGACTCGGTTGCCGGCTTTAACGCCACAACCCTGTGGGACAGCTCGTCGTATCTGCTCGGTCTGGTTTCGGCATATCGCATAGGAATTATTGAGCGTGACGAATTTGACCGGCGTATGGACAAGGCACTGGCTTCCATCGAGGCGCTCCCGCTGTTTGATGATGCGCTGCCAAACAAGTCCTACAACACGATTACGCTTGAGATGACCGACTACGCCAACAAGCCTGTAGCGCGAGGTATTGGATGGTCGGCGATCGACATCGCCCGCTTCCTGGTGCCGGTCAACGTGATCATCTGGAACTACCCGCGTCACGCAGATGCCGCGCGGGCGATCGTCAACAAATGGGATCTGTCGCGCATGGTTGACGACGGAATGTTGATTGGCGCGACCGTTGACGAGAATGGAAAAACCAGTCTCGTTCAGGAAGGGCGAATTGGCTATGAGGAATACGCGGCTCGCACCATGCTGCTGATGGGTCATGACGTTACTCGCGCACTTCAATACGATGACTACGTTCACTACGTGCCCGTTTACGGTTACGACATACCGACGGACCTTCGGACGCCCGATCTTTTCGATGCACACAACTATGTTGTCAGCGAGTCGTACATCCTGAGCGGTCTTGAATTTGGTCTCGATAGCGCAATGCGCGAATATGCGTGGCGGGTCTATCGTGCCCAGGAGCAGCGATACGTCAAGACCGGCGAACTCACCGCCGTCAGCGAAGATCATATCGATCGCGCTCCGTGGTTTGTCTACAACACGGTTTTTGTTGATGACAAAGTATGGAACACGATCACCGACACCGGGGAGGATGCTTCTGAGCACCGTACCCTGAGTACCAAGTCAGCTCTTGGCTGGCACGTCTTGTTTGATACGCCGTACACCGGCCAGCTCATGGAAGTTGTCGACGGTCTGCGCTCGGCTTCCGAGGGCTGGTTTTCGGGTCGGTACGAGGTCGACAAGACCACCAACAAATCACTTACCGCCAATACCAACGGCATTGTGCTTGAAAGTCTGCACTACCGCGTGCATGGCCCGCTGGTAAGGCTTTACTCAGACACCACTTCGACCGTCAGTGATTCGATCGCGATTGACGGGGCTGAGTTTGGGTCTGATCTCGGCTCGATTCCAGAAATTGACGGCGCTGCGTACTGACAGGGCTACAGCGTGACTTTGGGAACCTAAAAGATGAATTTTTCTTACCTCGCAAATAGAAGTTTTGTACCGGGACTGGGAGCCGCCATCCTGCTCGTCTTGACGGGCTGCGCGCAGTCCAACGAGCTCAAGTCGACAAAAATCTATCGTGTCGATGGAGACGTCGAAAAACTGGCCTGTAACAACTGCCCCTTCGTTGCCAAGACGGCTCGTCCGATACTGTCCGAGCGTACCGCCAACGACAAATTCAGCAGCGATCGTCCACAGTGGTGTTCGACCACCGGCAAGGTGACCTATGGACCAAGACGTGGAGAATTAACCGAGCAGGAAATGAAGATGGCTCGGGTGGCATGGAAGTATTTTCAGAATAACTTCAATCCCTCAACAGGCCTCGTTAACGCGGTTAACGCGTATCCGTCCACAACGCTTTGGGATACGGCATCCTATCTTGCCGGGATGGTAGCGGCGAGAGAGCTCGGTGTTATTGACAAGGATGAAATGGATCAGCGACTGCATCCACTGATTCGTACCTTCAACAACATGGCACTGTTTCGGGATGAGATGCCCAACAAGGTCTACAACACCAAGACCGGCGCCAAGGTTAACTATTCGAACAAGAAGGGCGAGATTGGATATTCGGCGCTCGACATTGGCCGTCTGATGATCTGGTTTGCGATTATCAAAGAACGATATCCCGAGCATGCGACCGGCATCGATAACGCGTTGCTTAAATGGAACTGGTGCAACATCGTCAACGAAGAGGGCACCCTCTTCGGGGCGGCGATCAATCGCGAAACCAAAGAAACGCGATACCTTCAGGAAGGACGTCTTGGGTACGAGGAATACGCCGCCAAGGGCTTTCAGCTCTGGGGTTTTGATACGACGCTGGCTTCCAAACCCGAGCCCTACGACATACTGCCGATCTACGGGATTCCCATCGCGTACGATGCGCGTGATCCTCGCAAGCTCAAGGCACACAACTATGTGGTGAACGAGAGCTATGTGCTCGACGCCGTTGAGCTCGGCTGGGATTTTGCCAACGATTTCACCAGCGGCGACGGGGAATACACCGATCAGACTACCGCCGAATTTGGCCACCGAGTCTATGCGGTGCAGGAAGCAAGGTACTGCGATACGGGCATTTTGACCGCTCGTACCGAACATCAGCTCGATAAAGCGCCCTATTTTGTCTACGACACTATCTACACTGATGGATATGCGTGGAACACCATCACCGAGTCTGGCAAGAATGTGCCGGAATTCTCGGCCGTGGCGCTGAAGGGCGCTCTCGGGATGTGGGCGGTCTGGGACAGTCCCTACACCGACCTGTTGTTCGATGCCATTGCGGGTCTGTATGACCCGGAGAAAGGTTTTTACGAGGGCATCTACGAAAACGGTGACGGATTGATCAAGACGTTTACTGCTAACAACAACGGCATCATGCTCGAAGCGCTGTTGTACAAAGTGCAGGGCAAATTGATCCGCAAGGGTGCGGGGCGCGGTCCATGGGAAAAGGCTCTCGAGGATCCGTTTCGTCGCGCCAAGCAGTGTCTGCCTGTATTCGAATGCACCACAGACGAGTGTCGTAACCGCTCATCATAGGCGGCAGATAGTTTAAACAAAGTTTGTGAAATTCAGACCAGGAATTCTTGTTGCCCTG
This sequence comes from uncultured Gammaproteobacteria bacterium, assembly GCA_938034705.1. Classification (GTDB taxonomy): domain Bacteria; phylum Pseudomonadota; class Gammaproteobacteria; order Arenicellales; family CALHMG01; genus CALHMG01. The sequence goes on from CALHMG010000110.1 coordinate 12,152, forward strand.
ATTGTATGTCTCGTTACCGCGGGCTGTGGCGTCGTCGTGCGTGGCGTTCATGAAAGCACGACAGAGTTTCGCAATTCCGAAGTGTTCCATACCGGTCGGCATGGACCTCTTACCGAGAAAGAGACGCGCTGGGCAAAAATCGCCTGGAAGTATTTCGAGAACAACTACAACCACGGCACGGGTGTAGTTAATTCTGTAGACAAGTATCCGTCGGCGACGGTCTGGCATATGGGCAACACGCTCTCGGCGCTGATTGCGGCGTATGAGCTCGACCTGATTACTCGCGAGCAGTTCGATGCACGGTTCAGCAAACTGCTGGGATTTCTCAATCGAATGCAGCTGTTCGAGAAAAGACTGCCGAACAAGCTCTACAACACCAAAACCGGCAAGATGGTCAATTATGAAAACAAGCCGGGGCAGGTTGGCTGGTCTTCAGTAGACATCGGCAGACTGATTATCTGGCTGATGATTGCGCGCTCTCGATATCCCGAATTCAGTCAGTTTATTGATGGTGTTGTACTGCGCTGGAATTTTTGTGATCTGGTCGATGAATGCGGCAGCCTGTATGGCGGACAGCTGGTCAAGGAGCCAAAGAAAAAAGCGAAGACGGTTGGTAAGACGGAGAAAACCAAACCTTCGGTAAAACTGTTTCAGGAAGGCCGGCTTGGTTACGAGGAGTATTCGGCCGTCGGCTACCAGCTGCTGGGACTTGATACGACCAAAGCAAGCAGCTTTGAGCCCAATCATAAGGTCAATATATTCGGCATCGAGCTTCCGCATGACTCTCGCGATCCGCGTAAAACCGGCACCTGGGCGCCACTGCTTTCAGGCCCTTATCTGCTTCACGGCATGGAGTTCAACTGGGACCTGAGCACGGACGGGACCTCGTCAAATACCGAACACACCGACAAGGAAATGGCGGAGCTTGCGCGGAAGATCTACGAGGTTCAGCAGGCGCGATACGATCGAACCCGCGTGTTAACGGCACGCACTGACCATCAACTCAGCCTCTCGCCCAACTTCGTGTACGACTCGATTTTTGCGGCCGGATTTCCGTGGAGTACGATTTCTGACACCGGCAAGAGCTACTCGCATCTTGCGCTGGTCTCTACGAAAGCGGTTTTCGGGCTATGGGTGCTGTTTAGGACTCCCTATACCGATCGCTTGATGCTGACGACCGAGGCTATTCACAACGCCGATCGTGGCTGGCTTGAGGGTCGATACGAACGCTCCGGTGGCTGGGATAGCGCGATCACGTCCGACACCAACGCGATGGTTCTGGAGTCTCTGCTCTACAAGGTTCAGGGAAAACTCTGGCGTGAGCCTGTCGAGCCGACATTTGGATTGATCAAGCTTCGTGACCGATTCAAGCATTCCGGTCGTTGCCTGCCGCCGCTTCGTAAGGAGCAGCAATGCAAACTTTAAAGTCGCTCAACGTCATTTCGCGCGCGATTCTTTTTCTGTGTCTTGCGCTCGTAATTGTCGAGACTTCTCACGCGTCATCCGTGCGCAATGCTCAGGAACTGATTCCCGGACTCGAGCATATTCAAAACAACGATCCGGGAGCGGGCGCCGTCTGGTTTAACGAGCGATCCATTGCGCTGAACGACCCGGTCGCTGAAAGTGACACGCTGATCGAGGCAGGATTCGCTGCCGTGCTCAGCTGTATCGCGTTCGAGAAAGCATCCGACGCGCGCGCCTACACGGCCTGGGCCAAATCGATCGAAATATTCCTGCGAGCGCGTACCAGTTGGGAGCAGGTCCGCGGCAGTTTGAAAACTCAGCTGGTTGAAACGGAAAAAGGACTTCGAGTCTCCGATCCGGAAAGGGGCGCTAACGGACTGAGTGCAAATCTTGCGGCACTGCTTGCGCTCGAGGCTGAAACCGAGTTCACAAAATACGGTGGGCCACAAACCGGTTTATCCAGTGTGCCGGGTTCAGAAAATGCAGTGAGTACGGTCGTTAAATCCTATTTCGCGCGTCCGCTGACCGCTCAGGACGACGATACCGCTGCAGAAATCGATGAGATCCAGACCCTCGGCAAGACGGCAGATCCGTTTGCCGGCAATGATCAAAAAGAGGCCGAGATCGAAGAGAAAATCTCGGGCGATTCAGGGCGTAGTGTGATTCCGAATCGATCGAGTTCTGATCTCGAAAGTGCCGATACCAAAAACAATCCTGATTCGCCGAACGAGGACGTCGAGACTCCGGTAACCGCTAAACCTGACGTTGACCCCGGCTCTGATGGCGATGCCGAGGCGCCCGTTGTTCCTGTTCCCCAGAGAAACACCGGTGCGGACAGGGAAGAGGATTCGGAGTCTGCCGATACAGAAATTCCAGAGGTAGTCGCGGTAGCGGTGGACGATGAAACCACCGTGATGGGCGTAATGGTGCGATCGGCTGGTCTGCCCGCAGACGTTCTTGAAGAAATGCAGGGCTCGGTCAAGACGCCCGAAGTCGAAGACGCGGATGAGAAAGACGAAGTCTCAAAACCTGCACCCGAGATACCTGCGCGTCGATTGAGTTACGGCCCCGAGCACAGGGCGATGGCCGAAGTCGCGTGGAAGTATTTCGAAAAAAACAGACTGTCGGCAACCGGGTTCGTCAACGCGATTAAAGGATATTCCCGCGCGACATTCTGGGATGTTGGCAGCGGCATCGCAGGAATCGTCAGCGCCGAGCAACTCGGGCTGATTTCGCGCAAAGAATTTTCGAAGTGGATGGATCTGTACCTGCGCAGCCTTGGCGACCTGCCGCTTTATAACAATGAGTTGCCCAATCGCGAATACGTTCTTGAGACGGGGCGAATGGTGGGCCGCGGCAATCGACTGGATCAGACAGGTACCGGCTGGTCCGCACTGGACATTGGACGCACGCTGATCTGGCTTCGGATTGCACACGACTGGTATCCGGATCTGCGCGAGGACATTACGGGGATCGTTGAGACCTGGGACTTCCAGCGTCTTCTTCAGGATCAACAGATGAACGGGGCGTGGGTCGGGTCGCGCGGTGAGCGCACCTATCAGGAAGGCCGACTGGGTTACGAACAATACTCGGCGATGGGTTATCGAGCCTGGGGTTATGACGTCGCTCGTGCTGTTAACTACACCAGAACGGCGACCGCCAGTATTGAGGGTGTTGGTGTTCCCTATGACACCGGACCAACACCATTTCTGACGGCAGATCCTTTTGTTCTCGCAACCATTGAGCTTGGTGGAATCGACGCGATCTTCACGCAGCTGGTCGATCTCATTTACACAGCACACAAAAGCTACTGGGATCGTACCGGCGACGTGCTGATCGCGAATGAAGACTCTCTTGATAAAAAGCCATGGTTCGCTTATCGCAACGTGGTGTATGAAGACAAGCCATGGCACTGCGTTTCGTATCGAGGCGTCGCGATTTCGGACTGCCCTGTTATCAGCACGAAGGGAGCGTTCGGTCTGGCAAGCATTTTCGAAGACGACTACTCGGCCGCTGTGCTGAAACAGGCGTCGGCGCTCGGTTCAAAAAACGAAGGCTTTTACGCCGGTGCGTACGGTGATGGAAAGCCTAACAAGTCGCTCAACATCAATACCAATTCGATCGTTCTTGAGGCACTCCTGTTCCTCAAGCGTGGTCGCAAACCATTTCTTAACCTATCGGGAGAGTCTGGCCTGAACGCGGATGAACTGATTAGCGACGACTCTCAGTCGGAGTCTTTCGCGCCGCTGCCGGACAGTGAGTGATCCAACCATGAGCAGTATCAATATGCAGACGCTGAACGAACGAAAGGAAGAGCTCGACGAGTTCTTTGCCGAACTCGTTCAAACGTATCTTGACGATGCCAAAAAACTGATTGCTGATGTAGCCAGTGCTGTCGATGCTGTTGACGCGAACGCGGTTCGCGAGTCCGCTCATGCGCTAAAGTCCAGTAGCGGCTATATGGGGGCAGACAAAGTAGTGGAACTGTCTGCGCGTCTGGAGACCATGGGGCGCGAGGGAAATCTTGCCGAGGCGTCGGCGCTGTGCGCGGAGCTCACCCAGGAGCTGGCCGATGCGTGTCAGGTGCTTGAGACACAGATGCAGCCAGCCTGACCGGCAACCGTAGTCGGCCTGAACCTCTGTCAAACGGGAATGGACTCGCAGAGTTCGTGAATTCTTTTAACCGCTCGCTTGATGTCGTCGATCCCCGTCGCGTAGCTGGCTCGAATAAAGGGCGACATGCCAAATGCTGCGCCGTGGACGGTCGCGACCCTGGCTTCGTTCAGCAAAACCTCGGCGAACGCGCGATCGTCTTTGATCACGGTGCCGGCGGGAGTGGTCCTGCCGATAAAGGCGCCACAGTCGATATAGATGTAGAAGGCGCCATCGGGTTTGCGACATGAAAGACCCGGGATCGCATTGATATTTTCAACGATCCAGTCGCGTCGGGCGCGGTATTCGGCGTTGTTCTTCTCGATGTGAGACTGGTCTCCCGTCAGCGCAGCGAGCGCTGCCGCCTGGGAGATCGTGCAGACACCGGAGGTGGCTTCGGCCTGCATGCGAGTCATGTTCTTGATCATGCCGACCGGACCTATACCCCAGCCGAGGCGCCAGCCTGTCATGCACCATGCTTTGCTCACGCCGTTTACCAGCAGGCACCGTGGCGTCAGCGATGGATCGACGGTCAGCATGTTGGTGACGGTGGTGTCGTAAATCAGATGCTCATAGATGTCATCAAGAATTACCAGCACATCAGGGTGTCGATGCAGGACCTGTGCGATTTGTTCCAGATCGTCAGGTTGGTAGACCGATCCAGTTGGATTGCCCGGTGAGTTGAGCAGCAGCCAGCGTGTTTTTGGTGTGATTGCGGCTTCGAGAGCTTCCGGTTCGAGAATGAAGGAGTTTTCCTGACGGGTAGGCACAAGAACCGGCACGCCACCGGCGAACAGAACCGTGTTCGAATAACTCACCCAGTAGGGTGCCGGAATAATGACCTCGTCGCCGGCCTCCACCGAGGACACAAAAGCGTTAAACAGAATCTGCTTGGCGCCGTTTGCCACGATGACTTCGTCAGGGGTGCGAACTAATCCGTGAACCTGTTCAAGCCTTTTGACAATCGCTTCGCGCAGTTCAGGTTTGCCGGCTACCGGTGGATATCCGGTGTCTCCGCGGTTCATGGCCTGCACCGCCGCCTGCTTGATGTGTTCCGGCGTGTCAAAGTCCGGTTGGCCAATGCTCAACGAAATGACGTCGACACCTTCCGCGCGCATATCCCGTGCGCGCTGAGCCATTTCGATGGAAGCGGAGGGTGGGACTCGGGAGAGTCGATCGGCAAGTCTGTAGTTCACGAGTGGAATATCTTTATCGGTGTGTTCGGTGAGAATGCAGGTAAGGGGCAAAGTATGCCTTCAGACGTCGAGATGGGACAGTCGCGCGAGATAGTGTCCGGTCTCCGGTTCCACAACCGCAATATGCGCGTGCCAGCCGTTTTCGGCAGCGACGCGAACCAGCGTGTCCGGGTCCAGATACAGCCATCGAAATGCCTTTCCCTCCAGACCTTCATAGCGCATCTGCATGACGACTTCCCCTTCGTAATCAAAGTGAGTGCGTTTATCTCGAATATCCGGATCGACGACGATCGCCTCGCTGTCGAGAATGACCTGCCCGTCATCTGCAACCGCATGCTTGAGCTTTCGAAGAAGTGCGCCGAGACCTGCGAGCGTCTCACACAGGCCGATGGTCTCCATCAGAAAGTAGACCGTTTTAAAGCCGTCAATCTCGAGGTTTCTCACGTCGGCGACCCGCGCGTCACTGACTCCGCGCTCGCGCATGATCTGTACGAATCCGGGGTGCACGTCGATCGCCGTGACCGTCAATCCCCGTTCCTGCAGCTCAAGCGTTTGACGACCGATACCGGCACCGGCATCAAGCACTGGCGATTCGGCAAGGTCCAGAGCGATGTTCTCAATGTCCTGAACCCATTCAGGCACCTCAAAAAACTCAAGCGTTGATTGCGAATACCACAGGCCATCGTCACGACGAAACTCAACTGTTGCGGGCGCGCCGGTTTCGATATGTGCGGCAAGCGCTCGCACCAGAGGTTCCATGGCGTCGACAAGTTCGTCAGTGGTTTCTGCGGGCTGGCTCATAGGGCCCACGTTAACGCTGTTACATGGGATAATTCCAGTCCGGCAACAGAGACTGTGGAGAACCCCATGCCCCAGACCGAAGGCGAAATGACAAGACTGACTCTGGAAGAGGTGCATCAGCTTGCGATGGATGGACTCACGGCAGCGGGTTGCTCCGGGGACCAGGCACGTGCCGTGGCAGACACGGTGACAGATGCTGAACGTGACGACTGCAAGTCTCACGGCCTGTTTCGTATCCCCGGCTACATCAAGTCGGTCAAGAGCGGCAAGGTTACGGCGGATGCGGTGCCCCAGGTGAGCGATCTTGCACCCAGCGTGATCAAGGTGGATGCGATGAACGGATTTGCACCGCTGGCGCTGGAAGTCGGCTGCGCGCCGCTGGCGGATCGCGCTCGCAGTCAGGGCATCGCCGCTCTCGCGATTACCAACAACTATCATTTTGCGGCGCTGTGGCCGGAAACCGAAAGGCTGGCAGAACAGGGCCTCGTGGCCTTCGCGTTTGTGAGCGCGAAGAATTTTGTTGCCCCGGCGGGCGGTATCAAGCCTCTGTACGGTACCAATCCGATGGCGTTTGCGTGGCCGCGCGAGAACAAGCCGCCGATAGTGTTCGACCAGGCGTCGAGCGCGAGCGCGCGCGGCGAAATTCAGATTCATCAGCGAGATGGCAAACCGATTCCCGATGGCTGGGCAATCGATGTGAACGGCAACCCAACCAATGATCCGGCGGCGGGTCTCGCCGGTGCTCAGCTGCCTTTTGGAGGTCACAAAGGCGCGGCGATCGCGCTGATGGTCGAACTGCTGGCGGGTGCACTGATCGGCGATGTCTTCAGCTTTGAGGCAGCGGCAAACGACAACAACGATGGCGGCCCATCGTGTGGCGGGGAGTTCATGATCGCGATTGATCCAGCCCGGTGCTCGACTGGAACGGGAAGCCTTGCGCACGCAGAGCAGTTATTCGCACAGATTCTCAGTCAGGACGGAACACGACTGCCGTCTGACCGGCGTTACAGCGCACGCACCCGGACACCGACGGAAGGAATAACAATTCCGAACTCACTCTACGAGGAATGTCACGCGCTGCGCGCGTAACAGTGATACGCCGATGTACGACTACGACCACAGTCCATGGCCAATCAGGGACGACCTCGCGGCCGCTCATAAACGAGCGTTCGAGCGTCTGGCAAAGCCCGGCAGCTGGTGGACGGGTGAGCAGCGCGTAGCGATTGCTCGCTGCGCGCGAGACGCGGTGGATTGCGCGCTCTGCGACTGGAAAACTGACGCGCTGTCGCCTCACTCGGTGCGAGAATCACATGCGCCATCGGATGTACTGAGCGCCGAAGTGGTTGATGTCATACACCGCGTTTATCGAGACGCAAATCGACTTACGCGGTCCGATGTACACGCTATTACAGACTCGGTGATGTCTATCGGGCAATACGTCGAAGCGGTGGCCATCATTGCGAACATCATCGCTGTAGATTCCTTTGCGCGAATTCTTGATCTTCCGATGTGGCCGTTACCGGATCCGGTTTCGGGACCACCCGACCAGCGCGAGCCGATCGGCGCGAAAGGTGAACTTGCGTGGGTTCCCACAATTGACCCCCACGACGCGCAAGGTGAAGACGCTGATCTGTACGCCGACCAGAGTGGCGCGCACATTCATCGAGCGCTCAGTTTCGTTCCGAGAGAAAAGCACGGCTTCTTCGATCTCGATGACGTGATGTATCTGCCCGATGCGGTACTGCGGGACTTTGACAACGAGTATCGCGCTATTGACCACCGCCAGATTGAGCTGCTGGCTGCCAGAGTGTCAGCGCTCAACCAGTGCCACTACTGAACTACCAGTCATGCAGTGCTGCTCCGTGCGAGTGGTGAACACGACGGGTCGACTCTGGAGCTCGAAACGGTGCATGGTGACGTCGGTCACGATGGTGGCGTAAACCACGGGCAGATGATGATTCGCTTCGCTGAAGCCGGTGTTGCTGGTGAAGGCGATGCGCTTGCGACAGCTCGAGCTGAGGTCGAGAGCACGCTTGGATCCGAGGCGTTGGTGGATTGTGCCGCTACCGTGGCGATTTTCTGCGCCGTCGTTCGGATCGCTGACGCGACCGGTATTCCGCTCGAGCCTTACAAGGAAGAGCTGTCAGCCCCGTTGCGCGAGAAGCTTGACCTCGATCGCTTTCGCGAGGGGCGTGACATCTGATCTGACGCAATCGTTGACGAATCGAAATTTTGTCGAGCGTCCCGAGCGTCCCGAGCGTCCCGAGCGACGCGGTGGCAGTGCGTTCAGACAGTCATGTTCACGATTCTGGCAGATCTCGTTCATGCTCGATTCAGTTGTGGTTTGCCAAAGTATCCGGGCCACATGAATACGACCTGTCACACGACGTCTCACCTGAAGTTGCGTGTCGAACACGCCATAGGGTTTGCCAGGACTCGCGAAGTCACGTCGCCGTCAAGCGACTGACGCCACGCTGAAGTGACTCTATTCAAGGCAAACAGACCGTTTTGAATACGGCCGATCGTCGGCAGCGACGCGACGCGCATAACTTTGTTGAGTGTGTCAGATCGTTCATTCGCGCTGGCGGCGGACCGTGACAGACCTCCCCGTTAGCCGGGCTAAGCCACTTTCATGGCTTACCCGGCCCTTTTTTACGCATCCAAACAGAGGGTTGGGTGAAGCGGGGCCCCGAGGACGCTTTGTCGGGTATCAGAGCGAGTACATCTATTTATGGGATCAAGAATCAGAAAATCTGCACCACCCGAGCGTAATCAGGGCTCGAATCCCTTGAAAACACCGAAGAAAACAGGTTAAAACGGCATCGACGCATGGAGAGGCACTTGAACCCGCCGAGGTTGGGTTCGAGTTTGGAGGCAAAAGCGGGCTGCGATCGACCGGTATCAGACACAGTATCTCTATCGATATTTGATCCCGGAGACACCAGAACGTAGCAAGATGATTGCTGAATCTGCAGAAGTGCTGAAGTTTTATTGCAAGCCCTTAGTTCCCTTAGTTATTAGTTAATGGACAGTTCATCAGTCGATGACACGTTCATTTATTTGAAACGGACCCGGGTCAAGGCGATCCAAGAAGACGCTGCTGACCCTTACACACTGGAGTCTAACGACGTGAAGACAACCGCTATCAAAGATGCAATGTCGAAAAGCGAGATGCTCGCTGAAATCTGCGAAGAAACAGGACTGCCGCGCAAGGACGTGACAGCAGTACTGGATTCGCTGGAAATGGTCATCGGGCGACACCTGAAGCCTCGTGGTGCAGGTGAATTCAAGATGCCGGGTCTGTTCAAGATTCGTACCGTAGAGAAGCCAGCAACACCAGCACGTAAAGGCGTACCTAACCCTTTCCGTCCGGGCGAGCTGATGGATATCGCTGCAAAGCCAGCATCAAAGCGCGTCAAGATCACGCCTTTGAAGAAGCTTAAGGACATGATCGTCTGACTGAACTAGTTCCGGGCGATGGGTGCCAGCCGCGTCCCTCGCTGAAGAACAGTTTGGACGACAATATGGACCGCTACCGACAAACGTCGGTGGCGGTTTTTTTCGTGAGCTTTATTTACGATTGCCTGCCTTGAGCGTGAAAACCGCCTTTGTCACGACCGATGCTCAGGTCATACTTGCGTTAAGTGATGTCTAAAAACCTGTCTGGAGTTTCCCGTGCCAAACCTGCCCAATTTCAAAGTCGCCACACGTTCGGCGACCCTGCTTGTCTCCGCATTCGTCATCACAACGACAGGTGCGCTTGCGAGTGAGACCAGCGAAGTTCGCGTCGCTACATCGAATTTTCAGATGCAACCGGTTGACGCTTTTGCGCGTGCCTCTGACAGTTTCTCGGGAAACGGTCTGGCATTTGGCAATCGCAATATGGCGGCAACGATCGGTCAGTGGATGGACACGAGTCTGAGCACGTCGCTGAGATCGTTCAGCGTTAACGGCAAGGCGGGCGACGGCGTCAATTCTTCGTTTGGGTTCAGACACAGCCAGACCCAGGACGTAGACCCGGCCTTATGGAATGCAGAGAACACAATCAACTCGGTCTCCGAGCTGAGCCTCACCCAACGTGTTGGCAACACATGGCTGCACGCGATGGGCACATCGACACCTGACGAGTCTCGCTATGACATCGGACTGCGCTATCAGAGACTGGGCTTGAATCTCGGGACGGGTAGCGGTCGGTCGCTGGTCCGTCTTGGTGGGACGATGTCCGATCTGAATCCGTGGTTCTTCGCCGGCGGACGCGATCTGAGTTTCGACTTCTCCGGTGTTACCGCGACCTTCGACTTCTCGGACAGCACAACGGCTGAACTGGGGCAGTGGTCGCTCGACATGCAGGGTCTTGAGTCACGAAAGACAAGATTTGTTGGTCTTCGAAGCGGAAGATTTTATGGTCGTCTGTACGACGTCTCCCGGCGGGACGTCAGCGCTGTCGCGAACGCGGTTGAGGTCGGCATGCGCGGTAACGATTTCGGTCTGAGCTTTCGTCAGGTTGAACATCTGCACGGCGCACAGACCCGGCGTCTGTCGATGACGACTGCCGGACCTCGCGATACCCGAGTGCAGCTCTCGTTTGGGCGGGACGTGAATCCGTTTTATCGGGCTGCCGAAGACACACGCGTGATGTTTTCTGTGTCGGGTCGTTTTGGTGCCACTCGCGTCATGCGCCAGACTGATACCAACAGTGAAGGTGAAGCCGAGCAGAAATCACATACCGCGCGTAACGTTGCTCTCATCGGCGGCGGTGCCCTTGTGCTCGCGGCTGCCGCTGGCGGCGGCGGCGGTGAAGAAGGTGGCAGCAACGGTCGCTTTCCACGAGAGCAGGGCGCTGGTTTTGCCGTTCTCAATTCGATCAATCCAAGCTGTGTCTCGCAGAATCGTGAATACGGTGGCTGGATTTATCGTTTCAACGACGGCAGCTACTCCTATATCAATCCGATCAGGGGTGACGTTGCCAGCGTCAACATTGGTGGTCCGGACCGAGTGCCGTCAGGCACGCGTGCAACAGCGACCTACCACTGTCACGGTGGCGCGGATCCGAGATTCAACAACGAACAGTTCTCGCCCCAGGATATCTTCGCGGACCGCTTTTTTGGCGTGAATGGATATCTTGGCACCCCCGGTGGTGCGCTCAAGCGGCATAACGTTTCGACCGGACAAATCGAAACCATCGGCACGATCAGAGTCCGATAAACATCCGGATCAGCTCGGTGCACTTGCGACTCCAGATGGATAAAGGACAACAACAATGCGTCTGCTAAGTTCTGTTTTTGTGGCGCTGTCGCTGTTCGTCACCGGCATCGCTGGTGCAGATGACGAGGTCAAAGCGAGCACTGCGTGGGTCAAGGCCCTCGACGGCGGCTGCGTGTACGACGACGGGTACGTCTGCAAGCGCACGCTTGAGGACGACTTTCTGTCTCCGGCCTCGGATAGCGCGATGTTGCCTGGACTCTGGATGATCGCCTGGTCCGCTGCGCTGAGCGACTTCAACGAAAATGATGAGCTCAGCGCCGACGCGCGCGACCTGAAACACTACAAGATCGGATTTACGCAGAACGAGACACACTACATCGTGTTGTTTCGTGCGCTGCTGCTGCCGCAACTGAAAAACGGCGAAGTTGTCGGAATTCTCAGGTCTTCGATCGGGCAGACCACTCAATACTGGATCGATCGCAGCACCTTTGAGGTCGCCAAACGACAGTATCTTCGGTAACGCCGTCGTCTAGAACCGATCTGCCCTGAAGGGCTCCATGTCGGTGTCCGTTCGATCGCCATCCGCCATGGCGGCAATCAGCCGTCCGGACATTGGTGCGCCCGTGAGGCCGAGGTGGCTGTGACCGCACGTCACGAAGGCGTTGCTGTGTTCGGGCAGTTCGCTGATAACGGGTATCGTGTCAGGAAACGCAGGCCTGGGTCCCATCCAGTATTCAGGTTCTCCGACATTGAGATCCGGCAGTGCGTCTTTGGCGAGCTGCACCAGCGTTTTGGCTCGTTCATAGTTCGGTTCGGTATCGACACCGGCAAACTCAACAGTTCCGGCCACGCGTAACCCCATTTCCATCGACGTCAGCGCGCAGTAGCGTTCACCGTCCGATACGACGTTGGTCAGTTCTACGCCCGGGTCCGACATGACGGCATGGTAGCCACGTTCCGCTTCCAGCGGCATGTCACAGCCGAGGTTAGCGGTGAGCTGGTTCGACCAGGCGCCGCCAGCGATCACCAGACGTGGTGTCTGCACGGTCCCGCTGGCAAGTGTGAGCGTGAAACCACCATCGTTTCGGGGTTCAACGTTGCGTACCTCATCGAGTTTGATAACTCCGCCCTGGCGTTCGACCTTTTCTGCCAGCACTTTTCCGAGGCGACCGGGATTAACGGTGTGACCCTGGCCTTTCACTCGAACACCGGCCTTGTACATTTTCGAAAGTGCGGGTTCGATCTGCCTGAGTTGATCACCGTCCAGAAATTCAAGCGGTGCCCCGCGATCGCGGCGCAGCCTCCACGCAAGCGATTGCGGGTCGACGTTCTCCGGGTTTCGATAGGCGTAGATGTAACTGGAATCCCGTATCAGGTCTTCATGTCCGGTGCCGGCGAGCAGTTCGCGATAAAGGTCGACGCACGGGTTGTTGACGGCCGCCATCGCGTCAGCGATTTCATTGACCCGGTCGACCCGACCGGCCTTGAGAAAGCGAATCAACCACGGAATCATCTTCGGAATGTAGCCCGGTCGTATGAAAACAGGACCCATCGGATCGATTAGCCATCGCGGAATCTTTTTCCATTCACCCGGCAAAGATTCGGGCACGGTGGACCAGGTGCACAGCACACCGGCATTGCCGTGAGAACACGCTTCGGCCGGGCCGGTCTTGTCGATCACGGTGACGTTAAAATTGCGTTCCTGCAAAAAAAGTGCGGTGCAGATCCCGACTATTCCGGCGCCAATAACAACAACGTCTTTGCTGTCTGAGTCTTGTTGCGTATTCATGTAAGTGATTAGACGCCAATTTAATCGAGGCATCAACGATTCGGTCCGGGTCTGGAGTGCCGATGACGATGGGAATCCGAAAACGTGCTGCAATTACGGCGATTCGTCGCACCCCTCGCGCCATTCGACTGAGTTCGGTATCGAGCGTCTTGGTGTTGTTTACCAGGCAGTGCACACTGCGCGCCGCAAAGACGACGCACGCCAAGGTCCGGACTGAAGACTGTCAGGGCCGTCCGGGGTTGCCTGGTGTTGTGCCGATCTGTGCGGGTGCCGTGGGGGCGCCCGTCACGGTTCACCGTCTTCGGCGGACAAGCAATTTTCGGGAAAAAAAATGGCGTGCCCTCAAGGCACGCCATGACGACACGAATCAGGTGTCGCGATTATTTCTTGCGCAAGAGGTTTTTCACGGCACGGCCAAACCATGATGCGGCTGCGAGGCGATCGCGATCGGCGTTGCGGCGGTGCTGGGCGATTTGCCAGTAGTCAATTTCAGTCTGGTAGGGCGATTTGCTCATCATCGAACTCCTTGGAAGGCGTGAGGTAAGAATGTGACGTCGTTAACTTAAGGTTATCGATTAACGAATTCCAGTCAGGTAATAGGGTATTTCAGCACAATATTTATGAAATAAATTCTCTAAAACTGGAAATTCCTGTGGAATCAGCTACTTATTAAACTCAAGAACACGTCACGGAAGACATCAATGATCGAGCCACTTCGCTTTAAGCACGAACTCGAACGCGCCCTCGGCCTCATCGCCGAACTGGATTCGCTGTCGCCGGTCGCGACGCTTCCAGAATTCCTGCACGAGAAGTTTCAGGAGTTGCGTTCGCTGGATTCACCAGACTGTGCGCTGGAAGTCGAGGATGAAATCTGGGAAACATGGACTACCCATGATGATGCTGATCTTGCTGATCGCATGCAGCATGCGATTGCCGCCATCAGCCAGCAGGCGTGGGGTGATGCGGAAGCCGTCCTCAATGACCTGATTCGCGATGTGCCCCAGTGGCCGGAAGCATGGAACAAGCGTGCCCAGCTTTATCGGTTAATCGAGCGAGATGTAGAGAGCGTTACCGACATTCAGCGCACGTTGCGTCTGGAACCGCGTCATTTCGGGGCCCTGAAAGAACTTGGCCAGATCTGCATCCGACATGATGAGCCCGAAACCGCTCTGTTTGCGTTCGACGCGGCTCTGCGAGTCAACCCGCATCTCGAAAACATTCGCTCTACAGCAGAAAGTCTGCGCGTTCAGGTTCGGGCAACCATGAACTAGGCTCCGTCTCGCCTCGGAGAATATTCAGAATTCGTGTCGATGCGGCCTCGCATTTGGGGTGCGCAAAGTTCGATAATGATGTGACCAACGATCGTCTTTCGAACCAGGAGTCACACTATGATTTTCGACATGCGTACCTATCGCTGCAAAGCGGGACAGATCAAGCAGCACCTCGCGCTCTATGAAAAAGAGGGCTTCCCACCACAGTCACGAATTCTGGGCGAGCCGGTATTCTACGGCGTCACGGAGACAGGCCCGGTAAACACTTATGTTCATATCTGGGTCTACGAGAGTGCCGGTGACCGCGAGGCCAAGCGCGCCATACTCTGGCAGGATCCTGAGTGGCTGTCCTACGTGGCAAAAAGCGCAGAACTGGGTGCGCTTGTTCAGCAGGACAATCAGATCATGACACCGGCTGCTTTTTATGAAAGCCCGATCAAGCCTGGCTGAAAGGAAGAATCACCATGAGTTATGTCGTGATGGCTGAATTTGAAATCAAACCCGGACGTGAAGATGACTTCGCCGAGTACATCAAGTGGCACGCGAGCGAGTCTCTGAAAGAGCCGGGGTGTCAGCTCTTCAAGGCTAACCGCGATGCGCAGGATCCTCGGCGATTTGTGATGTATGAGATCTACGATGACGAGCCGAGTATCGTTGCGCATCGAGAAACGCCTCATTTTCAGAAGTTTCTCAACGAGATCATCCCTGACCAGCTGGTGATGCAGGGTGATACGCCATTCGTATTCAGACGCGTACTGAGTCTGGTCAATGCCTGATACGGGCGCACGCGAGGCAAAATAATGACGGCGACAGACAATCCGGTATGGCGTTCACTGCTTTACGTGCCGGGGAACAATCAGAAGTTTATTGATAAAGCACACTTGCGCGGTGCGGATGCCGTCATTATCGATTTTGAGGATAGCGTTCCTGCGACACAGCGCGATGTCGCTCGATCCATGGTTGCAGAGTCGGCTCTGGCGGTGCGTAGTGGCGGCGCTGATGTGCTCGTGCGTATCAACTCCACATTCGATGACTGGCCTGCGGATCTCGACGCTGCGGTCGTGCCAGGTGTCGATGCCATCTTGCTTACTAAAGTCGAGTCAGCGCAAGCCGTGCACGAGCGGGTTGAAAAGATCGAAGCTCTGGAAGCCGAGCGCGGTCTTGAGAGCGGGGCGATCAGACTGGTTGTCCTTGCCGAAACGCCGGCAGCGATCTTCCGACTGGACGAGATTGCCAGGGCGCATGACCGTATGGTTGCGATGGGGCTTGGCGGAGAAGATTTCGCGGCATCGGTGGGGTCTGAACCCGGGCCGGACACGCTTGCACTTCCCAAACAGCTGGTGCTCTACGCCGCGCGTGCGGCAGGTCTGAGCCCGATCGGTCTGATGGGCACGGTCGCCGACTACAAGGACCTTGATGCAGTTCGCGACGTGGCCGTCACCGCCCGACGATTTGGCTTTGATGGCGCAGCCTGCATTCATCCGAGCAACGTTCCGATTCTGAACGAGGCGTTTGCGCCATCGGAAATCGAGGTGAACGAAGCGCGGCGTATCGTCGAGGCATACGACGAAGCGCTTGACCGCGGCATTGGTGCGATTACCGTCGACGGTTGGATGATTGACGTGCCGGTGGCTCAGCGTGCCCGCCGAACGCTGGAACGGGCCCAGGCCATTGCGGCACGCGAAGCCCGGATGCTCAGGCCCTGAACTCGAACACAGAGATCCGCAAGGCTTCCGTCACAGCGATGCGCCGGTGACTACCGGGTGATAGCACGTCTCACGGGGCCTCTCAGTCCGGCTATGAAAGGCATAGGACTGATGGTGTGCGCAATGACGCTGTTGCCCTTCATGGATGCGCTGTCCAAGTTTCTTGTTGCCGACTATCCGTCATGGCAAATCACCTGGGCTCGTAACGCGGTTCACGCGCTCGTGCTGCTGCCGTTCGCGCTTGCGCGCTACGGCACAGGTGCGCTGAGGCCGGCACACCTGCCTTTGCAATTATTGCGCGGGTTTTGCTTTGGAGTGGCTACCGCCTGTTATGTTTTTTCGATGCGGTTCATGCCCCTGGCAGATGCCGTTGCACTGATATTTCTGTTTCCTTTTCTGGTGACCATGCTGTCGCCTGTGTTTCTTGGCGAACGAATCGGAGTCTATCGCTGGGGGGCGGTCGCAACCGGCTTCGCTGGAATCCTGCTGGTTATCAGGCCGGGTTTTGCCGAACTCAATCCGGGCGTCCCGTTCAGCGTCGTCGCGGCGTTTTTAACTGCCGGATACATCATCACCACACGCAAACTGCGTGGTACCGCCCCGACACTGGTGATGCTCCTGTTCCCGGCGCTCGTCTCGGCGTTACTGCTGTCGACGACGTTGTTTGTCCACTGGGTGACTCCAGACTTGTCTGCCGGGTTGATCATGCTCGCGATCGGCATGCTCGGCGCGACCGTTCACTGGCTTATAATTCTTGCGTATCGATACGCCGAGGCCAGTCAGATCGTTTCTCTCGCTTACCTCCAGGTGGTGGTTACCGTTTTGCTCGGCTATCTGTTTTTCGCCGAAGTGCCGAGCGTTTATACCTGGGCCGGAATTGCGCTGATTGTCGCAAGTGGCGTATTTATCGGCTGGCGCGAAACTCGCAGCTCAGGCTGACGGGTTCTGACCGACCCAGTGTTTGATCGCTTTACCAATCGTGGATCCTGAGTCTTCCTGAATAAAGTGGATCCCCTCGACCGTGACTTCGGTCTGATTGGGCCAGCTGCGACAGTATTCGCGTTGACGTCCTCGCAGTATCGCGCCCGGGTCAGCGTTTACGAACAGTTTGGGAATATCGGTTGCCGATAGCCACTCGCCATAGGCCTTCACGATTTCAACAACGTCTTCCGGTTCATTCTCGATTGGGATCTGTCGTGGCCAGGTCAGCATCGGGCGCCGGGTCTCACCACCGTCCACAAACGGGCGTCGGTATTCGTTCATCTCGGCGTCGTCGAGTTTACGAATGATGGACATCGGCAGCACACCTTCGATAAACATGTTTTTTTCAAGCACAAGAGACTCGCCATTGGGCGAGCGAAAACCCTGAAAGATTTCTGTCGCGGCCTTGGGCCAGTCGCTCCAGTTCAGCGGCATGACAACCGCTTCCATGTAGGCAATCCCCTTGACCCGATCGGGGTGACGTCGCGCCCAGTCGAATCCGAGAGCAGAGCCCCAGTCGTGGATGACGAGCCATACGGGTTCATCGGGAAGCACGGCTTCAATAAAAGCGTCGAGAAACGCGCTGTGTTCGGCAAAGGTATATCGATCAGGCCCGGGGTCGGCGAGCCGTTCTGAATCACCCATGCCAATCAGGTCCGGCGCAACGCACCTGCCACTGTCGATGACTTCACGGATTACGTCCCGCCACAGGTATGAAGACGTCGGGTTTCCATGAATGAAGAGAAAGCACTCCCCCTGGCCTTCGTCTACAAACGCCATCTGATGTCCTTTGACCGTTGCAAAGTTCTTCGGGTAGTGGGCTGTGGTCATCTCATGTTCCTCTGTCGTCAGGTGATATTAAAACTGACGTCACCGATGCCGTTGAAGGTGGCGTGCCATTGTTGACCGGGCTCAACGGGATACCTGCAGAAGGATCCCGTTATCACTTTCTGACCGGCTTCAAGCGACAGGCCGCGTGTCGAGAGTACGTTCGCCAGAGTTGCGACCGAATAAAAATGATCGTCAATCACATCGGAATCACCGACAACGTCCATCATGACTTTGTTGTTACACGACATGACGACCTGTAATTGCGCAGACTCAAACTCTGCCGGGACGGGTACCGGGGCACCTTCGACAATCGCCCATTGCGTGAGATTGTCGGCGACCAGCAAGGGAAAATCCTCATGCCGGGGAATACGATTCTGATTGACCTCCATGCCGGCCGCGATACTGGCCGTCGCCGCCCGTGCCTGCGCTGGCGTGATGTCGGGGCCCTTGAGCGGTTGTCCGATGGTGACCACCAGTTCGGGCTCAATGCTGCTGGCCTCACCGATCGCCGACAGTGCGGCCGTGGCGCCGCTTTCAAGCACCCGCATGAT
>CALHMG010000111.1 GCA_938034705.1 uncultured Gammaproteobacteria bacterium
CGCGTCTGGGCCCTCGCGGTACCCATCATGATCTCTAATCTGTCGGTACCACTCGTGGGTATCGTCGATACCGCCGTGATGGGTCGACTGGCGGATCCCGCCTATATCGGCGCTATTGCGCTTGGCGCGCTGATTTTCTCCTTCGTGTATTGGGGTTTCGGTTTTTTGCGCATGGGCTCTACGGGTCTCGCGGCCCAGGCTCACGGCGCCAGTAACCCACGCGAGGTCAGCGCCATCATCATGCGCGGGTTCGTGCTCGCCGCCGTCATCAGCGCCGGGATTCTCATACTCCAGACACCGCTGCTGGATCTGGCACTGAGCCTGCTCAAGGGAAGCGCCAGAACGGAGGCTCTAACGGCACGCTATTACGAAATCCGAATTCTCAGCGCGCCGGCCGTGTTGCTGACGTATGTGGTTCTGGGTGTGCTTATTGGCATTCAGCGGACCCGTGATGCACTCGTGATCGCGCTCACAATGAATCTGTCCAACGTCGGGCTGGATCTGATTTTTGTGACAGGCCTTGGATATGACGTTGACGGTGTCGGCTGGGCCACCGTTATCAGTGAATATCTTGCACTCGCTCTTGGTCTGGTGCTGTTGCTCAAAAATATCAGCGTTAATCCACTTACGCTGTCGATCGCAACTGTCCTTGACCGCACAAGACTTCGTCAGCTTGTCGACGTCAATTCGAATCTCATAGTTCGCAACCTCAGCATTATCTTCACGCACTCGTGGTTTACCGCACAGGCGACAGCGCTTGGCAACACGACGCTCGCGGCGAATGCAATTCTGATTCATCTGATTCACGTACTCGCCTATGGACTGGACGGGTTTGCACATGCGGCGGAAGCACTTGTCGGGGAGGCCTACGGCAAACGCTCTGTACGTCACTTCAGGTCAGCCGTGAGAATCACGACGCAGTGGGCGGTGGCCATGGCTGCACTCTACATTGGAGTGTATTTTCTCGCGGGCGACTGGTTCATAACGATGATGACCACCAATGAATCGGTGCAGATGCGCGCACGCGAATTCATGCCCTGGGTTCTGCTTGCGCCGGTTGTTGCGGTATGGAGTTATCAGTTCGACGGGATTTTCATCGGAGCCACGCACACCGCAGAAATGCGTAACGGCATGCTGATCTCCATGGCTGTATTTGCAATCGCCAGCTGGACGCTGGTTCCTCGATTCGGCAACCACGGCCTGTGGTTTGCGTTCACCATCTTTACGGCGTTTCGCGGTATCACTCTGGCCTGGTGGTATCGACGTGTGCTGCACAACGTCGAGCGATCGACGCGTTGCGAAAGCTAGAAGTCCGGCCGGCGCTTGTCGAGAAACGCCGCGACGCCTTCTCTGAATTCGTCCGTGTCTGCGCAGAGCAAAAAGCTCTCCTGCTCACGATCAAGCTGCGTGCTCATGTCGCTTTCCATTGATCCGTAAACCAGTGCTTTGGTCCGCGCGAGTGCAGCCGGCGGTCCTGACGCAATTTTTCCGGCAAGCTTTGCGACCTGCTCATCGAACTCTGAATCCGGGACCACGCGATTTACCAAGCCCATCTCAAGCGCTTGGGCGGCATCAAAGCGATCCCCGAGAAGTGCCAGCTCCATGGTTTTGCGAACGCCAATGATCCGCGGCAGGAACCAGGTGCTGCCCCCGTCCGGGGACACCCCAAGGTGACGATATGCCAAAGTAAATTTGGTGGACTCGCTGACGATCGCCATGTCACACGACGCCATCAGACTGAGGCCGTAGCCCGCTGCCGACCCGTGCACTGCCGCAACCACAGGTTTTTCAAGCGCGCGAAGTTTACGGATGATGTCATGTACATCATCGAACAGACCCGACAGATTCGCGGCACCACCATTGGCAAGCGTGTCATTGAAAAACTTGATGTCGCCACCCGCCATGAACGCCGGCCCGCTGCCCCGAAGGACAACCACTCGAACATCATTGTCATCGGCCACCGACTCGATCGCCCCGCGCAGATCTTTGGCGAGTTCACGATTAAGCGTGTTCATGGCGTCCGGCCGGTTCAATAAAATCGTTGCGATCGGGCCATCGGTGGTAACAGATACAGTAGACAAGATAGTGCTCCTGATTAGTGGCATTAAGCATAAAGTCGGACGGTTCGAAAGCGCATCGCATACTAAAGAGATCGCCAGCCCGCGAGGATCGTTGCGGGCCTCGAGTGCAGCGCAGTGTAGCGCTGATTCCGTTGATTTCCAGCATCGAACGACCGGACGCCGGCACTGAAAAATTCGCACCATGGTGTATCTTTATCAAGAGAACTGAGACAAATGGAAAGGATTTCCTATGTGCGTTGTGTTTAAAGATCGGCGATTTGGGGTCGCCGGCTCTACCGTTCGGCAAATCGCTGCCGCCGCTCTGACGATTGTCGCCCTGCAGGGTGCACATATAGAGAAGGCCTCCGCGCAGGCTGCACCATTCGACGAATACGGACGCAACTGGGGACTCGCCAGTGTCGGCGCACTGTTCCCGTGGGGTGCCGGCGCCACCGGCCGGGGCGCGGTTATCGCTCTGGTCGACTCGGGCGTTGCCGCAGGACATCCCGATCTCGCGGGCAAAATAATCCCGGGTATCGATTTTGTTGATGGTGACAGCGTGGCGCAGGATGCCACCAGCTCATCGCACGGCACCTTCATCGCGGCTCTGGCCGTCGGCAGTCGAAATGGTTCCGGAATCGTCGGGGTCGCCTATGACGCGCGACTGATTCCGGTGCGTGTGCGCGACGCCGCGAATGTCGGACAGCCTTCGGTCATCGCCCAGGGCATCAACTGGGCCACCAACAGTGCCGCAAGAATCATAACGGTGCCGATTGCGGGTGGCTCAGGACAAAACGCTGCGGTTCGCGCCGCGCTGGGTGCAGCCGCCGATGCCGGCAAGGCGGTAGTCATGCCTGCCGGCAACATTGCCGGCGGCGGACCACTGTATCCGGCGCAGTACGCCTCTGAAATGGGCGGCCACGGACTTATTGTTGGCGCACTCGCCCCCACCGGTGCAATTGCGGGATTCTCCAACCGCGCTGGCGGCAAGGCCGATCATTACGTGGTCGCGCCGGGCGACGGCGTCACTTCGGCGACCAAAAACGGCGGCTTTACAACCAGCGGCGGCACCTCCTGGGCTACCGGATTCGCCTCCGGAGCTCTCGCACTGCTGCTTGGCTCCTTCCCGGAACTCAGCGGCAAGGACGCGATCAGTATTCTCAAAGACACGGCGACCGATCTCGGCGCGCCCGGTGTCGACAGCGTCTATGGTCACGGCGCCATAAACGTCAGAAACGCGCTGGCCCCGTCGGGCGACCTTGAACTGCAAGGTGGTGGCGGCGGCGGAGGTCCCGGTGGCGCCATTGTTCTTGCCGCTGTCGTTATCGGTGGCGCAATCGCGTGGGATCGACTCAAGGAAAGAAAAGAACTTAAGCAAACCATGATTATCGACGGCTATGGACGCGGATACACCGCCGACATTACCGGCCTGATCAATCCGAGAGACGACGGCATCGAACTCGATAACGTCATGCGCTCTTTGCGAATGACCCACTCGACTACAGGCATGGCGCTGGGTGAGAAAACTGCGGCATCGGTCGGCTGGTCTGTCGATCGAACCGATCACAACTTCGGTCATCTGAACCTTGATGCTGATGATCTCAACCGCGACGAGGTCGACTGGTCCATGTCCTTTAACGGACAGGCCGGCGCGTCCACCAGCTGGACGCTTGGCCGCAACACCAACACCACCCTCGGCTGGGGGCACGGTGCTGATGACCAGGTTGGCAACGTGAGCTTTCGCCGGGACGAAGTTTTCTCAAGCCCCTATCTTGGATTCACCTCCCAGGCGGATGTCGTCGCCCTTGGCGTTCAGGCGAACCCGGCTGTGGATCTCAAGCTTGGCCTGATAGCCACTGATGAAGACGATCGTTACGGCAGAACCAGCGACTCTGCGATCGTCCAGACCGGGGTAAACCTGGGTGACAATGCGCGCGTTTCGCTGTCGCTGAGTCACACCACTGAAGACGGCAATCTTCTTGGCGGCAGCGCCGGAGGCCCGTTCAGTGTCAATCAGGCGTCAACAACGGCACTGGGTGTTTCAGCACGCTACAAACTCAACGATCGCGTATCAGTGATCGGTTCCTGGTCGACCGGTCGCACGGATGTCGACGAAAGTCCCAACGCGATACTCGATGACGTATCGCAAATCAATTCAGACGCGTGGGGACTTGGTGTGGTCGGACGAGGTGTATTCAACCGAACCGACATGCTTGGAGTAGCGGTTTCACGACCTTTGCGTGTTTCCAGCGGAACCGGTGTTCTCAACATCCCGTTCAGCAGCAGTCTCGGCAACGTCGGCACCCGACGCGTGGGCTGGGATATGGCTCCTGACGATGCCGAGGTTGATTTCGAACTCTTCTATCAACGCTCACTCGGCAGCAAGACACAAATCGGAGCATGGTTCCTGTTTCAGGATTCACCATTTCACTCAAGCGAGGTGGAAGACAGAATGAGTTTCTTTACGACGCTCAAACGTGATTTCTGAACATCACCTTTGCCCACAAAAAAAGCCCGCCATTGAGCGGGCTTTTTTTCGTTCGGCGTGCCATCAGTGCCCGTCGTACATCGCCTCGATTTCGGCAACAAACCGTTCACGCATGGCCGGGCGCTTCAGCTTCAGAGTCGGCGTAGCGAGACCGTTTTCAACCGTCCATGGCTCAAGCATCGGCGTGATCTTGTGGATGCGCGCGTAGCCCGGGAACTCGGCGATCTGAGCTTTTACCCGCGCCAGCAGCGCTTCTTGAACCTCGGGCTTGTTCAGCGCTGCGGAATCGTCGGCCGAGACCCCCATGGAAGTCGCCACCCGCTGCCAGATCTCCGGATTGAGTACGACCATCACAGACAGAAATGATCGCCCTTCGCCGACAATCATGATTTGTTCAAACAGCGCATCGCGCGCGATGGCGGTTTCCATATCGGCGGGAGGCACTTTCTCTCCGTTGGATAGAACAATGATGTCCTTGATGCGACCGGTTATGAAAAAGAAACCGTTTTCATCAACTCGAGCGCAGTCACCCGTATGCAGCCAACCGTCGTCACCGATGAGTTCGGCGGTAGCCTCTTCGTTACGCCAGTAGCCAAGCATCACGTTTTCACCGCGAGCGAGAAGTTCGTCCTCTGCTCCTATCTTCAGTTCGACGCCGTGTAACGGCAGCCCGATGCTCCACGGTATGTTGTGGGTAGGCGTGTTGATGGACAGGCTGGGGCTCGTTTCGGTCAACCCGTAGCCCTGATAAATCGGAATGCCGAGCGCGTTAAAGGCTACTCCAACCGCTTTTGGCAATGGCGCCCCGCCACTTACCGCGCCGCGGAGTCTGCCGCCGAGGCCGGCCGCCAGTTTTCCGCTGACCAGTTTGTCGAGGATCGGCCACAGCATCATTCGTGCAGTTTTAGGTCCCCGCCCCTGCAGATGTTCGAATCGATCCCAGCCCACATCAACCGCGAGATTGAACAGCTTTTTTCTGAAAGCGCTGGCTTCGAGGCCCTGCTGAATCTTTCCGTAGACGCGTTCAAAAATTCTTGGAACAGAAATCAGCATCGTTGGCCGAATTTCTTTCAGATCGTCCGGCAGATCCGGAATTGATCGTGCGTAGGCGATCATTGAACCCGCCATCACCGGCACGTAATAACCCACCGTACGCTCAAGCGTATGTGACAGAGGCAAAAATGACAGAAACACGTCAGTGGGATACACGGCAAAACTTGCTGTACCGCTATCGCAGTTGGCCATCATGTTGCGATGGGACAACATCACACCCTTGGGACGGCCGGTGGTGCCGGAGGTGTAGACAATACTGGCGAGTGTGTTGGCGTCATCCACGTCACACGTCATCGCACCGTCATCGCCGACAGGATCGAGTTCGTTAAAGAGGCTATCGACGCTCTTGACGTCCGGGGTCTGTCCGGGGGATTCGAGCCCCTCGGACTCCAGCACCAGGATATTCTCAACGCAGCCAAATTCGTCTCGAACCTCGGCCATGTCTTTCCACATCTCGGTGTTTTCGACCAGCACCAGGCGGGATTCAGAGTGACTCAACACATAGGCGCAGTTGTCTGCACGATCGGCCGTGTAGAGCGGCACGACCACGAGACCCAATCCAAGCGCCGCCTGATCGAAGCACAGCCAGTGTCGACAGTTCCTGAGCCGAATCGCGACTCGATCTCCGTGCTTCAGGCCGTGACGTCTGAACACCGCCTGCCATCTTATGACGTCAACTTCGAGTTCCCGCCACGTGTAGTCGCGCCACGCATCCCGGGAGTAGTCATAGTCCTTGACCGCAATTTTCTTCGGCGACCGGGTGACCCGTTCCTTGAAGATGTGCGCTATCGACTCGACCTTCGCCGCCTCGATCAGATCCAGATCCAGACCCTGCGTTCGAACGTCGGGCGAATAGATTGTTGAGACTTTATTCCCTGTCATAACCCCTTGATCCCTGAAGGTGGTCGTTGCAATTTGAGCGTTGGCGCCCGATTCAGGCCACAGCCTTGGACAGAGGCTTTGCCCCGATTCCGCGGACCTCTTCGGGGTCGAAATCATCGACGTCGATCACGCGGCGCACGAGACGGTGGGTCTCGCTGAGCTCTGATGCTTCTTCATCGGTGATATCAGATGCGGCAACTCGAGCCCCAAGCCATTCATCAAAGGACTCGTCAGCGCGTTGCGAAAGACCCGCTTTTCGAAGTCTCTTGCGAAGATCTTCAGTGGCGATAGCCTTGTCGAGCGCGAACTCCAGACATCCTGTGATGTCGTCGGGATCGTCAGACACGTATATCCCGGCAGTCAGTCGATCACGGGCTGCGCCCGGCGCAATCAGCAGCTCGGCAACGCGGTGTCCGAGGCGATCGTCCGGCCGACGCTGCCGTCGGCCAAGCGGAAACACAATCAGGCGCAGCGCTCCGCCAACAAACGGAACCGGAAAGTTGCGCAAAATGCCGTCAAGCGCCTGTTCGATTTCCCACGTGCTCTGCTGCATGGCCCAGTCCAGCAGCGGTTTGTCTTCCGCCGGCGATCCACAGTCCTCAAAATGTTTGAGCGCCCCCGAGGCGAGGAACATGTAGCTCATCGCATCGGCGAAGCGGCCAGAAAGTTTCTCACGGCGTTTAAGCGCGCCACCGAGGATCAGCAATGTGACATCAGCCAGAAACGAGAACGAGGCAGACTGCACGCTCAGTCGACGGTAGTAACCGCGTGTTGTGTCGTCCCCAGGCGTTTTGGCAAAGAACCCCAGCGTGATCCCATGGAAAAATGATCTCGCGGCGTTTGAAAACGCGTACCCGAGATGCGACATCAGAATTCCATCAAAATTTTCTGTCGCCTTGTCGCTCGAGTCCTGCGCGGCGCTGACCTCCTGTAACAGATACGGATGACAACGCATGGCACCCTGACCAAAAGTGATCAGACTGCGCGTCAGTATGTTTGCACCTTCGACGGTGATGCCGACAGGTATCTGCTGGTAAATCCTGCCCATGTAGTTGTTCGGACCAAGGCAGATGCCACGACCGCCGTGAATATCCATCGCATCGTTGGTAACTTCGCGCGCCCGGTCGGTCAGCTGCTGCTTTACGATTGCCGACACCACCGACGGCTTTTCGCCGGCAAGCAGTCCCGCACAGGTCAGCAGTCGAGCACCCTCCATCAGGTACGTCAGACCACCGATGCGAGCCAGCGCTTCCTCAACACCTTCGAACTTGCCGATAGGGACGTTGAACTGTTCGCGAACTCTTGAGTAAGCGCCGGTTGTTCGCGCCGCGAGCTTTGCGGCTGTGACGCCTGATGCCGGAAGCATAATGCCCCGACCTGCGGCCAGGGATTCCATCAGCATGCGCCAGCCCCGGCCTACCTGCTCCTGACCGCCAATAACCCAGTCCATGGGCACAAACACTTCTTCGCCTCGGTTCGGACCGTTCTGGAATGCGATGTTAAGCGGCATGTGGCGATTGCCAATCCACACACCTTCGGTGTCCGTGGGTATCAGTGCACAGGTGATACCCAGTTCTTTTTCGTCGCCGAGAATGCCGTCGGGGTCATAGGCCTTGAAGGCGAGACCCAGCACCGTCGCGATGGGACCGAGCGTGATGTAACGCTTTTCCCAGGTCACGCGAAATCCGATGACGTCCTTTCCGGCAATCTTTTCGCGAACGACTACACCGCCGTCCATCATCGCGCCTGCGTCAGAGCCGGCCCAGGGTCCGGTCAAACCAAAGCAGGGGATTTCTTCACCGCGAGCCAGTCGCGGCAGGTAGTAATTCTTCTGGTCTTCAGTGCCGTAGTGCGCCAGCAGCTCGCCCGGACCGAGGGAGTTTGGAACCATCACGGTTGCGCCGGCAGTTCCACTTCGACTGCCGATCTTCATGACGATTTCCGACATCGCCAGTGCTGAAAATCCCAACCCGTCATACTGTTTGGGAATGTTGAGCCCGAAAAAACGCTTTTCACCAAGAAATCGCCAGACACTTTCAGGCATGTCGTTGAGCTCGTGGGTGATCTCCCAGTCGTCCAGCATCTCGCAGAGCTCTTCAACGGGACCGTCGAGATACTCCTGCTCTTCCTGAGTCAGCTCCGGCTTGGCAAAACCCTGAAGCTTCGACCAGTCAGGGTTGCCGCGAAACAGATCGGCTTCCCACCAGACCGTGCCGGCTTCGATCGCCTCACGCTCGGTATCGGAGATCGGCGGCAGAACCTTGCGAACTCGAGCGAGCAGCGGTCCGCTGAGAAGTTTCTGACGAATTCCCGGCACGTTGAGCACGACGGCGACAACGGCGAAGAGCAGCCACAATACGACTCCGAGCACTACGGGCATGATTCCGATCAGCCCCGCAAGCAACAGAATGCCGGCTGCGACCGCGGTCCAGACAATAAGTGGTGCGCTGAACATCGAAACGGCACCAAGAAATGCCGTGATGAGAATCAGCCAAGCCAAACATCCGAGTATGAAACTGCCCATGAAAGGTGTTCTCCTGAAATCCTTTAGAACTCGACGTACGTCACCTGCACCCTGCGTGCGCTCGCCATGGTTGTCATGACGCAATCGGCCTGTGTGCTCGATCGGATACGAATGCAGGGGCGACATTGCGCCTGATGACCCGGGCCCATGGGAACGAAGGTGCATAACCCGTTCGATCGTCCCCGGTGAAACTCAGGTACCTGTGAATAAACAAAGTCTGGTTTTGGGTCGGGCGAACGTCAACCCATACCGCGCCCGTGCAGACGTGATTTCACCCCTTTTGACCTGTTGCCGACGTCAAACGTTCCCCGAAGTCGGCAAAACCCTGCAATACCGACACAAACGTTGCGAAGGTTGTCAGGGCCCGGAATTGATCCCGTTTACGGCAAGCTGACTCGCAGCGCTGGCGATATACCGATTCTTTTGCAGAATCAGATGCCACTTTCGTCCGCCGAGCTGATGCCAGAGCCATGCGGAGCGAACCCCGGCGAGCAGTACCGCGCGGACCTTGGCAACAATTTCGGTATCCGAGAGGTGGCCATGCTCACCGTGCACGATCACCTGAGGCGACATCTTGCTGATCGTCGTCGAGTACACGTCGGCGAGACCCTGACACAGCGCGATATCGGCAAGTTCACTGTCGTTAGCGTCGCCGGCGTTCGCCCGTCGTCTCGCCGCTTCGGGCAGGTTGCTGATTCCGTCGTAAAGTTTCTGGGCCATGTCACTGTCGCGCTGCAATCTGCCAGCGAGCTGTGTGAGTGACATGACATAGCGGCTCAGCTCAAAGTCTGTAATTTCGGCCTGGGTGGCCATGCGATTGACAATCGCTTTCAGGCCGCAGCCGAGGGCCGCGATATTACCGTACACCCCGATAGTCGATGAGGCATCGAAGGTGAAGAGACTGTCGATACTGGCGGTCAGCACCGCATCATCGCAGCGCCCCTGGCGTGCCAGATCCTGCGTGAGGACGCTCGCCTGGTAGACACCGGCAAGCGCTAATGTGCGATCGTCATCTGTAGCCATAACGGGCAGCGTAAATCCATCGATACCGAAAGCGCTAGCCTAACTTGCCACGCATCACGTTTGCAAAGAACGCCGCCTCGGATTCGAGCGCGTCGATCCGATTCTCGGCTTTTCTGAAGCCATGCCCCTCCCCTTCGTACTCAATGTAACGATGCTCTACACCCATCGACTTCAGAACCTCTACAACTTCTCTGGATACTTCAGGGGGCACAACCTTGTCCTCGGTACCCTGAAACAGAATCATCGGCGCTCTGACGTCTCCCATCTTGTGGATTGGAGACCGCGTGAAATAGACCGAATCTGTACGGCCCTGAAGATCCGGTGACCACGGCTGGCCCAGAAGGGTATCGACATACCGGGACTCAAACTTGTGAGTCGTCATCGCAAGCGTTTCCAGATTACCAATGCCGTAGTAGCAGGCACCGGCCGCGAACGTATCGGGATAGCGAGTCAGCGCCGCCAGAACCGCAAATCCGCCGGCGCTGCCTCCTCTGATAAATACGCGCGTCGGGTCGGCGCCCTTCTGTGCGACGAGTGCGTTAATCGTATCGACGATGTCGTCGACGTCGCGTTCACCCCACCTGCCGTTGAGAGCCTGACGGTAAGTTCGACCGTAACCGGTGCTGCCACGGTGATTGATATCCAGCACGGCGAAGCCACGAGTCGTCCAGAACTGTCGCAACGGATCAAAAGCGGCACTCGCCCGACCGGTCGGCCCACCGTGTACCAGCACCATCAACGGCGGCAGCGCGTCGGCGGGACCTTCATAGTCGGCGTTACGCGGGAGGTAGTGCCATGCGTGCGTCTGCTCCCCGTCACGAGTCGAGGCAACGTACGGTGCTGCGATGCTGACATGTGCACGATCAATCAAGGTGCTGCCGCCAACGATTTCGCGCACGGCACCGGTTGTCATGTCTACAGCGATAACGCCCGGGTTCGTTGCGGCACTTTGCGCCGCCAGCAGCACCTCGTTTGCGACCTCTTCGGACAGTTGATCAAAGTCAGTGAAGTCTGTTTCACCGCCGATAGACACTCTCGATCCATCGACGCGGATAAGTTCCAGCGTCTCGCCTTGGGCACCCGTTGCGACGCCGAGAATGTTGCCGGTACTGGCGACGGCCAGCCGTCGATAGCCGAAGACCCAGTGCGGTGCTCCGTACTCATGCAGATCCTCGGTAATGGCAACCGGGCCCTCGTCACCAGCCTTGTAAATGTTCCAGTAATCGCTCGCCGGGGTTGGCCCTGATCCGTCTCTGACATACACCAGTTCACCGGCCGGGCCAAACAACGGCTGACAGATACAGGCGTCGACGCCGCCATCGACAAGGCTCACGTCACCGAGCGCACCGCTTTGCGCATCGAACTTCCCCATCATCAACGAGGTGTTGTCCCAGGGCATATTCGGGTGATCCCAGGAGACAAACGCGAGACGGTCCCCCGTTGGCGAGAAGACGGGTGTGCAGTAAAAATCCGCGCCGGTCTGAATTGGCGTGATTTCGGCGACCGATGAATCGGTATCCACCACCACAATCGCGTTTTCGTTTTCGCCCGAATCAACTTTTCGCTCGCCGATAGCGACAAGCCACCGCCCGTCCGGATGCAGACACAGATCCGCCAGCATCCATGTCGACTCAAGCGTCGCCGGGATCGGTTGCGCACCATCGAGCTTCTGGCGATAAAGCCGCTGATCTTCGAAATTCACAAACCAGCAGGAGTCCTGACTCAAAACATGGCAGCGCCCGCCGTATTCGTGCACCCGTGTTCTTACGTTAAAACCTTTCGGGGTGATTCGATCGAGAGATCCGTCAGCGGCCTGGCGAACCAGCACCAGTCGTCCTCCTTCATCGGGGAGCGACTGAATCCAGTACACCGCGCCGTCTATCGACTGTGGAAACTGCGGCGCGCCGGGTCGTGCGAATACGTCGCGGGTGTCCAGCGGCGTTGGCCAGTCTCCATAGGGGGCAATGTTACTGGCGTCAGATCTTGAGCTCGGCATGGTCGAGAATAATTCGTTAAGGGTTCAAAGTGCGCCTATAATACGCCAGCCTCGGCACCAGCTCCCGGCTCGCGCACCACACGCAGACACTTACCCGGATCCAGTTTGTCGTTATCACAATCGAAATCTGAAGCCCGATACGAGATCGACGCACCTCGGGCCCTGCTGCGTCTTGCAGCGCTGGCGACGCCGGACGCCCAAAGACTGGGCCGAATTGCGGATGCAGCCGTCGCCATTGAGGATTGGGACGCGGTCGCGAGGCTCGCCGAGACCCATAACATGGGACCTCTGCTGCACCGACACCTGGGTGAAGTCGATGCCGACGTTATCCGACATGGCAAACGACTGCTCGGCGCTCTGGCGGTGCGCCATCGCCGCGCCAACGCCACGTTGACCGCCAGCTGCCAGCAGATTCTTGAAGAGTTCGGCACAGCCGGAATCGAGTGCATCGTTCTGAAGGGCATGGCCTTGTCGCACATGATCTACCCGGAATACGCGCTGCGGCCCATGCGCGACATAGATCTGCTTGTTCCCCGGGCTCAGGCGATGGACGCACAGAATCTACTCGCCAAAATCGGATTCACGATCTCCCAGGATCATGACTTTGCGCTCGATGGAGGTCGCTACATGCGCAACCATCACCACCTTCCCGAAGCCAGTATCGAACGCGACGGCATGAAGGTTACGATCGAAATTCACACCGACGCGCTGTCAGGCGACTACCCCGAGAGTCTTTCGTTTGATCGTGTTGAAAGCAACGCGCAGGAATTTTCACTGGACGGCGTAACGGCACGGGCGATGGGCCACGGCGACATGCTCACGCATCTGTGCCGACATGCTTTCGAACCGGGCTACGAAGTGCGAATCGGTTCCGTCACGGACATTGTCAGCTACGCAACCCGATTTGCGAACGATATCGACTGGGCCCGCTTTTCCCGCGAACGTCCCTTTGCGGCAAACGGGCTGTCGCTGCTGCACTATGTAAGCCCTCTGCCGGCGAGTCTGGAGACCCTGATTCCTGCCGGCCCCGGGCCAAGCCATCCCGGCTTTGGCATGCGGCCTCTCGGCACCATTTTGACCAACGACGTCTCACTGTCTGCCAAACTGGGCGAATTGATCAATCCGCCATCGTGGTGGCTTCACGCCTATTACGGCCAGGCGGTATCGCGCGGCGACAGCGTCATTCGGTGGGGAAAACACGCACCGCGCGTCGGCCGGTGGCTGTCACGTCGGGCCAAAGCTGCGCTCAATATCTGACATCTGCGCATCGAAGTTGTGTTTACGCCGATGTTTCGATATATACATCGAAACCACCGAACCAACCTCAGGCGAATCCAAAGGTCTGGCACATGAAAGGCACACCGAATCCCAACAGTCAGTTCCGCATCGAATATATTGATGGCGAAACCCTTCTGTACCACATCGGCGAAACACGCACCGTCTATCTCAACGACACTGCCTCCATGATCTGGACTCTGTGCGATGGTCAACGTTCGATCGACGAGATCGTTTCGTTACTGGAGGACAGCTATCCGGAAGCGTCCGGCCAGATTCGAGGAGATGTCGAAGCTGCCGTGACCAACTTCGTCGACAACGGCGCGATGACGGTCAACTGACCTGAACACCCGATCGATGTTCAAGACAGCGCGCGCCTGCGGTTCGAGTAATTCTCGATCGAGGCATACGCGCTATTGATACGCCAGATTATTATGAGGTGACGTTCGCCGGTCGGCGCGTCCGAATTCTCTGTGACGCCGACTTTGCGCTTTCGATGTGTGAGCAGATATTCGGTGACATTCCGGTCACCGATGCCGCGCCAGCCCACGCCACGTTCAGGATTTCTGCCCCGGATGACGTCCCACAGCTCGAGTGTGACGGCAAAGTCCTTTACTCCGGCACGCTCTCGGGGGATCTCGCGAACCATCTGGTTGGCGAAACCATCTATCACCTCTGCGACGTCTGCGACAGCGGGCTCGTCTTTCACGCGGCCGCGCTGCACGGGCACGGCATCACTGTCGCGTTGCCGGCAAACAGTGGTTCAGGCAAGACGACCCTGACGGGTTGGTTACTCACTCAGGGCTTCGCCTATCTGACAGACGAACTCGTTCATATCCCGACTGGCACACAGACCCTGGTGCCCTTTACGCGTCCCCTGAACTTCAAGACGCCGTCATTTGATTTGATCAAGAACGAGTTCGGCGTCGATGCTCGCAGCGAGGAGTGTCTGCATGGTTCCTGGGCTTCGCTGGTTCCCCATCGCCAGCTGGGCGAGCCGTTTCGTTATCACACCCCTGAACTGACCCACGTGGTTTATCCGAAATACAGTGCCGACGCTGAGCCGCATCTGACGCCCGTCACGCCAGCCCGTTCCGGCCTTTCCCTTATGGAAACGCTGGTTAACGCGCGCAATCTGGAGGGCCATGGCTTTGGGGAAGTTTCCCGACTCACTCGAAAGCTCGACGCTTTCCAGGTGGGGTACAGCTCTTTTGATCAAGCCGCAGAACTGCTGCTGCCCGCTTTGGGAATCAAGTCAGCCGGGTGACCCGGAACCGCTCGCGGACTTGCCGCGACGCATGCTCTGTTCGATTTTTTCAACAACGCGCTCAGCAACCTTCAGTGCCTCTACCCCGTCGCGGCCGGTGACAAGTGGCGTCCCACCCGTGCGAACGGTATCGACAAAATGCGCAAGCTCAGCGTCGAGTGGTGGTGTTGATTCGACTTCGATAGCGTCGGTACTTATGTCAGCAAATTTCTGATCCGGAAGTTTGTCCGAGGTCGTCATGATGTCGAGTTTTTGCGCCGTGAAGTCCAGCGCGTGGTAGCTCTTTTCGCCAAAGACACGTATCCGCCGAAATTTTTTGTTGGATACGCGACTGGCGGTCACATTGGCCACCGCGCCGTTGGCAAACTCGAGACGCGCATTGGCAATGTCTACGTGGTCCGTCACCACAGGCGACCCAACAGCCGAAAGATTTTCCAGCTCGGAGTTAACCAGCGTCAAACAAATATCGATGTCGTGAATCATCAGATCGGTCACAACGTCAACGTCCGTAGCCCGGTCAACAAAGGTGCTCAGTCGATGCGCTTCGATAAATCTCGGATTCGATGCACGCCGCGCAAGTTCCATCACCCCGCCGTTGAATCTCTCGAGGTGTCCGATCTGCAGTATTGCGCCCGACCGTTGACTGAGACTTACGATTTTCTCCGCATCCGGCACGGAACTCGCAACCGGTTTCTCAAGCAGCATGTGAATTCCGGCATCCAGAAATGGCTGAGCCACGTCGGCATGCAGGCTGGTGGGTACAACAATACTCACCGCATCGATTTTACCGATGGCATCGCGCGGATTGGTCCACGCTTCACAACCATACTGCGATGCAATCTTCGCCGATGCTTCCGGATTGGTATCGCAGACTCCCACCAGCGTGGCAGTTTCAAGCCGGTCGTAGATTTTGGCGTGGATCGCCCCGAGGTATCCGACGCCGATAACGGCGACCCGGATCGGACTTCCTGATTCCGATAGTGTTCCCATGCCGACAGTTTATCAGGGCCCAAACAGAAAGACCCGGCCTGCCATCGGTGATGCAGACCGGGTCTGAAATTTCAGCAACCTTTATCGGAGGTCAGGCGGACTGCGCCTCACGCAGCGCCTGAATTCGATCATCGAGCTGGGGGTGCGTGCTCATCAACGCTTTGAGTCCGGTACCGAATTTCCCGGAAATACCGAAAGCGGCCATCTGCTCAGGCATCTCGGGAGACGAGTCCCCTTTCAGTTTCTCCAGGGCACCAATCATCGCACCACTGCCGGCGAGTTCGGCCCCGCCAACGTCAGCTCGAAACTCGCGCCGACGGCTGAACCACTTTACGAGTAGCGTCGCAAGGAATCCGAAAACCATCTGGCCACCGTAGTAGCCCATCATGTAGCCCATGCGGTTATTGCGACCCAGCACGGATGCCAGCAGACGTGCGGCCACCAGCACGAAAGTATTTACGACTCCCTGAATAAGGGCCATCGTGATCATGTCGCCGTTCGCAACGTGCGCGACTTCGTGACCCAGCACCGCTTCGACTTCATCCTTGTTCATGCTGTTAAGCAATCCGGTCGATACCGCAACCAGCGCGTCGTTCTTTTTCATGCCTGTAGCGAAAGCATTGGGCGACGGCTCGTTGAAAATTCCGACTTCAGGCATGCCGATGCCGGCCGCCTCCGCCTGGCGTGCGACCGTTTCTACCAGCCACCGCTCCGTGTCGTTGGACGGCGTTTCGATAATCTGCACACCCATAGCCCGCTTGGCCGTGCTTTTGGACATCGCCAGCGAGATGAAGGATCCGACCATGCCGATAGCGAAAGACATGATTACCATGCTGGCGATACCGGATCGACCGAGTCCAGGAAAAAAGATGTTGAGAATGCCGGACAGGACAAACACAACGAGCAGGTTCGTGCCAAAAAATAAAGCCATGCGCAACATAGGGCGATTCCTGTTGAGTGTAGAGATACGCGTGAATGTGCGGTCAGACCCTGACGTGATCAAGACCTGATACGTTACAATTCCTTAATATTAGTCGCTTACGGGCGGATTTTCCGCAAATCACTGTCAAACACCCGAGCAAACAACCGTGGCAAAAACAAAAGACAAAGTTCGCTGCCCCTGGGTTGGCAATAACGAACAGTACCTTGCCTACCACGATACCGAATGGGGTGTACCCGTTCACGATGATCGAGAACTGTTTGAGTGCCTGACGCTCGAGGGCGCTCAGGCTGGCCTGTCGTGGAGCACGATTCTCGCGAAACGCGACAACTATCGTAAGGCGTTCGCCAATTTCGAGATCGAAAAAGTTGCGCGATTCACGCCCGCCAAAAAAGAAAAGCTGATGAATGACGCCGGGATCGTTCGCAATCGCCTGAAGATTGAATCCACCGTCGACAATGCACGAGCCCTGAAGAAACTCATCAAGGAGGAAGGCAGCTTTGATGCGTATCTCTGGGGATTTGTCGACGGCAAACCGTTACAGTCAAAAATCAAGACCCATGGCGACTACCCGGCGAAAACCGAAATCTCCACGGCCCTGTCCAAAGATCTGAAAAAGCGCGGTTTCAGATTTGTCGGCCCGACGATCGTATATGCATTCATGCAGGCGACCGGCATGGTCAACGACCACGCGCTGAAGTGCTTCAGACACAAAACCGTAAGCCGACTCAGATAGGCACTAAAAATCCGTCGGTGCGCCGCCTTCGACGGTGCGTCGTTCGACAAACTCTCTGAGTTCTTCGCGGATCGCCGGGTCCATGGCGGGCGCTTCGAACTCTTCGAGAATATCCTTGAAAATTTTGTTCGCACGCTGTGGTGTGGTCACGCTGCCGCGATCTTCCCAGTTCTCGAAATTGCTCCAGTCGCTCAGAAACGGTGAATAAAACGCCGTTTCGTATCGCGCCTGCGTGTGATCAGTACCGAAGAAGTGGCCGTCAGGGCCAACCTCCTTGATCGCATCGAACGCCAGATCATCAGATTCCGCGGGAACAGGCTTCATGTAGTGAGTGATCTGCTGAAGCGTTTCGCAGTCGATTACAAATTTCTCGAAGCTTGCGCACAACCCACCCTCGAGCCACCCGGCTGCATGATAGACAACATTCGTGCGAGACGAGACACACGCCCAGAGCGAAAACGCACTCTCCCATGCCGACTGCGAATCAACGCAGTTGGTGGCGCAGGCGTTGGACGAACGCATCGGTAAATCATAAAAGCGCGCCATCTGACCCGAGATCTGCGTTGCGCGCATGTATTCGGGTGTTCCAAAAGCGGGCGCGCCGGTTTTCATGTCGACGTTCGACGTGAAGCAACCGTATACCACCGGTGTGCCCGGATTTACACATTGCAGTAACGCAATAGCGGCGAGTGCCTCAGCCGTCTGCTGCATCACGGCGCCTGCAATCGTCACCGGCGCCATGGCACCCGAGAGCGTAAACGGCGTAACAAACACCGGCTGACCGCGTCGAGCCAGTCGCATCGCCCCGTCGAGCATCGGAAAGTCGTGCTTCAAGGGTGACGACGAGTTGATGTTGGTATACATGCGTGGCGTGGCGTCGAATTCTTCGTGGGTAAGTCCACCCGCGATACGCACCATCTCCATGACGTCCTCTACACGTTCACGGCCGAGACTGTAGGCGTGTACGACCTTGTCTCCCAGAGTCAGCTTGTCATACAGGCACTCGAGGTGACGAATCGAGGGATGCAGATCCATCGGCTCTACCGGATAGCCGCCCAGCAAATGGATGCAGTTAAAGTACTGGGACAGCTTGATGAACTTCTGATAATCCTCTCGAGTGCCGGTGCGACGACCGTTATCGAGATCTGAACAGTTCGGCGGGCTCGAAACATTTACAAAGGCCATGTGCTTGCCGCCGACAGGGACAATACGATCAGGATTGCGCGGTGTGATCGAAAATTCTGACGGCGCTTTGTTCACACACTCCATCACAAACGCGCGATCCATGCGCACATTCGTCGAACCGTCCTGGACGGTGCAGCCTGCCGCTTTGAGTACCGCCCGAGCCTCGTCGTTCAGAAATTCAATGCCGATCTCTTCAAGAATGCGCATCGCACCATCATGAAGAGAATGAACCTGATCTTCCGACAGCGGCTCGGTTGGAACATCAGTGTTTTCCGCCACGATCCACGGGAGCTGCTCAATCGCAGTTTTGTTGTCGCGGCGCTTGTTACCCGCGCGCCCGCCACTTCTTC
>CALHMG010000112.1 GCA_938034705.1 uncultured Gammaproteobacteria bacterium
CTGCACGTCGCACTCGCACCCTGTGTGATTGGCTATGGAGAAATCGGTGAGCGGTTGCTCGCCGAGGCAGGCGATTCCATTGCAGCAAACCCCTACCGCGACTGGATCGAGATGTACTCGGGGACCGAGTACAACGGGATCATGACTGGCGCGATTGCGACGATTGACCGACTCGCTGAAACTCGCGCCACACCGGCCCGATTTGACAGCCTGCTGGCAACCTTTAAACAGGCCACCCGGCTCGAGTCAGCTTTCTGGCAATCGGGACTGGACCTGACCTGAGTTCACCGCGGCCGAAAGATTTAGACATTCCAGGTGAAATAGTGACGGTTCGGGACGGATCTTAAGGGCCGCGGCACGGCCTGATCCCGTATAATGCCGAGATGCATCTTGACGGGGTGCCCGTGAGTTCGGGCTGAGATGCGCGACAACCGCCGACTGACCCAGCATCAGTCCGCCTGGAGTCGCGAACCCGTTGAACCTGATCCGGATTATGCCGGCGTAGGGAATTGAGATGTGCGATTCGGGTCGCTGAACACATGGCAACTGGCGTGAAAGCAAACGTGAGAAGCCCTCTTGCCGACAGCGTGCCAGAGCATTTGCTTCACGGCACTGCCCAACGCACAGATTCAGCCACCATCGTCTGCACGATCTCTCAACGTTAATTCGACCGACTGCGTGGACGATACTTTGCCCAATACTGACACGGCCGACTCAAGGTGGACGCACGTCGCGGCCGACGTGCTCGAACGCGTACGCCACGATGCACCCAGGGTCCACTGCATTACGAATGAGGTCGCCGTCAGTTACAGCGCCAACGCGCTGCTGGCGATCGGCGCAGTGCCGTCGATGACGTGGCAGGCGAGCGAGGTCATCGACTTCGTGAAAACCGCGCAGGCGCTTGTTGTCAATCTTGGGACTCTCGATGACGGCCGTGAGGCTGGCATGCGACGGGCAATCGCGACGGCCAATCAGCTGCAGACCCCGTGGGTGCTTGATCCCGTCTTCA
This sequence comes from uncultured Gammaproteobacteria bacterium, assembly GCA_938034705.1. Taxonomy (GTDB): domain Bacteria; phylum Pseudomonadota; class Gammaproteobacteria; order Arenicellales; family CALHMG01; genus CALHMG01. Next base: position 1,010 of record CALHMG010000112.1, read on the forward strand.
TCGAAAGATCGCCCGGCCGGCTGGCAACCGCCCGCGAACTGCTCACAGAATCACCCGCGATCGTTCGCGGCAATCAGGCTGAACACGATGCACTCGGCACACATGGCGACTGGGTGAGCGTCACGTCCGGCGCCGTCGACGTCATTCAGTCAACAGACGACCGGGTCATGTTAAGCAACGGTGATCCTATGATGGCCAAAGTCACAGCGACTGGATGTGCAGCCAGCGCACTGCTCGGTGCCTGCGTGGCCGTCAGCGACAGCCCGCTGGAAGCTGCCGTTGCCGCCACGATGATGCTCGGAGTCGCGGGTGAACTGGCCGCCGCACAGGCGGTCGGCCCGGGTTCGCTGCAGTTCACACTTCTGGATTCGCTGAGCAACCTTACCCCGGAACAAATTCAATCAAGAGTCAGGTTTTCATGAGTAGCCCTTCATTTGACCCAAAACTGTATCTCGTTGCTGGAAGTGACGATGTCGACCAAAGAGGTCTGGACAAAATCGTTCGTCAGGCAGTTGAGGGTGGCGTAACGCTGTTTCAGTTGCGCGAAAAAACGATGGCCACCGGTGCATTTATCGAATCAGCTCGCAGCGTTCGCGATGCGCTTCGGGGTACAGGCGTGCGCGTGCTCATCAACGATCGCGTTGATGTCGCGCTCGCGGCCGAGGTTGATGGCATTCATATCGGACAGCAGGACATCACACCGCGCGATGCACGCAAGTTACTTGGCGAAGAAAAGTTGATTGGACTCACGGTCCGCTCAACCAGCGAAATCGAACAGGCTCCGATTGCCGTTCTTGACTATCTGAGCATAGGCGGTGTGTTTGCAACTCGGAGCAAAGACAACCCGCTCCCGCCCGTTGGGCTTGACGGCCTCACTCGCCTGACGGCTGAAACAAGAGCGCTCTGCGCTTTGCCGATAACGGCGATTGCCGGCATTGACGCGAAGACCGCGGGGCCCGTCATGGACTGCGGCGTTGACGGCATCGCGGTCATTTCCAGCATAACGGCGCAAGCGGACCCGACGGTAGCCGCCAAAGAGCTTCGTACAAAAATTGAGGAGTCCCTCGCAAGGAGACAATCAAAATGAAGATCGCAAACGCACTGACTATAGCTGGCAGCGACTCCGGCGGCGGCGCCGGCATCCAGGCAGATCTGAAAACGTTTTCGGCCCTCGGCGTCTACGGCGCGTCGGTGATCACCGCCCTCACGGCGCAAAACACGCGAGAGGTTCGCGCAATACATCCCGTACCCATTGAGTTTGTTGCCACCCAGATCGACACGGTCAGCGAAGACATCGATATCGACGCCGTAAAAATTGGCATGCTGGGCACTGCAGAAATCATTGGTGCTGTCGCGGACGGCCTGGAAAGAAACAGTCTGGACAAAGTCATTCTTGATCCGGTGATGATCGCAAAGAGCGGCGACGCACTGTTGCAGGACGACGCGATCAGCGCGCTTCGCGACCGGCTTATTCCCAAAGCGATGGTTGTCACGCCCAATCTACCCGAGGCAGGCGTGTTGCTCGATACTTCTGCACCGTCCACCGAGGACGAGATGGCGGAGGCGGCCGAGGCAATCTACAAACTTGGGGCAGCAAACGTGCTGGTCAAGGGTGGCCACCTCACGGGCGACACCAACACCGACATCCTCTACGACGGTAATGGCTTTTATCGTTTTAAACACAAAAAAATCAACACGACCAACACCCACGGGACCGGGTGCACTCTTTCGTCCGCGATCGCTGCGCTGGTAGCCAAAGGGGTATCGCTGTCCGAAGCGACCGCAACGGCCACGGACTATATCCACACGGCGATAGCCGGGGCCGACTCTTTGAATGTCGGCAAAGGACACGGCCCGGTGCACCACTTCCATGCCTTATGGAGTCAGATATGACCGCATCCATTAATCGACGAAAATTTCTGGGCGCTGCCACCGCAGGCGCTGGCACATTTGGCGCGAGTCGGGCATTCGCCAGCGACGCGATACAGTGGAAGATGGTGACGTCATGGCCAAAGAACAGCCCGGGTGTCGGCATGACGGCACAACGGCTGGCTGATCGAATCAACGCCATGAGCGCGGGCAGACTGACAATCAAACTCTACGCTGCCGGCGAACTCGTATCGCCGCTGCAGGTACTTGACGCGGTATCGAACAACACCGCCGATATGGGGCACACAGCCTCGTTTTTCTGGCAGGGGAAAATGCCGGCGGCAGCTTACTTCACAGCGGTCCCGTTTGGCATGACGGCCTCCGAGCATTCGGCGTGGGTGCTGCATGGCGGTGGTCAGGAACTCTGGGATGAGCTGTATTCGGGCTTTGGTGTCAAACCACTGATGGCCGGTAACACAGGCACCGGTATGGGCGGCTGGTTCAAGAAGGAATTGCGGAACCTTGATGACATCAAGGGACTGAAATACCGGATCCCGGGCCTTGGCGGCGAAATTCTAAAACGTCTTGGTGGCACACCGGTGAGTATTCCGCCGGGAGAAATTTTCAGTTCGCTGAAAAGTGGTGTGGTCGATGGCGCAGAGTTTCTCGGCCCCTGGAGCGATCTTGCGTTCGGCTTTTATAAAGTTGCCCCCTACTACTACTGGCCCGGTTTTCATGAGCCCAATGGATCAGCTGAATGCCTCATCAACAGCGAATCTTTCGCCGCGCTGCCAGAGGACCTGAAGGCCATAGTTGAAAACGCATGCGCGGCAGAAAATGCCTTCGGTCTCGCAGAAACAACCTGGCGCAATGCCCAGGCCTTGCCGACGCTCATAGAAAAGCACAATGTCACCGTGCGACAGTTTCCCACCGACGTGCTTGATGCAGCCCGGGAAGAGTCAGTCAAAGTTCTTGAGCGATTTGCCTCGGGATCCGACATAGAAAAGCGCATTCACGATTCCTATGAAAATGCCCGAGCGATGGCGATAGCATTCTCAAGCGTGTCGACACAGGCTTTTCTGAACGCCCGCAAAGGCTGAGCCTCGCGGCGAAACCAGCTGGAGTATTTGAGTGCCACTGTCCGTCCACATCAAGAATGCGTCACTTGAGTTTGACGGACGCCTGTTGTTCGACAATCTCGATTTCGAACTTTCGGGTGGTCAGTGGACCTGTTTGCTTGGCGCAAGCGGTGTCGGCAAAACGACCCTCATCAAGCTGATTGCCGACCTTGTTGACAATGCCCAGGCCCGGGCAGAAATAACCACGAGTGACGGCGAGCCATTGAAAGAACGCGTAGCCTGGATGGCGCAGCAGGATTTGCTGCTCCCGTGGTTAGACGTCCTCGACAACGTGATGCTCGGGGCAAGACTGCGGGGCAACGTTGACGACAGCTGCCGCGACCGCGCGATGGCGCTTATCGAGAAAGTTGGACTTGCGGATTCAGAGAGGGCCCTGCCCGACTCGCTTTCTGGCGGGATGCGTCAACGAGCGGCGCTCGCGCGTACTCTGATGGAAGATCGCCCGGTTACTTTGATGGACGAGCCCTTTGCGCAGGTTGACGCAATCACCCGGCACAGCCTGCAGGAACTTTCCGCCGAACTCCTGGCCGGCAAGACGACACTTCTGGTAACCCATGATCCACTGGAAGCGCTTCGCGTCGGACACGTACTTTATGTCCTGAACGGCCGACCTGCCCGGGTGTCCGAGGCTATCAGGCCTCCGGGAAACCCGGTACGAACGCCGCAAGCGGTCAGCGCGACCAATTTACACAGTGACCTGCTGGCGACGCTCGCCGGCGAGCAGTTAACGGGATGAAGATCGTTCGCGTCATCATCACCATGACAGTGCTGATCGGGATCTGGCAGGCAATCGTCTGGATCGCGAAGACGCCACCATACATTCTCCCGGGACCGGGTCGAGTGGTTTCTGCTCTGATCGACAACACCGAACTCATCGCATCACACGCGCTCTACACGTTCGCCGAGATACTGCTGGGCCTTGCAATAGGAACGTGCCTCGGGGTTACCAGTGCCCTGGTGATGACACGCTTTGCGCCTGCCAGACGCTGGCTCCTGCCGGTGCTTGTGGTAAGTCAGGCACTGCCTGTTTTCGCTCTGGCGCCTCTGCTCGTACTTTGGCTCGGGTACGGGATGGGCTCCAAGGTGGCGATGGCCGTTTTGATAATTTTCTTTCCCGTGACGGCGGCTTGCTATGACGGCTTGCGCCATACCAACTCGGGTTGGATCGACCTCGCCCGAACCATGGGCGCCTCTCGTTCAGCCGTTATCCGCAATATCCGACTCCCTGCAGCGCTCCCGGCTCTTGCGTCCGGTTTGCGCATCGCGGCGGCCGTCGCCCCCATTGGTGCTGTTGTGGGTGAGTGGGTCGGTTCATCAAAAGGGCTTGGCTATCTGATGCTTCATGCCAATGCCCGAATGCAGATCGATTTGATGTTCGCAGCGCTGCTGACACTGGCCGTCTTCGCAATAGCGCTTTATTTTTCGATTGACCGTCTGATGAAGCACCTGCTCAAGTGGCACCCTGAAACACTGTCCCGTCTTTAGTTGGGAACCAGTATGCTTCCTTCCATCAGACGTCGAGCCGTACGATAGACGCGGGTGCTTGTAACGACCCAGCCGGCGTCCGTGCTGGCAACGTCTGCCCCGACATCAAGAATTCCTGAAGGGTGTCCAACCAGTACATCGTCACGCACATCTGCAAGCTGGTTGGGGATCGAGCCCTCGACAAGACAAGCGGCGGCAAGGGACATCGAGCCCGTGAGCGGTACCGCGCGATGAAGATTGCCCATTGAAACCATACGAACACAGACGCTCATGTCAGCGGCCGCAACGGCTGTGCCGTCCAGTGCGGCATAGCTGGCAGGCGCACTGACCATCGCAATTCGGGGGCTCGTCGGTCCGGCTGATTCCGGCGTGTCAGCAAGGCCCATCATTACGGCACCCTGGCGACGGAAGGCATCAAGCTTTTCCATCAGCTCCACGTTGGCATCAATCTCTTCGGGCATCTCGGTGCCCGACATCCCGAGATCACTCGCCCGGACATAGATCGCCGGATTGCTGACATCAATCAGCGTTGCTTCGAGTTCGCCGCAGGACTCGACGCTGATCACGTCGACGACATTTCCTGTTGGCAACACACCGGATGTGAAGGATCCACCGGGATCAAGAAAATCAAGCTGCACGCGTGCCCCGGACCCGGACACACCTGCCATCGAGTAGTCTCCGGCAACCATCGCGCCGCCAGCGCTGACAGGAAATCGTGAGTGGATCATGATCGAAGTATTGGTGTTGAAGATTCGTACCAGTGCTTCGCCATCGCTGACGGACATCAGTGACTCATCGATCGCGAACGGCCCCACGGCAGACGACAGATTGCCGCAGGTTGAACCATAGTCCACCACTGGATCTTTCACGCCAATTTGCGCAAACGTGTAGTTGACGTCAGCGTCCGGCCGATCGGCTGGATCAATCACGACGACTTTGGAAAGTGAGGAGATGCCACCCCCCATTCCGTCGAGCTGACGTCCATAGGGATCTGGGCTGCCGATCGCTGCGAGAAACAGTCGATCGCGTTCGTCATTTTCTAACGGGATGTCACGCCCGTGGAAAAAGACACCTTTGCTCGAACCGCCGCGCATGAACACAGCCGGGAATTTTCTTTGATGCATGGCGGAATCATGCCAGACACAGCCCGGGGATCGAGCAGACAGTTCCGCTATTCAATCCGCGAGAGGAGCACAAACTCATAAATAATCAGGATCGTATAGCCCACGAGACATGCCGCGACCAGCCAGTGTGTCTTGATCATTTTGAGAAACGAAAAATGCTTGTGCATGACAAGCACGAGTAGACCCAATGCAGTGACAACGTATTTGGCAATAAAAAACACCCATACGTTGTACTCGATCAGTACTCTCATGACGGGGTTGAGTTCTTCCCCACCATGCTCAAGCAATGTCAGCGTGTTGTACGTATCCATGACACACAGAACCAGCACCAGGACCACGGACACCAGCAACCAGGGCTCGTGCAGATCAACGTAATACGTCGGTGCGTCCGCATCATCACGGCGTTCACCGCGTCGTCGCCCGCGATAGAACTGCCCCAGAAACGAACCAAACGTATCCTGTCGGCGTTCAGTTTTCGACCGAGTAAAGGACTTCGGTGGATTGTTTTGTGATGACGGAGTTTCGCTCAAAAGTCTGAAAGCTCGTTGTTGGGCTCGGGTGGTTCTTCAAGTTTAGTCCCGATTGGCAATTCGGCCAGTCTCGACAGAATGCCGCGTAACCGGGAAATACCGACAGATCGAGCCGTTAGTCAGTTACCGGGCTCGCACGCGACGCCAGTGCCAGATCAATCCCCTCATCCGAGAATCGCCGGGTCACCGACGTGATCAACTCGCCCCGAACTCGCGACGAGGTCATTACGTCCGCGACAAAACACTGCAGCGTAAACGCGATTCCGCGCACCCCGATATCGGAGACGCGAGCGACCGGCCCCGCGGGTTCCGGTCCCTTGCAAACGATCTCGTGTTGCCGCGCACAATCAACGAGCAACTCACACACCTGGTCCGGGTCAGGACCGGGCACAACTTCAAACGTCACAACGATACGCCCGGTACTGTCGAGCAGTGTCCAGTTGGTAACGTGCCCCGAGATCAGGTCGGAGTTGGGAACAATCACTTCTGCACGATCAAAGGTGGAGACAATCGTCGAGCGGATATTCATTTGTTTCACGATCCCGCGAGTGGTTCCGACCTCCACCCAGTCTCCAACGCGGACTGAGCGTTCGAACATCAGGATTATTCCGCTTACGAAGTTGTTGACGATATTCTGTAAGCCAAAACCGATGCCTACCGTCAGCGCACTCATGATGAGTGTTGCCCGTGTCAGATCGATGCCAAGAGAGGTCAGGACAAGATAGGCGCCGACAAGCAGCAGCAGCCACTTTGCAAGCTTGCCCAGAACCCACGCGCCAGATCGCGTAATTTCAGGCCGCTCGTTGCTCGCTCGATCCAGACTGCGACGAACAAGACGAACAGCGACCCAGACGAGCACGACGATGAGCATCGTGCGAACGAGCATGAACGCCGTCAGCTGGGTCCCAGCCACTTCAACCAGCGGTGATCCGAGCCAGCCGGTGGTCTGTCCATGGACTATCTGGGCTGCGTTTTCCATATCTCTCAACCCGTGGCGGGCAACTGCGCTGATCCGGTCAGGCATGAAAGCGAATCAGCGGGTGGTTTCAATCAAGACTAGCTGCCTGCGCCGACAGAGGCCAGCCGTTAGTTCCTGAATGTGCGCCGATCGGCGAGCCGACGAGTCAACCCTGCACTGTCAAAGTACTCGAGCACATCGATTGAAATGTTGCGGCCAATTCCGGTTTTGTCTCGAAATGATTTGGCGTCAAACCCGTGCTTACCGTGCTCGCTGGCAAGCTCACGCGCCATATCAGCAAGGGTGTCGAGGGCATCGGGATGAAAAATCCGGTTCTCGGCAACGCGAATGATGTGACCCGCCCGTGCGAGGGTGCTGACCCTGGTCGATAACTCAGGCCTGTCGATGCCAAGCGCCGTCGCCAGCTCAGACAGGGGTGGCGGCTTGATCATGTCAGCGGTAACCAGCTCCTGGATCGAATCCAGCAACTTCTGTTCATCTTCTGAAAGCCGCGCTTCGTGATCAGGCAACTTAAGTCGTACGCCATCGCGCGCAACCCGACCCGAATTCAGCAACTCGGCCAGGGCTGAATCAAAAAGCGGCCCTGACGCCGCGGTCATTTTGTATAAACCTTCAGGATCAAGCCCCGTGGCGCCCGGCTCCTCGGTATGAAATTGCTGCAGGGCTCCAAGAATGGTGCCCGACATCGACTCGAGAGAAGCGCGATCGACAAGTTTCACCTCGCCCGCCGCATCAGTCACTCTTGCGGCGCGAGACTGTTCTACGATCGCCTGCATTTTCTCGCTGGTCAGGTTGCGAGCCTGGCGAAACAAATTCTCGTCGATCCCCGCAGGTGATTTGACGAGCGCCTGATCAAGTGCCGTCAATGGGTCAGGGTCGTCGAGACCGACCAGTACGCCGGCACGGTCACGCCTGAAGGCTCGGTGTCGACTGGCGAACGGATCAATAACGTGACCGCCACCTATTGTTCTGCTGGCACTCTGATCTCTTAAAACAAATCGGTCACCAAACAGGAGGTGCGCGGGTGAGTCCAGCACCAGCTGTCCGTACCCGCTACCGCCCGCATCAACGGTGCGCAGGTCATACAGAGCAACACGACCCGTAAACGAGCTTGCGCCGGCATGTACATGGACCGGCGTCCAGTGTCTAAACGGACGTGACTCGGTAGCAAGAATTCGCACGCGAACGTCAACACAGGTCGAAACCACGTCAAGCGCATGCTCCGTGACCCAGGTTCCCCTTGGCGTGTCGGCGGTTTCGACACCAGCAAGATTCAGAGCCGCACGTTGCCCCGCAACGGCTTCATCACTCCGGGTGCCGTCAGCGTGTATTTCCCGAATTCGACTATCAACCATCTTTGGCAAAACTTTTACGCGGTCGCCAACGCGAATCGAACCGGAAAAAATTGCACCGGTGACTACGGTCCCGGCCCCTTTGACCGTAAATGAACGATCAACTGACAGCCGAAACTGCTCCGTACTGGTTGCGGTTGCCTGTTCGCTGGCGATTTTCAGCAAATGGTCCTTCAGCGCAGGTATGCCCACGTTCTCCGGCGCGTTTACCAGAAAGAGGTCAGCACCTTCGAGAGTGGTGCCTTCGAGCAAAGCGTTAATCTCGGCCGATACGTTTTGGATGACCGTCTCTTCAACGAGATCAATTCGCGTCATCGCGACAACGCAGGAGCTGATTCCGAACAGGTCGAGAATCGCAACATGTTCGCGCGTCTGAGGCATGACCCCGTCATCCGCCGCGACTACCAGCAGAGCAACATCTATCGCTCCCACTCCCGCGGCCATATTGCGAATAAATTTCTCGTGTCCCGGGACGTCAACAAAACCCAGCGTTGTCCCGTCGGGGCCTGGTGAATAGGCAAAACCGAGATCGATGGTCAGTCCACGCGCTTTTTCTTCGGGCAGGCGGTCGGTGTTCACGCCCGTGAGCGCGTTGACCAGTGTCGTCTTGCCGTGGTCTACATGACCGGCCGTCGCTATCAACATTGAGATTCAGACTGAACCAAATGATTCGAGATTGGTGACAAACGCATCCGCGTCCTCGAGACACCGCAGATCAAACCACAACGCTCCGTCGCTGATGCGACCAACAACGGGAGTCGGAAGCGACCGGAAAGAGTGACTGAGTGAAGCCAGAACGCGACCCGAACGCTTTTGCGGCGTTATGACGATTGCGCGGCTAGGGAGTGTATCGACGGGCAGCGCCCCGCTACCGATCTGACTCGAACAGGGTCGCACCTCTACTTCGAATTGTTCCGGCACGCTGCTTCGAATCGCGTCGATGACACTCGTTGCGGTTTCGCCTATCTCCTGCTCGGTTCGGGTCAACAGTCGAAGACCCGGCACCCGTTGCACAAGCGCATCCGGATTTGCGTAGAGTCGCAATGTCGCCTCGAGCGCAGCGAGTGTCATTTTGTCGCAGCGCATCGCCCGCTTCATGGGGTTCTTCTTGATTCGGTCAATCGTCTTCCTGTTTCCAACGATCAATCCACACTGAGGCCCTCCAAGCAGCTTGTCGCCACTGAATGTCACGACATGCGCGCCATCTTCGATCGCTTCTCGGGGTGTTGCTTCGGCCGGCAGCCCGAATTTCGTCATGTCGACAAGTGCCCCACTGCCAAGATCATTAATAAAGTAGATCTCGTTCTCTTTGGCGAGATTTCCCAGTTCTCGATCATCGACCTCGGCCGTGAATCCTTCAACAACGTAGTTGCTTGTGTGAACACGCATGACCGCCGCCGCGCCTTCATCAACCGCCTCTGCGAAGTCTTTCAAATGAGTCCGGTTGGTTGTGCCGACCTCGGCGAGCTTGCAGCCCGCGCGCTTCATGATATCGGGCATCCGAAAACTGCCACCAATTTCGATCAGTTCACCACGAGACACCGCCACCGATTTTCTCGCTGCCAGACTGTTGAGTGTAAGCAGCACCGCCGCGGCATTGTTGTTGACCACGGTCGCGGCTTCGGCGCCCGTCAGTCTGCAAAGCCAGTCCTCGACATGTTCATCTCGATCACCTCGTTTGCCAGTGGACAGCCTGAACTCAAGGTTACTGGCACCCCTGGAAACCGCAACCACGGCGTCTATGCATTCCTGGGGCATCGGGGCACGACCGAGGTTAGTGTGCAGCACGGTACCCGTCAGATTGAATACCGGCTTTAGCGACGGGGTGAGCAACTGTTCAACCCAGACCCTGGCGTCTGCGATAAGACGATTCTTTGGATCAGCGCTCTCTTGATCAGAAGTCGGACCTTCGACTACCTCCTCGCGCAGCCTGTCTGCGGCCACACGAAGCCCCTCGATAACGAGATCGCGCCCATAGGCATGCACGAGCGCATCGACTTCATCGACCTTGAGAAGACGGTCGATCGAAGGAATCTGACGCTGGTTTGAAATCGAATCTGACACGTAATTCCGTGTGTTGAAGATCAGGATCGGAGAAGTCTCAAGACTACCGTAACGATGATGTCGTGTCCCGAAACCCTTCGCTATCGTGATAGATCAAAGAGACGAACATCGAAATATGAAATGATCGACAGCCCGCGATATCCCGCTCGAGACGCTTGTCAGAAAGTGCACCCACCCTCGCCTCACGCGATTTCAAAACCCAAAAAGCCGCCGCGACTTGCCGCGACGGCTTTTCGGATGAAGCGATCCTGACTCAGGCGACGCGAGCGCCCGGGATCAGCAGCCGACCACACACCAGAGC
>CALHMG010000113.1 GCA_938034705.1 uncultured Gammaproteobacteria bacterium
GAAGAGGTGCGTTCACGCGCGGCGCTTGGCAGAACGACGCTGGTTGCTTTGGCAGTCGTAGCAAGCATGATGCTGTCGGTTATCGCCGAAGCGCAGGGCAAGCGCCACTACAAGGGACCGGTTCGCGAATGCCTCAACACAAACCTGACCCACTTTGACGGCACCATTGTCGAGGCAGCTATCGCGACGCCACAGCTTTCAACACTGGTGGACGCTGTGGTTGCCGCCGGGCTCGCTGATGCGCTAAGTGCTGACGGCCGATTGACGGTGTTTGCGCCGACCAACGACGCGTTCGCCGCAGTGCCGGCCGAACTGCTAACGGACATCGTTGGCGACCCGGCGGTACTCACCGAAGTGCTGACTTACCACGTGTTGCCACGGGCCATCGACGCGCGTCGTGCGGTGGGCAGATACTTCGGGCTGAAGACACTTCAGGGTCAGAAAGTTTTTGTGCGTAGCTCAAAGCGCCACGGTCCAACGGTTAACCAGTCAACCTTTAACTGCAACGGCGTCGTGACGTCAAACGGTGTGGTCTGGATCATCGACAGCGTGCTGCTGCCGCAGTTCAAGCAGAGCAACTAGATCAGCTGGATTCAATCCAAGCCCGAGGTGGTCGTGCCTCGGGCTTTTTTGCGTCAGGCGTTTGCGGTTTATACTGGCGATGAACCATTGCCCTGATCCTTGAATACCAGCGACCCGAAGAAATTGGCTCCGAACAAGACAGACTCCGATAACACCGACGCCGAAGACCTCGAGTCGATACGCGTGGACCCGAATATGCTTGTACCTGTCGCAGAGCAGGCCGAGCTGGATGCCTCAAAAGTGCAGGCACATCTTGCCGTTGCCGGGTTGCGGTTTGATCCGCACCGCGTTCGACAGTTCCGGGGCGGGCTCGCCAATATCAATTTTCTTGTTTACGTCGATGACAAAGCCTGTGTTCTGCGTCGCCCGCCGTCGGGCAAACTGCCGCCCGGCGCGCACGATATGGTGCGCGAACACCGAATCCTGTCGCGGCTGGGTGAGGCCTACCGCTTTGCGCCACGTAGCGTACACCTGTGTGAGGATCTCGATGTCCTGGGCGTCCCGTTTCAGCTGATTGAGTATCGGCCTGGTGTCGTCGTGAGAGGGGACGATCTCGGCAGCGTCGCGCAGCACCCGGGCGTCGAGCAAAAGCTGTCGAACATTATCGTTGAAACCATGGTGGCCCTGCATCGCGTTGATCCTGCAAGCGTGGGCCTTGACGAGTTGGGCCGCCCGGAAGGTTTTCTCGCGCGAGGCGTGGCGGGCTGGGTTAAGCGCGGCGCTCTGATCGAGGGGTCCTCTGAAGTCGCTGCACGAGTTGACGAAATTGGTCGGTGGCTTTCCTCACGCATCGACAGTGTGGCGCCGCGTAACGCAACCTTGCTGCACTGCGATTTTAAGCTCGACAACCTCATTCTCGACCCCGCAACGCTGGACCCTGTTGCCGTCATCGACTGGGATATGGGCACGCGGGGCGATCCGCTGTTTGATCTCGCGACCTTGCTGAGTTACTGGACCGAACCGAACGATCCACCGGTGATGCACCAGCTGGCGCAGATGCCAACCGGCCGGGGTGGCTTTGCTTCACGGGCAGACGTTGTCGAACGCTACGTCAATGAAACGGGCTGCGAGATCGGCGGCTTTGACGTCGTGCGAGTGCTTTGTGTGTTCAAACTCGCCGTGGTGTTTTTGCAGCTGCACCAGCGCTGGCGCTCTGGCGGGCTCGCCGGTAGCGAGTATCAAACGTTCGATCAGCTCGGTAGCGACCTGCTTGAGTTCGCACTCGACGTCGCCCACGGTCGTTACACCTGAGCGTCCAGGTCAGGCGTGAACCCGCGCCAGAAATTTGACCAGCAGTTCGTTAAAGACCGACGGGTGTTCCATGGTCGACAGATGACGAGACGGATCTATCCATTCAAGCTGGGCGTCGTTAATTTTCTCGGCCATCATTTTGGCGACAGCGATCGGCACGCCGGGATCGTCACTCGACGCGATCATCAGCACCGGCTGCTTGATCTCGCCGAGGCGCTGCGTCGTATTGAGTCCACACATCGCGGCGGTCGCTGAGGCAAAACACTCGGGTTTGAAATCACGCATGACGTCGTCAACGTAGGTGTAGCCCGGCAGCTGTTTGTCTCTCGCGTCCTCGGTAAACCAGCGCGCCATCAGTCCGGCATGCACCGCATCGATGCCTTTTTCCAGAACCAGATCCGCGCGTTCGCGCCAGGCCACGAGCTGATCGTCGTCATACTGGCAGGGCGTGTTGCAGATGGTCAGCGAGCGCACGCGGTCCGGATGCTCCAGCGTCAGGGTCTGGCCGATCATGCCGCCCATGGAAACGCCACAAAAGTCGACACGCGCAATATCCAGAGCGTCCAGAAGTGCCGCAACGTCACCCGCCATCTGACTTAATGAATAGTCGCCCGCCGGTTTGTCCGAAGCGCCATGTCCGCGAGAGTCGTAGCGCAGGACCCGGTATTCGTCGAGTGCCGGTGCGGTGAGGTCCCAGAAACGGTGGTCGGTTGTAAAGCAGTGATTGAGACAGACAACCGGCGCGTCGGCAGGTCCGTCCAGTCGATAGGCCATCTGAATGTCGCCGGCCTGAATCAAATTGGTCATCTGTTGGACTGATGCTGTTGCAGAGTTCGTCGCGAGCCTATCATGCGGTATCAATGTCATCCGCTTCACCAACTCTTCAGTCGGTACGCCTCATGCCTGAATCACGTCGATTTGTACTCGCCTCCAGACCAACCGGTCTGCCCGGGCCCGAGCACTTCGAAATTCAAACGGGCGAGACGCGAACGCCGTCTGACGATGAGCTGCTTGTTCGTATCCGGCTGGTTGCGTTATCCCCCTGGCAGGGACAGCGTCTAAAAGACTTTCGCAACTACACCAAACCTTTTGAACTTGGTGAGCTCATTGACTGCGATGTGCTGGGAGAAGTTGTGCTCGGTAACGCGGGCGGGTTCGGCAAAGGCGACCTGGTGACGGGCCGCCTTGGATGGCAGGAATACGCTCTGGCCAAACCGGATCAGCTTCTTCATGCCGGTGACGAATTTGACGAGACGCTTTGGCTCACCGCGTTGTCGTCGCCCGGACTGACCGCATATTGCGCACTGGACATGTTCGCAAGACCGATGCCCGGACAGACGCTTGTCGTGACCTCCGCGGCGGGATCGGTCGGCAGCTACGCGGTGCAGCTCGGCAAGCTGGCCGGCATGCGCGTGGTGGGGATATGCAGCGACCGCAAGCGCGACATCGTGATCGATCGTCTTGGCGCCGACGCGGCTGTCGCCCACGATGCGGACGATTTTGCCGAACGACTCTCCGACGCCTGTGGTGAGGGCGCCCACGTGGTGTTCGATACCGTCGGCGGCCCCGTTGCCGATGCGGTGTTCGACAACATTGCCAAATACGCGAAGGTACTGATGGTTGGGCGGACGGTGTCTAACAACAGCGAACGTCCCGATCTGGATTACGTCAACCTGCGTCAGCTGTGGGCGCGAGAAGCCAGCATCCAGTGCTTTTCACGCTATTCGTATCCGAGAGAATGGGCGTTTGCGCGCGAGCGCATGATTGAGCTCTGCCGTGACGGCAAGATCGTGGCGATCGATCAGGTGCTCGACGGATTTGAAAACACGCCCCGGGCGCTTGGCGATATGCTCGCCGGCAAATACACGGGCAAGGTCATGGTGCGCTACGCCTGAGCGACCGGTACAAAAAGAATAACTATGAGTCCGAATCACCAAAGCGTCAAAGCCAACGGCATCAACTTTGCCGTGCGCTTCGACGGCAACGCGAAAGGACCCGTGGTCATGATGGCCCATGCGATGGGTACCAACATGAAGCTCTGGGATCAGCAGATCGACGCGCTCGCGGACCGATACCGAATTGTTCGCTACGACTGGCGCGGCCATGGCAGTACCGACGCACCCAAAGGGCCCTATTCGCTGAAACAGTTTGTTGAAGATGCCGTGGCGGTGATGGACGCGCTCTCGTTACCGCGCGTGCACTGGGTCGGAATATCCACCGGCGGCATGATTGGGCAGGGTGTTGGAATCCATCACGGTGATCGGCTTCAGTCACTGACTCTGTGTAATACGGTCAGTCAGGCAAACGAGTCCTACCGTGAATGGGTTGCCGAGCGTCAGGCGGTCGTCGTCAAGTCAGGCATGAATCCCGTCTGGGACATGACGCGTCATCTGTGGTTCACCGATGAGTTCGTCAGCGCCGAAAGCGACGCGTACCGCGCGGTGCGGGACGAATTTGTAAAAACCAAAGTCGACGGCTACCTGGGTGGCACATCGGCGGTTGCCGAGCTGGCGTTTCGATCAGACCTTCACAGGATCACTACGCCCACGCGCATCATCGCGGCCGGCGACGACCCCGTAACGCCGGCAATACCACAGTCGACCGATATTCATCAGCGCATAAAAGGTTCAACGCTGGAAGTGATCAAGGGACAGCGGCATTTCTCCAACGTCGAAGTGCCACACACTTTTAATACGCTGTTGCGTCGTGGCCTCGACTCGATGGCCGGTCGATGACCCAAAAACTCCGGAGGCGTTCGTGAATACCAACAAAACACCAGATGCCGAAGCTTTTGCGTCCAGCTGGGAGGCCGGCTGGAACAGTCACGATCTTGACCTGATTTTGAGTCACTACAGCGAGGATGTGGTGTTTCGTTCGCGCAAGGCCGTTGACCTGGTTGGCAGCGGCGAGAT
>CALHMG010000114.1 GCA_938034705.1 uncultured Gammaproteobacteria bacterium
TCGCTTAAGACTCTTTAGTGTTTTCCCTGTTAACTCGCTGATTTATCGTCAAAATCAATGCATTCGGAAATAGTACTTGAACACTGTTCAATAATCGACTAAATTGAACACTGTTCAGATAAGCAACGCCTGCAGAGGACAGGCACCGATCTGGACACATTTTTTGAGTAAAAATAAACACTGTTCAATTGAGGAAGAAAACATGAAAAATCAGCTCAAAACACGCTTTGCAGCACTCGCGACCGCGGCGACCCTGTTTGTCGCGACCCCCGGGTTCGCGTTCTCGGAAAACCTTTCTACAGGTCTTGGAATGTCCGTCCACGGATCAGCCGAGATCGTTCACGGCAGTCTTAACGTTGTGCAGGGCGCCGCTACGTTCACCGTCGCAAGCGTTGTCGCGGCCGGTGAGTTCGTCAACATCGCGCTCCAGGATGCTTCGGACAGCGTCGCCATCGTCGTCAAGTCTTCGGCGGCAGGGGCCCAGGCCGCATCGCTGGCGGTGGGCTCCGTCGTAGAGGTGGTCGCCACGGCGACAGGGCACGCGCTGATGGTTGCCGGAGAGGCAATAGCGTTCATTCCGCTGTCGGTTGCCGACAACCTCTTCAGAAGTTCACAACAGTAATCGGAGCGGCAACATGAAATTCGCAAACAGGATCATTGTTTCACTGGCCCTCTTGTTGAGCGTGATGCCGCTTGCTGCTACCGCCGGTTCGCTTTGCGAGCCGGTGGAAGCGCATCCCGCAAGCGTCAAGTCAGCCATCATCATGTCGGTAAAGCTTCAGTCGATGCTTGAGCAACGCCAGCCCGAAGCCGCAATCCTCGCGCGTGTCGGGAGCGATGTATCAAGCCAGGGTCTTAAATACACACACGCCGGCATCGTCGTGCGTGATCATGACGAGGGCCGCTGGACCGTGGTTCATCAGCTCAATCACTGCGGAAGCGGCGAGTCGGACATTTTCAAGCAGGGTCTGGGTGCATTTTTTCTCGACGATCCGTACATGCTCGACGTGCTGGTCATGATGCCCGGTCCCCGGATTCAGCGCGAGCTTGCGGATATTGCCCGAAGCGAGCTGACGGCAAGATTTCACGAGCCGTCTTACAGTCTGCTGGCGCACCCTGAAAGCACAAGACATCAGAACTCCAACGGCTGGCTGCTGGAGCTGCTTGCGACAGCGATGTTCGATCACGATCGCGCTAACGCGACACGCAAAACGGCCCAGCGCTACATTCGCGATTCAGGCTTTGAAGGTTCCATCGTTCGTCTGTCTCCGCTGCAAAAAGTTGGTGCGTCGATGTTTCGCGCCAACGTTCACTTTGACGATCACCCCTATCGCGCTCAGGCGCGCGGAAAGTTTGAGGTCGTGACCGTCAAGGCGATCAGGCAGTGGATGTCAACCGTGGACGAGCGCGTCGAGATAGTAGAGATCGAGGCGCCGGATTCCATTCGCTACCCGCGAACGCTGCTGCCACAGACTGAAAAGACGATCGAACGTGAATCGAAAGAGCCCTGAGGTCTTCTACGCGTTCAGGCGAAGTCAGCTTTTGACGGCATCGACAACGTGTTTGAGAAGGTCATTAACTTTTTCGTCATCAATCCAGCGGATTACACAGACAAGATCAAGCTGCTCGTCAATCCAGACAATGTGATGCCCCGCGCCGAACATCGCAACGGACTGCGATGATACATCCGGGTAAAGCGCGTAATCGGTATTCAGCCACCACAAAAATCCATATATCGGATTTAACGGGCAGGGCGTGTAGAGCTGATCAAACCACGTTGCCGGTATCAGCTGGCTGTCGCCCCAGCTGCCACGATTGCGGACAAGCCATCCAACTCTTGCGTGGTCGAATGAATTTATGAAGATTCCGCCTCCCCAGTGCGCGCCGCCGGGGACGCCCGACAGGGTTTTGCCCTCGATCTGAACGCTCGAGGTTGTGTAAGGGTACCACCGCCAGGTATCGCTGGCGCCGATCGGGTCCATGACTCGTTCGCGCAGAACATCCGGTAGCGGTCGCTTGAACACCTGCATCAGCGACAGGCTGAGCAGATTCACCCTGACGTCGTTGTATTCCCAGAACGTGCCCGGCGTTTGCAGTTCACGGTGCGAGCCTTTGCGAGAGTTGTCAGAGCCGGGTCCAACCTGACGGTGTCGATCGATAAGGTCAGGTTTGCTCCACAGCGTTCCTTCCCATTCGCTTGTCTGATGCAGCAGATGACGCCACGTGATCTGCCTGTTGTGCTCTGAGGAAAACAGATCAAGACGATCGTAGTCTGCAACGCGATCATCGATGTCATTGATCAGTCCGTCTGCAACCGCAATCCCCGCGAGCAGTGCAAGGTATGACTTGGTAGCGCTGAACGTCATGTCGACACGTGACGGATCGCCCCAGCTTGCGGCGACTTTGCCTGCGCGAATAACCAGGCCGTGTGGATCCTCGCGATCTAGCGTGGGGCCGACAACGTCGCTCCATGGCGCGGGTTCGTTGCCGTCGGGGTCTGCGTTAAGCCCTTCTTGAAGGTTGCGCGGCCACGGCGTCTCCGCGGCAACCGCAAACTCAACCGCGGTTTTCAGTCGTTCGGGATAAAAGCCAAGGGCGTCGGCGCTGGCCGATGCCCACTGTTTGTCCGGGAAGTGTTTCATCGGAAAAGAGTACCACTGGCGAGTCCCGCGTCTCTCAAGCCGTTCCGGTGAGAAACAGGTTGTGCGGTTACACGACCGAAAAACAGTCGGCGGTTCTTTCGCCCGCGCGGCCCCAGGTGATGGTCAGCTTCGGGTTATGAACAAGCAATAGTCCTTCAAGCATGGCGCGCCAGATCTCGATGGTTGTGCTGTCCACACTGTCAAAAGCGCGCCATGAAAGTCGATTGAGTGTCGTTCCGTGTGTATCGACTTCGTCCCCGCATGCCCACATGAAGCGGTGTGCGATTTCCATGAACGCCGTCGCGCTGTTTCCCGAAAGCTGCATGGATTGCGCGAGCTCGTCATAATGTTGCATGCCAATCAGTCGGGCAATGCGCGTTCCCGTAGACCTTGCGGCATCATCCCCGAGCAGTTCAACAAGAATTGGCAGCGCGTTGCTGATGTATTCGATCGCGTAGTTGCGATACGCCAGCGCCTGTCGCTCGGCCGGCCACTGCTGCGCATCGAGCGCCGGCAGTGAGGCTGCGTCGATCGCCGGGCAGCTTTCTTCAAAACGATATTGCAGGCGCTCGTGATCAGCGAGAGGGTGCTCGAACTCACAGTAGTAACCCTCGAGTCCTGGATATCCGTCAACGGTTGTCCCGGTGCAGACAAATCCGAGGTTCGGGTTGTTCAGGGTGACACCGTTTTGCGCATGCCATCCACGCAGCATCGCGGTGTTCACTTTTGAGGGAATGGCGCAGATCGCAGGGCCGTACCAGATCCAGCGCGGCGGCGGATAGCGGACCCACGCCTTTTTGTCGTTCTCACGCCAGTACTCGACTTTGACGCCACCCAGCTGATTGGAGAAATAGTGGTATTTGGCGCACGCGACGGCGTCCGGCAGGCCGGTCAGCCCAAGTTTCCCAAGACCCGGCAAAAAGCGTTTTTCGTGCTGGCGTCTGAACAGCTGAAAAACAAGCTTCTCCGCAATATCCGGACTCTCGTGGGTAATGGTGCCGAGAACAAGACCCGTTATCCATGCGTGATGCAGTTTCGCAACGGCATTTATTTCATCGACTGATGGTTTGGTCATGGGCGCTATTGTGGCTTTTTTTGTACAGTCGCGTCTTAAGCGGACTGCCCCATGGCGATCTGTCACCTCTGGAGCCCATGCAGTTGTCTGAATCCCTTGATGCGACCCGAACCGGCTCGGTTGGCTCGGCCTATTTCATGCTGTTTGTTACGGCGCTGTGTTGGGGGCTTAACGCGATACTCGGGCAGCTTGCGGTCGGCGAGGTTTCGCCCATGGCGGTGGTCACGCTGCGGTGGCTCGGCATTACGCTGTTGCTGCTGACGTTCATGGTGCCCTCGCTGCGCCGTGAATGGCCGGTACTGCGACAGCACCTGAAGTTCCTGTTCCTGCTTGCCGTGCTCGGATTTACAGGCTTCAACTCGCTCTTTTATGTGGCGTCCCACACCACGACGGGGCTGAACGTCGGCATTATCCAGGGGGCGATGCCAACATTCGTTTTTATCATCGCGTTCCTTGTGCACGGAACGAGAGTCACGCTGTTTCAGGTGGTGGGCGCTTTGATCACCATGATCGGCGTATTGATGGTTGCCGCCGGGGGTGACATAGACCGTTTGCTCGCGCTCGCTTTTGCACGCGGCGACGTTCTCATGGTGGTGGCCGGGATATTTTACTCAGCTTATGCGGTGGGGCTTCGAAGCAAACCCGACGTGTCGCCAATGGCGATGTTCGCCGTGCTGGCAGCCTCCGCATTTATTGCGTCACTGCCGCTGCTTGTTTACGAGATGGTCAGTGGCAGCTTCCAGGCACCAACGCCGAAGGGGTGGGCGGTTGTTGCCGTGATCACGCTGCTACCGTCGTTTCTTGCCCAGGTGTTCTTCATTAAAAGCGTGGCGATCATCGGGCCCAGCCGGGCCGGCATATTCTTTAACCTGACGCCGGTGATTGCCGCGATCATGGCGGTGGCATTTCTCGGTGAGAAGTTCGCGATGTATCACGCGGTTGCGCTAGTGCTGGTCCTCGGTGGCATCGCGTTGGCCGAGCGCAGTCGCTAGCCGCGTAAACCTTTCTCGGGGCAGGGTCGACGCGCGTCTTTCACGCGCGCCGACGATTACATCAAGACAGTCGCGTCAAAGACCGGCGCAAGCCTTCTCGATACTTTCCCGGGTGACGCTGATAATGGTGTCGGCTTCTTCGGTCGACAGACAAAGCGGCGGAGCGTAGCCAATGACCTGACTCTCGGGCATCGCTCGCGCAATGACTCCACGTTCGGCCATCGCGGCCACGGTGCTCATCGCGGCTTTGGTCGATGCATCCAGCGGGGTTCGATTAGCGCGGTCTTTGACCAGCTCTACCGCGCAAAGCATGCCGACTCCGCGCACTTCGCCGACCCAGGGCACGTCCTGCAGTGCCGCCGCCATACCCTTGACGAGATACGGGCCGACCTTGTTGACGTTATCCAGAAGTCCAAGATCATCAATCAGTTTCAGGTTGGCGACACCGGCTGCTGCCGCGATTGGATGCGCCGAGTAGGTCCAGCCGTGTCCAAGCGGGCCGTTCTCGTCAGTTCCCTGCATCAGCACGTCGTACATGCGGTCGCTGACGATTGAGCCCGACAGTGGTGCGTAGGCAGAGGTGAGTCCTTTTGCGATCGTAATGAGATCCGGTTTAAGTCCAAAGAAATCGGAGCCAAACATTGTGCCGAGTCGCCCGAAGCCGGTAACGACTTCGTCTACGATCAACAGGATGTCGTATCGATCGAGCACTTCCTGAATCGCCTGCCAGTACCCTTCGGGAGGCGGCACCAGGCCGCCGGTTCCCAGAACCGGCTCGCCGATGAACGCTGCGATGGTGTCGGCGCCCTCGGACAGAATCAGGTTTTCGAGTTGCTGTGCGCAGTGCGCCGAAAATTCTGCTTCGGACTGAGATTCGTCCTCGCGCCAGTAGTAGTAGGGCGCCTGGGTGTGCAGCACCTGATCGAAAGGCAGATCGAATTTCTGGTGGAAAAGGTGAAGGCCCGTCAGCGAACCCGTCATCAGTCCGCTGCCGTGATAGCCGCGCCATCTGGAGATGATCTTTTTCTTCTTCGGGCGTCCGAGAATATTGTTGTAGTACCAGACGAGCTTGATGTTGGTTTCGTTGGCGTCCGATCCGGAAAGGCCGAAGTAAACCTTCCCCATATGAGCGGGCGCACGATCCACAACCATTTTTGCCAGCGTCACCGATGCTTCGGTGCTGTGACCCGCGTACGCGTGGTAGTAGGCAAGTTCATGGGCCTGTTTGGCGATAGCGTCAGCGATTTCTGTTCGGCCGTAACCGACGTTGACGCAGTAAAGACCAGCAAATGCGTCGAGCATTCGGTTGCCGCCAGCATCTTCGACAAAGCAGCCTGTGCCGCCAACCATCTGTCGCCGAGGCGCATCGCCGCGGGCGAATTCACCCAGATGAGTCGACGGGTGAAAGAAGCTCTCTCGATCCCAGGTTGAAAGTTGCTCGAGATCTGGCATGACGCGGCACCGGTGATGGAATAGTCGGTGGAGTCTATTCAAATACGTGATCGCAGTGCAAAAAAAACACCCGGCGAAAGGCCGGGTGTTTCATCCGCGCTGATGCTTTATCAGGCCTCGAACATTTCTTCGAGTTTTTCGTCTTCTTCCTCGTCGTCATCGCTGGTTTTGGCTTTGGACTTCTTGGAACTCGCGAGGACCGGAAGTGGGTCGAAAGTACGCAATGTTGGTACAACGGACAGAAAGCCTGCCAGCAGGTAACCAAAACGAAGCAGCCAGCCAACGTAACCAACGGAGAAGCTCAGCGTGATGCCGATCGCGGTGTTGGTGAACACCATTTGACCATCAGTCTGGGCGTCTGGATCCGCAAGCTGCCCAAGCACGTTGTCCAGTGCGCTGAGCAGGGCCCGTGAAAGTTCCGCGGGCTTCAGATCAAGATCCATCAGCGCGAGGTCGTAGCCGATGTCAGCCAGGCCAAGATCAAAGTCCAGCAGCGACGTGTTGATCTGACTCAGCTCATAGTCGACCGGCGCCATCGTAGAAGCGTTGGTCAACCCTTCCATGGCGCTCGAGAGCGTTCTGATGGCATCGGAAACCTGGGTGCGCAGCTGCTCTACAGTCACGCTTTGCGTTGATCCACTGACAAGCTCGGTATCGGCGAGATCAGTTTCGATGGTCTGTTCTTCCGGATTCGATCGCAGGGTCACTTCGTCGACGGGGTCGGTTTCGATTTCCGTCTCAGGGTCTGTTTCCGGCGTGACCTCAGGATCAACCGGTGGTTCGGGATCAGGGTCCACGAATTCAACGATCGGATCCGATGGGGCGACCGGTTCCTCAACAGGGTCTACACCCTCGGGAGCCACAACCGTCACCAGTATCGTTCTGACGTCAACGCCACCGTTTCCGTCAGAGACCGTCACTTCGATTTCATAGACATTGTCGCCATTTGCGTCGCCCGGTGCGCTCGTTGCCGGCGCGGCGCCCAGGAAGTTGATCTGGCCGGTATTGGCGTTGATGACAAACATGCCTTGATCAGCGCCGCCGCTTAGCGAGTACTGCATGGTGTCGCCGGGGAGGTCCTGGTCTGTAGCCGAAACCGCTGCCACCGAAACGTCACCCTGCATCACTTCATAGGTCGCGTCAGCGATCAGGTTCGGGTCTTCGTTCAGGTCGCCTACGGTGATTTCAATAATTTGCGTGCTGGATGTTCCGTCTGCATCAGACGCGATCACGTGCACGTGGTAAACGTTGTCTCCATCGCTGTCTGCAGGCGCTTCACGGTCCGGCGGCGTCTGGAACGAAATGTTTCCACTGGCGTCCACGTTAAACAGTCCACCGTCGACGTGTCCCGTCATCGGCGAATTGTTGATCGAGTACGTAATTGTGCCGCCCGCGGGATCGGTCGCGGTAACCGTAGCAACGGTTGAGGTGGTGTTCTCTGATACCGTAACCGGCTGCGTCGCCGCGCCGCCATAGCTCGAGATTACGGGGGCTGCGTCGGTTACGGTAATAACAAAATCCTGAAACACGACGCCACCGCCAACTGAATCCCGGACTTCCACCTGAACGCGGTACACATTGTCTACGCCCGTGTCTGTCGGGCTCTCGTAGTTGGGCGCCGGGTTGAAAGACAGGTTGCCAGCCGCGTCGACGATGAAAGCGCCTCCGTCTTCGTTTGCGCCAGGTCCTGTTGCCGTGCTGATCGAATAGATCAATGGATTGTTTTCAGGGTCGGTTGCATCGACGTCGGCTATGGACACGGTGGTGCCCTCAACGATCGTCAACGGCACCAGTGCGTTGCCGCCGTAACTCGTGATTGTTGGTGCTTCGTTGGCATCTGTCACCGTGATGACAAAACTCTGTGGAGTGCTGGTCGTGTTGTCAGCATCTCGAGCCTCGACCTGAACGTTGTAGACATTGTTGCTGCCGTTATCGACAGGGGCTTCAAAGTCAGGCGCGTTCTGGAATGACAGTTCGCCGGTTGTCATATCCACCTGAAACAGGCCGCTGTCTTCGTTGCCGGCGCCGGTGCCGCCAACAATGTGATAGGTCACGGCGCCTGTTGCAGGGTCGCTGGCCGCCACGGTTGCGACCGTGGCTGTCGTGCCTTCGGGCACGCTGATCGGGTGCGTAGCCACACCGCCGTAGCTGGTGATCACGGGAGCTTCATCTGTAACGGTGATGGTCAGGTGCTGATAGGTCGTCGTGGTGCTTGGGTCCGCCGCGTCGATTCGGACGTGGTAGACGTTGTCGCCATCAGCACTGCCGGTAGCTGATTCAAAATTGGCCGGAGTAATAAACGATACTTCACCTGTAGCGCTATCGACAGTGAACAGTGCGTTGTCTTCGTTGCCGGGTATGGCCGACGCGTTGACCGAGTAGTCGATCGTGCCGCCACCGGGATCCGCTGCTGTGATCGTCGCGACGGTTCCCGCGGTGCCTTCGGCAACGTTCAGGCTGTGGAAAGTTACGCCGCCATAGCTTGTGATTACCGGCGCTTCGTCAGTTACGGTCACCTCGAAGTCCTGGAAGACCATATTTCCTGTCGGCACGTCCCGTACCTCAACTCGCACGTTGAACGTGCCGTTGCCGTTGGCATCTCCGGGGGAGTCGTGGTTGGGGATCGAATTGAAAGTCAGTTCGCCGGTTGTGCTGTTGATACTGAAAAAGCCGCTGTCTTCGTTATACGTCCCGACATCACTGCTGATGGAGTAGGCGAGCGTGTCGTTTTCGGGGTCCGTGGCGTCAACGTCGGCGATGACTACCGCCACAGGTGTGCCTTCGGCAACCGTCAACGGAACAGTCGCGTTGCTGCCGTAGCTTGTAATCACTGGAGCTTCGTTGGAGTCGGTCACCGTGATGACAAAGCTCTGGGGCGTGCTTGCGGTGTTGTCAGCGTCCCACGCCTCTACCTGCACGTTATAGATGTTGTTTGTGTCGCTGTCGCCAGGAGATTCAAAGTCGGGTGGAGACCCGAAGAAGGACAGTTCTCCTGTAATCGCGTGTACGCTGAACAAGGCGCTGTCTTCGTTGCCTGGGCCGGTGCCGCTAACGATGTGGTAGGTAACTGCGCCCGCGACCGGGTCGCTCGCAGCAACCGTCGCGATTGGGCCCGTAGTGCCTTCAACCACGCTGACAGGGTGAGAGGCTACGCCTCCGTAACTTGTGATTGTTGGTGGCTCGTCGGTAACAACGATAAACAGTGTTTGTGTTGTGACCAGGCCTGCGTCGTCTCTCGCCTCGATGCGCACATCATAAATGTTGTCGCCATTGGCGCTGCCTGTCGTCGATTCGAAGTCGGGCGGTGTCTGGAATGTCACCTCTCCGGTATTGATATCGACATTGAAGAGACCAGAGTCCGCGTTGCCAGGGCCGGTGCCTGCCTGGATGTGGTATTCTATGTTGCCACCCGCCGGGTCTGCGGCGGTGACGGTTGCGACGGCGCCGGTAACACCTTCGACGGCGTCTATCTGATGACTGTTAACGCCACCGTAGCTTGTAATGACAGGGGCTGCGTTTGTGACGTTTACCTGTATATCCTGATACGTTGTAAACGTGCCGTCGGTGACCTCAACGCGAATGTTGTACACGTTGTTTGGATCGGAATCGATCGGATTCTCGAAATCGGGCACAAAGTTCAGAGACAATTCGCCTGCCGCTGTCATGTTGAACAGCGCCGCGTCGATGTTTGGACCACCGGTCACGCCGCTGATGCTGTAGGTGAGTGTGTCACCGTCAGGGTCTGTCGCGTCAACGTCGGCGGCAATTACAGAAGTAGCCGAGCCTTCGACCAGGTTCACCTGTTGCATGATGTTGCCGGCATAGCTGGTTATGACGGGGCTTTCATTGCTGTCCGTTACGGTTATCTCAAAATCCTGGGTGCTCTGGGTGCCGTCGGCATCTTCTGCGATCAGCTGGACGGTATAGACGTTGTCGGTGTCGCTGTCTCCGGGTGATTCGTAGTCTGGCGCTGCCTGAAAAGACAGGTTGCCGGCGGCATCTACCTGAAACAGCAGGTGGTCGAGGTTGTTGGGTATGAGAGTCGCCGCGTTTACCGAGTACGTTACCGTGCCGCCGGCGGGGTCTGTTGCTGCAACGGTCGCGATGGTGCCTGTGGTTCCTTCGGTGACGCTGACGGCGTGCGTTGTAGCGCCGCCGTAGCTGGAAATCACAGGTGCCAGGTCGTTCAGGGTTACCTCAAAGTTCTGCGCGGATCCCGTGCCGCCGCCATCCTGTGCGATGACCTGGACGTTAAAGACCTTGTCGAGATCTGCGCTGGTCATCGTTTCAAAGTTTGGATTGGACGAAAAGCTGAGCGCACCGGTTGTATTGTTAACGGTGAAAAAACCGGCGTCTGCGTTTTCTGGCCCGATGGATGTGCTCAGAATGTAGTCGACGGTGCCGCCGGCGGGGTCTGTGCCAGCCACGGTCGCGAACGATGTAGCGTCGTTTTCGTCGACGTTCAGTGTGACCGTTGTCGCGCCACCGTAGCTCGTGATCGTCGGCGCCAGGTCGGTGACGTCGATGACAAAGGTCTGGTGATCCCAGTTTGACGCCGAGTCGAACACGCTCACGGTTACA
>CALHMG010000115.1 GCA_938034705.1 uncultured Gammaproteobacteria bacterium
CAACGCCCCAACTCAGTATCGAAGGTGGTAAAGCCACAATCCAGCTTTCCCGACCCGCCGAACACAATCGCCTCGAGCCGATTGACCTGCATGTGCTTACCGAGATGTTTGGCAAGCTCGGCAACAGTCGGGAGGCTCGCGTTCTTGTCATCACAGGAACAGGTAAAAGCTTCTCGTCCGGATTCAATATCGGCTCGTTGGGCGACGACAAGGCGGACGACGCGGTTGAGCACGGCCCTGACACTTTCGAGAAGATGGTCGACGCGCTGGAGAATCTCTCGATTCCGACGATTGCGGCTATGAACGGCGGCGTCTACGGTGGCTCGACCGATCTCGCTCTGGCATGCGATTTCCGTATCGGCGTCGAAGGCATGCGCATGTTCATGCCAGCAGCCAGGCTGGGCATCATCTATTACGAAAGCGGGCTTCGGCGCTACGTCTCCCGTCTTGGCCTCAACAACGCCAAGCGTTTGTTCATGACTGCTGAACCGGTCGAGGCCGAAGGCATGTTGGCGATGGGCTATCTCGATGAGATTGTCCCTGCCGCGGAACTGCAGTCTCGGGTCGACACGCTGGCAGACCAGCTTGCGTCCAACGCACCGATTTCGGTTTCAGGCATGAAGCAGGGGCTGAATGCGATTGCCAACGGCACGTTTGATCGCGTTGCCCACGACGCCAACCGAGCCCGCGCGGGCGAATCCGCCGACCACCAGGAAGGGCTCAAAGCGTGGGCGGAAAAACGAAAGCCGAACTTTCAGGGGCGCTAGACACGTTCAATCATGAACAGGCCTGAAGTCGGGTCGCGGTTGATACTCTGGGCCGTCTACCGAGCCCATGATCGGTTTCTCTGATCCGGTAGAAAACGCTTGGATAAATCAAGTGTTGTACCCAGGGAACCGATTTAGAAGGCACCGAATTTGATCCTGCTGTGCGCGTGCTGTACTCAGACAAGACGTTGTGATTGTCTGGGGACAGGGGTCATGGCAGAAGTCATCGAACAACCAATAAAAAGCAAAGGTCTCATTCTAGGTATCATCGCCTGCGTACTCGCGCTGATCTCGATGTTTCAGTGGCTGGTGATGCCTCTGGCTGTGCTTTTCGCGATTTTTGGAACATTCATCAGCATCAAAGACAGCCACCGGCCGCAGGCCGGTGTTCTCGTTAACATCGTTGCGTGGATTTTGTTAGGTGTGGCGGTCTTCGTGTCTGGCGTATGGGTCTTCTGGGTCGATTGAAGACGCTGTTGGTGAGGATAGATGCGCTTCAAACGAGTCCATCATCAACCGCTTGTTCTAGCGATTGTCTGAATTCCGGATGGGCTATCCCGATCAACGCTGACGCTCGCTCGCTGAGACTGCGCCCGCGAAGCGCTGCGACGCCGTATTCGGTGACGACATAGTCGGCGTCCTGGCGAGCGGTGGTGACGATGCCATCGGCTATCGAGGGCGTAATTCGTGAAACCGTTCCACCGCGACCGGTTGCATGCATCGCCACGATGCCACGCCCACCATTTGATCGCAGGCAACCCCGCATAAAGTCACTGTGGCCGCCCAGCATGCCAATTTGCTGGCCGGCCGCAACCTCGGCATTGATCTGGCCTGTGAGGTCGACTTCGAGCGCCGTGTTAATGCCAACCAGATTGTCGATTTGCTGGTGCACGTCGTTGCTATGCGTATACCGTGGGGATCGCACCTGCAGGCTCGAATTCTGATGCGCCCACTGGTACAGGTCGTTAGTGCCGAGAAGCCCAGCGGTGACGCACACGCCTGGGTCGATGGATTTTTGTGTATTCGTAATGACTCCGGACTTCATCAGTTCGGCCACGCCGTCGCCGATGGTGCCCGAGTGAACGCCAAGATTGCGGTGGCCGGTTACGGCCTTGAGTACTGCGTCCGGCATTGCGCCCAGACCCACCTGCAGAGTGTCGCCGTCGCGAATCAGTTTGGCCACGTGTTCGCCAATTGCCCGGTCGGTATCGCTCAGGGGTCTTGCCGAAAGCTCAAACGGATCGCGCGACACTGTAACCGTATGATCAATATCCTCTCGGACAATATCTGTGTCGCCAAAAACAACAGGCAACCGGTCGTTTACTTCGGCGATAACAACGCGCGCGGTCGGGATGGCTTCGACCACGTGATCCACCATAAACGACGTGTTGTAACTCGCGTCGCTCGCAGCGACCTGGGTCAGAACGACGTCAATGCCGATTGTTCCGTCGGCAACAAGGTCAGGCAACGCCGAATAGTTTGCGGGAATAATGTCGAGCGCGCCAAATTGTTGAAACCGGCGATTGGTCAGAGCGCCACCCAGAGCCATGACATGCATTTGTTCGCTGAGCTTGCGGGCATCAATACAGTCGGCGATGGACACATTGAGAATGGCTGTTGCGGGTCCGATCGATTCGAGGTTGTTCTCGAGAAGCTTGAGCAATTCGGCGGGTTCCAGGCCCGCTGGCGAAAAGGCGATCCGGTCATTGCGACGAATCAGTGATTTGATATCGACAGAGTCAGTCAAAGCTTGGCTTTCTCTTTTCACGAAAGGCGGCTACGCCTTCGGCAAAGTGAGCGCTCGCGCGGACTTGGTCACCCAGTAACTGCTCTCGGCTCTCTGCACGCTGTACGCGCTCGGCGATGCCTTCGCTGATCTGCAGCTTAACCGCCTGCACAGCCGTTGGGCTGTTGGCGGCTATAGCTGTTGCCGTATCCAGCGCCGCTGGCAGGACTTGATCCGGTGCAAGGACTGCATTCACCAGATCGAGCTTGGCGGCGCTGTCGGCATCAATCAGCCGACCGGTCAAAATGAGATCCATGGCGTGGACATAACCAATCTGTTCCACAAGCTTCGTTGTTGCGCCACCGAAGGGGTAGATCGACCATTTTACTTCCGGGAGACCGAATCTCGCATGACTGGCAGCGTAGCGAATGTCTGTGGACAGCAACAGCTCGACCCCACCGCCAGCGCAGTCACCGTTGACCGCGGCAACAATCGGTTTGGAGAAGGGTGTGAGCTTGAGCAGCGACCGGTTGACCATGGCCGCAGTTTCCTCGCTGTTTGAAAGGTCGCCACCAATATCGGCGCCGGCGCAAAAAGCTTTTTCTCCCGCCCCCGTTATCACGACGCATCGGCAGGTGTCGTCATCGTTGAGTCGGTCCCATATGCCGGCAAGTTCCGCCAGTGATTCCCGGGACATGGCGTTTCGCTTGGGTTGATGGTCGATCGTGATCTGAACGACGTGAGGTCGCGGATTGCTGACGTGCAGGGGCATAGGTTCAATGACTCGCTGAAAATGGTCTTCGGGGCGGTTACGAGCTGTTGGCTTCACACGCCGCAGAAGGGTCTTATCACCTTTGCCGATAGCCGACCAGTTTCGGCGTTCGACGTCGGCCCGTTGTGCGGGCGTGGCGCAATATTGAACGACGATTACACGGAAAATACTGGCAGTCCCTGTCGATGATCCAAACGCTTATGTCCGTCCCTGAAAGTCGAACCATGCATCAGTTGCTGCGAGAGCAGGCCGCCCGCGACCCGTTGCGGCCCGTCGTTCTCACCGCCACGGGTTCCACCGATTATCAGACACTCTCGGTGCGTGCTCAGCGTGTCGCCACCTATCTTCAGCAGGCCGGGGTCACTCGCGGTGACAGAGTCGGTTTACTGTGTGACAACCGAAGCGAATGGCTTGAGATCTTTTTTGGCATATCCTGGATTGGTGCCATTGTTGTGCCGTTCAGCACCTGGTCAACGCTCGCGGAACTCGATTTTCTGATCAAGGATTCGGGCGTCACTACCGTCTTTACCGTGACGGAGCTCGGTGAGCGCAACTACCTCAACGACTGGCTTTACTTCGCGAATTCATTGGAGCACCCGGCGCTGCAGAATCTCATCGCGATTGACCCGGTGAAAGACTCCGATACGCAAAGCCTGCAAAGTTATGAATCGCTGTTGATCCAAACGAATCCGGACGACATAAAAAACGTTGCGGAACCTGAAGATGTTCTGGCGGTGCTGTATACATCTGGCTCCAGCAATCGGCCCAAAGCTGTGCCGCTGCTGCATCGCGACGCGATTGAGAACGGCTTTAACATCGGTGAGCGACAGGGGCTTGTGACCTCCGATCGCATCTTGATCGCCATTCCTTTGTTCTGGTCTTACGGCGCGGTCAACGCGTTGCCGGCGACGCTGACCCACGGGGCTACAATGGTGTTACAGGCGCGGTTTGAACCTGGCGGGGCACTTGATTTGATCGAACAGCATCAATGCACGGCGCTATATACGCTGCCGGCCATGTCCAACGCGATGTTGTCCCACAAACAGTTCAGTCCGACAAGAACGGCCTCACTGCGAACCGGAGTCACCATTGGCGCGCCTCAGGACATTATCAAGGTGGCCCAGGAACTCGGTGCAACCGACATCTGCAATATTTACGGTAGTACAGAAACCTATGGCAACTGCTGTGTCACACCCCACGACTGGCCGCTTGAACGGCGCAGCGTATGTCAGGGGTCGCCGCTGCCCGGGGTGACCGTGCGCATTCGTGATCGGGAAACCGGTGAAATGTGTGGCGCCGGTATCGTTGGCGACATCGAAGTGTGCGGCTACCTGACACCCGGTTACGATGGTGATTCGGCGCGGCACAATGCGCAGACCTTTACAACAGACGGATATTTTAAAACCGGCGATCTTGGATCGCTTGATGCTGAGGGTGTGTTCACGTACGCCGGTCGCAGTTCGGAAATGATCAAACGATCTGGCATCAACGTTTCGCCGGCCGAGGTGGAAGAAACCCTGCAACAGCACCCAAGCGTTGGCCTGGCCGCGGTGACTGGCGTCGACGACGAGGCGCGGGGTGAAGTGATAGTGGCCTACATCGCTGTAAAGCCTGATGTCTTGCTGGATAAACAGGCGCTGCTTGAGCACTGTCGCGGATTGCTCTCACGCTACAAGGTTCCCGACTACATTATTGGCTGTGACACGTTGCCGTTGACGGTCACCGGTAAACTGATGCGTCGGGAGTTAAAGCAGATGGCCATAAAGGCGGTCGCGGAGATCAAGGACTCGCCGCGAGAATGTGCAGGAGAGAGTGGCTCATGACGAAGATGTCGGAGTTTCTGAAAGGAGTTCGCGTTCTTGATCTGTCGCAATACATCCCGGGTCCTCTCGCCAGCCTGTTACTGGTCGACATGGGCGCCGAAGTCATCAAGGTCGAACCACCGGCGGGTGACGCGATGCGAACCCTCGGGCCGCGCGGTCGCGATGGGAGTCCGTTGTTCTATCAGACGCTCAATGCCGGCAAATCGGTTGTTCATTTTGACCTCAAAAATGACGCTGATCTGAATTCGTTTGTCGAACTCGTCAAGACGGCAGATGTTGTGATTGAGGGATTTCGGCCGGGTGTGATGAAGCGGCTCGGTATCGACTACAGTGTGTTGTCCACTCATAACCCGCAGCTCATCTACTGTGCGATCAGCGGTTACGGTGCAAGCGGCCTCGACGCGCAGAAGGCAGGGCACGACGCCAACTATCTGGCCGAAGCCGGGGTGCTGGACCGAAATGGTAAAGACAGCCCAATGTACTTCGATCCACCGATCGCGGATGAGGCAGGCAGTCTGTATGCCGCGATGGCCATACTCGGCGCGCTGAACGGGCGTCATCACACTGGCAAGGGGTGTGAAATAGACATCGCGCTGGCTGATGTCATCATGCCGCTACAGCTGCTGCAGATTGCAGACTATGGCGAAAATCAGACCGTGCCTGCGCGAGGCGGGACGTATCTGAACGGCGGCGCCGCCTATTACAACATCTATAGAACCCGTGACGATGAGCACATTGTCGTCGGAGCCGTAGAGCCAAAGTTCTGGCAGACGTTCTGCGAAGCGGCTGGGCGTGCCGACTGGATTTTGCGTCAAACCGAGCCGATCCCACAGCACCGTCTTATCGCCGATATCGCGGCCGAGATCGCAACGTTGACTCGCGAAGAGTGCGAGACAAGATTCTCTAATGACGACTGCTGTGTATCGATCGTGCTTCCGCTTGGCGAGGCGCTTGAAGCGCCACGAACAACTGAACGCGGTCTTGTTGTGAATACCCGCAACGGACTGCAGGCGTTATTTCCGGCGAAAGTCGACGGTCAGTCTCCTGAACCACGTCCGCCGTCGAAACAGCTGACTGCTTCGTGAGGGGAGCCTGAGGCATGTATGCATTGTTTTGCCGAGAGATCGGCAGTCTCGATAATCTTGAATATGGCGAGATAAGCGAACCGACTGTGGGTGACGGCGACGTCAAGATCCGGGTCGGCGCGTCTGGTGTTAACTTTCCGGACATACTGATGGCCGAAGGCAAGTATCAGGTGAAGCCCGCACTTCCGTTTGTTCCGGGTCTGGAGGTGGCAGGTGAGGTCGTAGAGTGTAGTGCAGGCATCGAGCATGTGAAGCCCGGCGACCGGGTGCTTGGATTTGCGCGATACGGTGGAGGGCACGCCGAATATGCCGTGCTGCCGGCCGCGATAGTGACGCCCATTCCGGATGCCATGAGCTTCGTAGATGCCGCCGGCTTTCCGGTGGCGTACGGCACCGCTCATTTTGCGCTGGACTATCGGGGGCATCTGAAGGCCGGCGAGACGCTGCTGGTCCTCGGTGCAGGCGGCGGCGTCGGCCTGGCTGCGGTACAGGTGGGTAAGCTGCTTGGTGCTCGCGTGATTGCCGCTGCCAGCAGCGTCGACAAGCTGGCCGCCGCGACCGCATGTGGCGCCGACGAGGGCGTCAACTATGAGGAAGAAGATCTGCGCGATCGCGTTCGCGAACTGACTGACCAAAGTGGCTGCGACGTTATTTTCGACCCGGTGGGTGGCGATCACTTTGCCCAGGGTGTCCGATGTATTGGCTGGGAAGGTCGAATTCTGGTGATCGGTTTCGCCTCCGGAGAGATCCCGAAAATCGCAGCGAACATGATTCTGGTGAAAAACTTCTCCACCACAGGTGTCGTCTTTGGCGAACACAGTGCGCGCTATCCGGAGAGCACACGTGCCCGACTGGGCGAACTTCTTGCGGCCTGGGAACGCGGCGAACTGAAACTGTCAACGCCTGAAACGTTTACGCTTGAAAACGGCCGCGAAGCGATCAGGGCGCTGGCCGACAGACGCGTGGTCGGGAAACTTGTGCTTACAGCATGAGAGTATGGCGTTACCTAAAAGTGGTAATCGAGCTTCGTCGGGGAGGTTGGATTGTTAGTTAGTCTCAGTCTCGTTGCGACCCGGTGGCTTTCTCGACGCTCCACAATTTGAACCCTGTCGCATCGGCAGGCGTGCCGTGCCCGTAGTAGGGCGTTGAATCCGGGTAGCGCATGCGATCCTGGGATTTCTGCGGGAACACCATCCCCGGTTTTTCATCGTAGCTGTAGAGCATGATCATTCGTGGTTTTGTGGTCCTGCCGACGGGGCTGACGCGGTGAACCGAGCGTCTGCCTTTAAACAGGATGAAGGTCCCGGGCGGCATGCGCGGTTCAACGATTACATCTGGATCCTCGTTAAACGCCCGGGTTACTCGATCGTAGTGCTCGTTGTCCTCGTCGCGAACGTAGGGCGCCATCTGATAGTGACCTCCTTCGTCGGCTTCATCGAGCAACAGGGATACCACGCCATCGTTGGTGTCGAAATGCCAGGGCAGCACGTCGCCCTCGTTCATGTAGTTGGCCTGAATCGAGACCGTCGGGCATTCACTGCGATACAGGGTCTTGAATCCCAGAGCATCGCGTACAAAGTCGGTCAACGGGTCCCAGAAGAATAGAGCTCTGGACAGTGAGTCTTCGGGGATCTGGTCAGTTACCAGATAGGAGAAGCGACGCAGGAACACAGCTGAGCGTGGGTGATCAGGCGGGAAGCCGCTGTTGTCCATCCAGCTGTACGCGGTGCGCAGCAGATTGTTCTTAAGCGCGACGGGCTCAAGCGCCCGCATCTCTTTGATCATCTGTGCCAGCCCGTCAGGACGGATGAAGTCTGGCAGGCAGCAAATTGCGCTAGCGTCGAGCTGCTCGCGGCACATCGCTACGAGTTCGTCGCGTGCCGGGTTCGCGAGGTCGTCTACAGGGTAGCGGTCGGTGTTGACCCACTTTCGAACCGACAGGGCATGCGTTGCCATGAGTAGTCCACGTTGATCTTGCCGCCGATAGTGTACAGCGTCACGCGCGCCAGTGTGAATCTCCGGACATGCTGGCTTTAGCCTGTTCGTGGCAAATCCACGTGCGCGAGTTCGTGTCGGAACATCTCGAAGATGGTGGCGCTGGTGCGTTACAGACCAACGCTTTTATGAACACTGTAACGCGAGTCGAGTCAGGGCTGCGTTGGTCGAATCCCGGACCCAAGTCGCATACCCAGAGTCTCGGCCTGGCGTTTTTCGAATGCGTGGCATGCAGCGTTGTGTTCATGACCGCGAATGCCGCCACGCACCGTCCCGGGTTCAACGCTGCGAAAAAAAGGCCACCAGCTGTCCGGGAGTTGTACCGAGTCCGGTGGCGCGAGCCAGAGTCTGTAGAGCAGACGTTTCTTCTCGGGCTCATCGAAGTCTTCAAAGTTGGTGCGCGAATGGAGCATCACGTGGTTGTTCATGATCTGGAGATCGCCGGGCTCCAGCCACATGGTGAGCATGATTTGCGGGCGTTGGAGAATGTCATCCATCAGCTCCCCGCACTCAATCTGCTCAGGCGTCATTTGGGGAACGCCTTCGAGATCCTGCGCGGTCCGGACCCGATTGCGATTCCACTTTCCAAACAGACGCCCGTCAGCTTCATCAAACAGAGGTTGACCGTAAAAAGGACCTTCGTCCGGAGCTTCTTCAGTGTTGCGACCAAAGTAAAACGTCTCTCTCGCGACCTCGGCAAGGTCCGGGCGCTCGGCCAGCAACGTGTTCCATGCGCTCACGCTTGACGACGCCATGGACTGTCCGCCGCTTTTGGCGTCGTTGTAGCAGGCGAGAGTGACGAGATCGCAGCCGTCGGTATGAAAGTCCAGCGCGGCGTTCGAGTTGTAGCCACGACCACCGGGTGACCGGTAGTTCATGCCGGTTGCGCGCACCTCGGACAGATACTGACTCTTGGCCCCCTGAGGCCTTGCGACACCCAGATGCAGACCGATCGCCCAGTTGAGGATTCTGAACTGAGCTTCGCTCAACTGATGTCGAGGCAGGCCTTTGACCACCGCGAGGCCGCATCCAAAGTGCGCTACCCGGGCGGCTGCGTGGATAACGTCCATGCCGGGACCAAGGTCGAAATCAGCTTGGCGATAGTCAAACAGCTCACGCTCGGGATCAAACGCCGAGACGATATTGCGCGCCATGTGTGACTGCGCGTCGGGGTCAAGCTGAAAACGCCAGCTCGGGTCCTTGGTCATCTCCGGCACGTGCCAGGCGGCCGGGCTGTCTATAGTGTTGTACACCATCGGTGCGAATAACTCCCGGGTTCGAAGGCCGATGACAATATCTTGAAGCAGCGGGCGGCATCAGGGCAAGTCATCCCGACACAGCCTGTTTCAAAGTTCGCCCTTGAGCCCGAGTATCGCGGACGACCGCGCTGTCTCGCGCTAGTTTATCCGACGGGTTGGTTGTGGCGGATCTCGTCCAGTAACCCCCCGGGTCGATGGGATTTCTGGTCATATGCGACTGGAACGATGGTTTTATGTCTTTCACGCTTTGGCGTAGGGTAATCCGGTGTCCTGAACAAGAGTGTTTCGGGCAGGCGGGCAAATGCGACTAACTCGAGCGGGTGTTGGATCATGGGTCATACAATTACTGAAAAAATTCTGGCGCGGCACTCCGAGCAGAAGAACGTACAGCCCGGCGATATCGTGATGGCGGATCTTGATCTCGTCGTGGATCTGGACATCGTGTTTGGCATCACCGGGGGGCATCAGACACCCACACAGGTGTTCGACCCCGACAAGATCGCGGTCGTCGCTGATCACACCGTGCCGGCGCCGAGTATTGCTGCGGCCAATGCCATGGTCCGCATGCGCCAGTTTGTCGAAAAGTTCGGAATCAAGAAATATTTTCCCGAAGGTCAACACGGTATCGCCCACGTCGTGCTGGGCGAGCAGGGCCTGGCGCTGCCTGGCACCACGCTCGCCTGTGACGATTCGCACTCGTGTTCTTCGGGGGCGTTGAACTGTCTGGCGCGCGGCCTGGGTCTCGCGGATATGATGTACGCGCTGTGTAAAGGCCAGGCGTGGTATCTGGTTGGGCCAACCGTCAAGATCGTACTCGAAGGTGAGCTTCGCGAGCGCGTTTATCCTCGCGACATTCTGCACCACATCGCCGATGTTTATGGCTCGTTTCCGGGTCGTAACCTTGAGTGGGATGGCGACGCGGTCGCCACCATGCCGATGCAGGGACGTTTTACCCTCGCGACGCTTTCGGCGGAGCTTTCGTGTGAGTTTTCGCTGTTCCGTCACGATGATGTGACGGCAGCCTATCTCGATGGTCGCGCGAGCAAGGATTTTGAGCCCGTCGATCCGGATCCGGACGCTAATTATGAACAGGAGATCAGAATCGATGTGTCCGCGCTTGAGCCCCTGGTTGTACTCCCGGACAAGATCGCCCACAACGC
>CALHMG010000116.1 GCA_938034705.1 uncultured Gammaproteobacteria bacterium
GAAAAATCCGCCCGGAATCTTACCGGCGGCGTAGGTACGCTCTTCGTAGTCTACGGTCAGCGGCAGGAAGTCCCGCGGCGCTGAGTTCTTTCGTCCTGTGACGTTGGCCATGACGACCGTGTCACCCATGCTCGCTATAACCGAGCCCGAAGCCTGGCGGGCGATTTCGCCTGTCTCGAGACGAACCTCGTGACTGCCAAACTGAAATGTCTTCACTACGTGTGTCACTCTATTTCCCTCTTGCGCACCAATGCGCTTTGCCTGCATTCGTTTTACTGAAAACGACAATCAGCCTGAACTAAATCGCTTAGTTCAGGCTGATCGCAATATCTGAATTAGTGGGTTGCTAAGATTGCTTGATCGGGTGCGGCTTAGCGACGCAGTCCCAGGCGCGAAATGAGTCCGCGGTATCTCTCCACGTCCTTTCGCTTTAAGTAGTCGAGCAATTTGCGGCGACGGTTAACCAGTCGCAGCAGACCCTGGCGCGAATGATGATCATGCGCGTGGGTTCGAAAGTGTTCGGTGAGATCCTTGATGCGCGCGGTCATCAGCGCAACCTGTACTTCGGGGGATCCGGTGTCGGCGTGGCCGACCTTGTGTTCTTCGACGATTTTAGCTTTGTCGTCTGCTGTGAGAGCCATGTGCTCGTTCCTTTAAAATATCTACTTCTTCAACGAACCTTTTTCGACAGACAGGTCCCTTGACCTGAACATCGCACCGCGAAGCCTGAATTCAGCGAATCGCAGAATGAATAAAAGGGTGATTTGCCGCCACGCCAACAGGCGCTGCGGCGGGCAGAGTGTAACCCCGGTCGATAGGCGCTACAACAGCCTTTTCGGCCATATTCAGGGGTTTTTCGGCAGTTTGCGCAGCCGGTTCGGACCACCGGTCTCAGCGCAGGGCAAACAGCCTTTTGGGGGCGACGCGCCCGTCATCGAGAATGGTCCCGATACCGAGAAAACCCGCCTCAGGCGCGTAAAGCCGCACCACATCATCGGTGGACAGGCCCGCGGGGCCGGCATTCACCGGCTGTCCGCGACAGATGTAAAACGCGGCATCCACCGACAGATTGATCGGTGGAATGTGATCCAGCCCCTGATCTGGCGCCATCAGGTGCTGCTGTCGCTCCCGGGGGCTCTCGTCGGCCTCCAGTTGCTCGATCGTCAAGGCTCCGGACAGGTCAAAGCCCGCCACGGCCGTGCGGCGCAGGACCTTCACATGGCCGCCACAGCCCAGTGCCTCGCCGAGATCATAGGCCAGCGAACGGACGTAAAAGCCGCTTGAACAGCGGACGCTGACATCCACCGTCGCCGCTTCGCTGTCAAAGTGCGTGAGCTCCAGGGAGTGCACCGTGATTTCCCGGGGTTCGCGTTCGACAACAATGCCCTGGCGAGCCAGCTTATACAGCGGCTGCCCGTCACGCTTGAGCGCCGAATACATCGGTGGCACCTGCAGAATGTCGCCGCGAAAGGCCTCCAGCGCTTTCTCGATGTCGGCGCTCGTGACGTTAACCGGACGGGTCTCAACCACTTCGCCCTCGCGGTCACCGGTCTCGGTAACTTCGCCAAGCGCGATCGTCGTGTCGTAGGTTTTGTCCGACTCCAGAAGGTAAGACGAGAGCTTTGTCGCCTCGCCGAAGCACAGCGGCAACAGACCTGTCGCGATGGGGTCGAGACTGCCGGTATGGCCGGCCTTCTTTGCGTTGAGGAGCCATTTAACTTTTTGCAGCGCGCCGTTACTGGTAAACCCCGCCGGCTTGTCGAGCAGCAGCAGGCCGTCAACCGGGTCTCGAGGCGGGCGTCTGGGTTTGTTCATTGCTCGTCTTCAGCACCCGGCTCCGGGCCGTCGGCGCTTCTGCTGTCTTCTATCAACTTGGACATTTTGAATCCGTGGGCGAGGGTCTCGTCATAACGGAATTCGAGACTGGGCGTGACCCGAGTCGACAGGCGACGCCCGAGGTGGCGACGCAACACGCCAGCGGCGCTGTTGAGCACATCCACATACTCGTGGTTGCCATCGGATTTAGCTGCGCCATCTTTGGACGCAGCTTCGTCAAGACGGCTGACGTAGATCACGGCCTGGCGCAGATCCTTGCCCACGCGCACGTCCGTGATGGTGACGCCGCCAACGCGCGGGTCACCCAGCTCGCTGACGATCAGTTCTGACAGCTCTCGCTGGATCAGGCCACCGACGCGACGTGATCGATCGATCGAACCATGTGCCACGGCGCCTTCAGGTTACCTCGCGACGCACTTCGATATTTTCGTAGACTTCAATCTGGTCGCCCGCTTTAACATCGTTGTAGTTCTTGACGCCGACACCGCATTCGAAACCGGCTTTGACCTCGCCAACGTCGTCTTTAAAGCGACGCAGTGAATCGACCTGACCGTCGAAGATGACGACGTTGTCGCGCAAGACACGAACCTTGGCGTTTCGCTTGACCGCCCCTTCGAGCACATACGAACCCGCAATCTGACCAAGCTTGGGCACACGGAAAACTTCGCGCACTTCGACAAGACCAAGCACTTCTTCCTTGATCTCCGGCTTGAGAAGGCCACCGATCGCGCCCTTGATTTCGTCCACCACGTCGTAGATCACGTTGTGATAGCGAACATCAACGCTTTCAGCTTCGATCAGCTTTCTTGCAGTCGCGTCAGCACGTACGTTGAACGCAACAATAATTGCATTCGCGGCCATCGCCAGATTGACGTCTGACTCGCTGATACCGCCTACCATGCCGTGAACGACCTTGACCTTCACTTCGTCCATCGAAAGCTTTTCCAGAGAATCGGACAGCGCCTCGATTGAACCCTGTACGTCTGCTTTGACGACAATGTTCAGATCCGCAGTTTCCTCGTTCTTGACGTTCTCGAAAATATTCTCGAGGTTGGCGGCCTGCTGACGAGCAATCTTGGTTTCCTTCGCTCGAACCTGGCGGAACTCGGCAATCTCGCGTGCCTTGCGTTCATCGGCAACAACCAGAAATTCATCGCCAGCCGTCGGCACGCCGTCGAGACCCTGGATCTCAACCGGTATCGATGGACCCGCCTCATCCTGCATTTCGCCTTTTTCGTTGGTCATCGCACGCACGCGGCCTGACTCACCGCCGGCGAGAATAATGTCGCCCTTCTTCAGCGTGCCCTTTTGCACCAGAACCGTGGCGACCGGGCCACGACCTTTGTCCAGTCGGGCTTCGATGACGACTCCGCTGGCGTTACCTTCAGCGGGAGCCTTGAGCTCAAGCAGTTCAGCCTGCAGGTTCACAGACTCAAGCAGATTGTCGATACCTGCACCCGTCAACGCCGAGACCGGGATCATCTGTGTGTCACCGCCCCAGTCTTCTGGGATCACTTCGTGGGTGGCCAGCTCCTGCTTAACTTTGTCCTGATCCGCGTTTTCACGGTCAATCTTGTTCACCGCCACCACGATCGGCACCTCGGCCTCGCGAGCGTGTGCGATGGATTCAATCGTCTGCGGCATTACGCCGTCATCGGCTGCGACCACCAGAATCACGATGTCGGTCGCCTTACTGCCGCGCGCACGCATCGATGAGAACGCCGCGTGGCCGGGCGTATCAATAAACGTCAGCTCGGCGCCGCCCTGGGTCGTAACCCGATACGCACCGATGTGCTGGGTGATGCCGCCGGCTTCGCCGTCAGCAACCTTTGCCTGGCGGATCTGATCGAGAAGGGATGTCTTGCCATGGTCTACGTGGCCCATCACGGTGACAACCGCTGAACGCGGCAAGGCTTCGCCTTCTTCCACCGCCTCTTCTTCGACCGCCATCAGCATCGCTTCCGGATCATCCGGTCCTGCTGCGACAGCTGTGTGTCCCATCTCTTCCACAACGAGAATCGCGGTGTCCTGATCGATCGACTGGTTGATTGTAGCCATGATGCCGTTTGCCATCAGAACCTTGATCACCTCGCCGGCCTTGACCGACATGCCTGCCGCAAGCTCTCCGACGTTAATCGTCTCGCCAATTGCGACTTCGTGAATTACCGGTGCGGTCGGCATTTCAAAGCCGTGCTGTCCGCTCGTACTGGTCGTAACCGTGCGTGGCTTGCGACGCTGTGGCTTGGATTGCTGTCGACGTCCGCTCTTGCCGGCCGCGACGTGCAGTTGATCGCGACCACCGCGCTTGCCTTTCTTGCCCTTGCCGCCGGCAGCGGGTGCAGGCTCTTCCTTCTTTTCTGTCTTGCGCAGCAGACGCTCTCGTTCACGTTCAGCACGATCGAGGCGTTCCTGTTCTTCACGCTCCTTGCGCAGACGCTCACGTTCAGCGCGATCTTCTTCACGCTCTTTTGCACGTTGCGGACGAGAACCAATCGCCGGTCGATCGTCGACGGGCGCTGCAGGCTCCGGAACCGGCGCAGGCTCGGGCTCTGGAGCGGCCTCAACGACCGGCTCAGGCTCCTCAACCACCTCCGGCTCGGCAACCTCAACTTCTTCGACAACGGGCTCAGGTGCAGCTTGTTCCGCCGCAGCCTCGGAGGCAGCCTGCACTTCTTTCTCACGAGCCACCTGTTCCTCGGCTTCGATACGCTCGGCTTCCTGGCGTTCGGCTTCAAGACGCGCAGCTTCTTCTTCCTCTGCCTTGGCCTGAGCTTCGAGCTCCTCGGGCTGAACGTAGGTACGACGCTTTTTGACCTGCACGTCGATATTGCGGGCGGCGCCCGTTCTCGACTGCTGTTTGATCTTTTTGGTCGTTGTGGCACCAATCGCGATCGTTGCGCGGCCGCTCGGGGCCGGCGCGGGTTCTTCTGCGGCCGGCGGCGCTGCGGCCGGAGCCGGTGCACCACCCTGCAGGAACGTCAGCAACGTTTTCTTTTCGTCATCGGTGATGACATCGCCAGCGCTCTTGCCGGCCACGCCTGCCTTGGTCAACTGAGCCAGCAGCATGTCTGCCGGCATCTTCAGTTGATTGGCAAAGTCCTGAATACTCACTGCAGCCATTATTTAGCCCTCCGCTCGACTGTCGCTACCGCCGCCGGATTCTTCAGCGAACCAGGGTGCGCGAGCGGTCATGATCAGCGCGCTTGCGCGCTCTTCTTCGATTTCCAGATCCGGCACTTCCATGACTTCGTCGACCGCGCATTCTGCGAGATCTTCCATCGACCGAATCCCGTGAGCGGCAAGCTTTTTCGCCGTCTCTTCGTCCATGCCTTCCATGGCCAGCAGATCCTCTGCAGGCTCCTTCATCAAACGTTCCTGCTCTTCGGCGATCTGCTTTACGAGCAAACCGTCGTTGGCACGCTTGCGCAGCTCGGCGACCAACCCTTCGTCAAACTCCTCGATATCATGGAGCTCTTCCTCAGG
>CALHMG010000117.1 GCA_938034705.1 uncultured Gammaproteobacteria bacterium
GGCCATTCTGATAAAGAGCGGTCCGTAGTGACCGTAGTCAGCAGGCCACCAGTCCTGGGACTGCGTCATCAGCTCGCGCAGATCCTGCTTCACGGCGTCGAGGTCCAGACTTTCGAATTCAGCCGCGTAGTCGAAATCAGCATCAAGCGGA
The DNA here is from genome assembly GCA_938034705.1 of uncultured Gammaproteobacteria bacterium. GTDB lineage: Bacteria > Pseudomonadota > Gammaproteobacteria > Arenicellales > CALHMG01 > CALHMG01. The sequence goes on from CALHMG010000117.1 coordinate 152, forward strand.
TCCGAAAGCGACGAGTGCGCACGCAGCAACTGAAGGTTCAGCTTGTTCGGCCACCACTGGCGTTCAGAGGTGCCGGCTCCGGCGGTATTGGTTTGATGGTTAAAGGGACATTTGGACATAGCGATGACTCCATGTGAGTAACGCTATGAATCCTACGGACTGGGAAATATAAGTAAATTCGATTGTTTCGATAAGAGTTATCGATCTTGCCTATCAACAAAAAGCGCTGTAATTCAAGGCACTTGCAACCGGGTCCGCCCTGTCTCGAGTTCAGGTCCCGCAAAAAGTAGTGAATCGCCCAAACTCCGGCGGTGCCGGTCCCTCGAACCTGTCGAACGAATCACGAGGTTCAAAGGGATCAGTCACGGCTTCAAACAACGCATTATAAAGAGTCAGATCTCCGGCTTCGGCGTCAGCGAGCGCGGCCTCGACATTGTGATTACGGGGAATGTACAGCGGGTTGACCTGATTCATTGCGGCCGCACGAATCGCTGGCGACTCAGCTTCGTCTGCACAGCGCGACACATAACGACTCAGCCAGCTGTCGCGTGAGGCAGCGTCCGGGATCAACGCTTCAAGTTCAGTGTGGTTGCCCTGCACGACATCCGCCAGCGCCCGGAAGAGCGACGTGAAGTCAGTCTTGTTCTGGTGCATCAGATCCAGGAGGTCGTCCGCGAGCGCCTTGTCCTCGGCGTGCTCGGTCTGAATCCCGAGTTTGGCGCGCATCCCGGCAAGCCAGTGATGCTCGTAGTGCGCCGGGAATGCATCGAGCTCCTGCGTTGCCAGTTCGATCGCATTGTCGCTGTCGTCAGGATTTATCAGATCGATCAGGCACTCGGCAAAGCGCGCGAGATTCCACTGACCTATAGCGGGCTGATTGGCATAGGCGTAGCGGCCACGATGATCGATGGAACTGAATACGGCTCTGGGGTCGTAGCCATCGACAAAAGCACATGGACCGTAATCAATGGTCTCACCGGCAATCGTCGTGTTGTCCGTATTCATGACGCCGTGCACGAATCCGACGAGCATCCACCGGGCAATCAGCTCAGCCTGGGTTTCGCGAACGTGCTGGAGCAATCCCAGATACGGGTTTTCATGCGCCTGCAAATCCGGGCGGAGTCGTTTGATCGTGTAGTCGGCGAGACGTTTGAGTTTTTCATCATCACCGCGAGACGCAAAAAACTGAAAGGTGCCTACGCGAATATGCGAGGTCGCGACTCGCGCGAGAACGGCACCCGGCGTGGGTCCGTGCCGACGAATCTGTTCACCTGTTGTCGTGGCCGAGAGCGCGCGACTGGTGGGGATATCCAGAGCATGCATCGCTTCGGCAACCAGATACTCACGTAACACGGGTCCAAGCGGTGCTTTGCCATCACCCGTTCGTGAGAACGGCGTGCGTCCAGACCCTTTTAAATGTATATCCCGACGAACACCCTGCCGGTCCACAACTTCACCGAGCAGCAACGCGCGCCCGTCGCCAAGCGCAGGCGCAAATCCGCCAAACTGATGGCCCGCGTATGCCATCGCAAGCGGCGCCGCACCTTCGGGACTGACCGTCCCGGACAGAATCTTTGCACCGGCCTCGGTGGCCAGTGCATCAGCATCAAGCTTCAGCTCCTGTGCGAGCGTTCGATTCAGGCAGAGGATTTGAGGATCAGGCACCTCCTCGCCACGCCAGGCCACGAACAGGCCTTCGAGTTCTCTGGCGTAGGTGTTGTCGAACTCAAATACCGGTGTCATCGACGATACTGCGGACTCTGACTGACTCAAGTTGTTGCTCCAGTAACGGCGTCGTTACACGCGGTACGACTGCGGGCCTTCATCGGGTGAGAATCTCTTCAACAGTTTTCTGTACGTCCAGCGCCTCTCGAAGCGTTGCAAGATCGGTTTTTTCGCCCTCGGTCATTGCAGCAACCTTGTTCAGCTGACGCTCGAGTATCAGTGGTCTCGCGAGTTCATTATCCAGCGCGTCAGCGGGCGCGATCCATTCGCCATCGATCTCCTGTTCGGCGACGGACCAGTCTCGTAACCGAACTCGCCCGGCGCTGCCGGTCAGCGTCCACGTGTTGTGGTCAGGCTTTTCCGTGGTGCCGACTTCGCCCGTCATTGTAACGGGCAGCCCGCCAGCCTTGAATGTCGCGGTGAGTGATCGTTCGCTGAGTCGGTCGTCGGGATAGCCGCACGTCGCGTCAAGGAGTTCAACAGGCCCGCACAATCGTTGTGACAGGAACAAAAAGTGAGAACCCACCTCACGCGTAAATCCGCCTTCGGCTCGTTTATCGAGCCAGTCGATTGCGTCCATTTGCCATGCGCGGGGCCAGCTCGGAAACTTGAGCTCAATATCAACTTTCTCGGCCGTGCCGATAGCGCCATCGTCGATCCAGCGCTGTAAATAGTCGACGGCGAAAGAGGACGCCATTGGAAAATTTACGGCCGCGCGCATTTCCTGGGCTTCCATCTGTTCGACCACGGCCGTTGCGCGAGCGACATCCGTCGCCAGAGGTTTCTCGCAGAGTGCGGCACGCCCGGCGGCGTTGCACTGCGTCAGATAATCCAGATGGCTGAGCGGCGGTGAGGCAATGTGCAGGCAGTCCGACGCGTCAATAACCGCTTCGACCGAAGCAAAAGACTCGAGCGCGGGGTCGATCGCGTTCAGAGCGGTCGTCGATTCAGGGCTGGGATCAAAGATGCCGCTGACCTGAATGACGTTGTTGTTATGACGATGTGCCGCATGAAGCAGCCTCTGCCCCATGATGCCAAAACCGATAAACCCCAGACGTACTGCCAACCCGGCCTCCCGAGGCCACGCAGGCGCGGGCCAAATGCTGTTGAAATACCTGCAGCGACTGTCGCGCAAGGCTTAAGTTGAAGCAAGCGGCAATATCACGATTCAGGTTGAAAATTCCGTTCGCCGCTCTTCTTTCCACGAAGTACCGAAACGCGCAATAGACAATACGCATAGCGACCGAGATACTGACCTGACGAATTCAAAAGGTTAAGTCCGACAGCATTCAACAACGCGCGACCTGGAGTCAGACATGTCAGATACCGAGAACAACACCCATGCCGCCGGCAGCAAGCTCGGCCATGAGCCGACGCCGAACGCATCGACCTATATCAAGCCTGATGACATTGACTGGGCACCAACGCGATTTGAAGGTATCGAAATCAAGGTGCTGTATCAGGACAAGGACAAAGGCGAAATGACCTGCATGCTCAAATGGGCACCCGGCGCAACGCTTCCTTTTCATCGCCACCCTGAACTGGAACAAAGTTACGTCATCGAGGGATCGTTTTATGATCACGACGGAATTTGCCGCGCCGGTGAATACGTGTGGCGAACACCTGGTTCCAAGCATGAAACCAAAAGTGATGAAGGCTGCGTGATTCTCGCGGTGTATCGCAAACCCAATCTGTTTCGCGACGGGCCCGCCTACTAGAAGCAGGCGCCACTAAAATCCTGGCGACTGCGGCTCAACTAAAACCGGTTGTTCTGAAAGTCATCAAACGCCTGACGCAGCTCGGCTTGGGTATTCATCACAAAGGGACCGCCGCGCGCGACCGGCTCGTTTAACGGTTGACCGGCGATCAGAATAAAACGGCTGTCCTTATTCGCGTGGGCCCAGACGCCGTCACCCTCACCAAGCACCGCGAGCGTTCGCGCACCCAGACCAGTTTGCGCCTGACCGATGCTGACGTCGCCATCAACGTGGTAAAGGAACGCATTGTGTGTTGGCGGGATTGACTGATCGAAGTCATCACCCGCTTTGAGCTGGACGTCCATATAAAGCGGCGTCACGAAATCGTTGTTCACCGCGCCATCCGTTCCGGCATTGGTCCGCCCCGCAATAACTCGAATTGTGGACCCCGACGGCCACTGCTCCAGAGCAACCTGCTCGGCGGGAAATTCCTGGTATCCGGGTTCACTCATTTTGGCGCTGGCCGGCAGATTGACCCAGAGCTGAAACCCCATCAAAAGGCCGTCGACCTGCTCCGGCATCTCGGAGTGCACGATCCCGCGACCGGCCGTCATCCACTGCACGCCACCGGGCTTGATCACGCCCTCGTTCCCGGCACTGTCCCGGTGGCGCATCTGACCGGCCAGAAGATAGGTCACGGTTTCAAATCCGCGGTGGGGATGATTCGGAAATCCGCCAATGTAGTCATCTGGATTGTCGGACTCGAACGCGTCGAGAAGCAGAAACGGATCAATCATGCTGAGTTCGGGCGTCCCGATGATTCGGGTGAGCTTCACGCCATCCCCGTCGGTGGCCCTCTGACCGTGACTGACGTGAACGACTTCTCTTGTCGCAGAACGATCGCGTGCGTTGTCTTTATTAAAAGTGCTGTCTGACTTTTCCATGACGGGATTCGGGGCGTTAACGGTTAACGCACCTTAGCATCAGCGTCGTCTGGAATCCCGGCTCGACCGCGCCTGCGCCGCGATATTACGTCGGGCGTTGCCCAACCCGTTGGACGGCAAAGATACTCCGCGGCCAGCAAAACCGCTTAAGATGAACGCACACCAGTATCATCAGCCGCCAGCTACCAACAACGGAACCACGCGATGCCCTCTTTATCCGGTGATCCTGTTACCGCCATTGCCGAAGCCAGCGCGACGGGGTCCGTTGCCACGCTTTTCGAAGACATACGTCAGACTCTCGGCGTGCCGGTTGTTAACCTTATCTGGCGCCATCTCGCCACGATTCCAGATGGACTTGAGTTCGCGTGGACATCGCTCAAGCCGGTTTATGTCAGCGGCCAGGTTGCCTCGGAAGCCCACGCTCTGAATCAGGTACTGAACATTCCAAGGCTGCCCGGCATGTCGACGTCTACACTGGCTGCTGCCGGTCTGACGCAAGCTGACATCGACTCTATCTCGGTCGTCATTGCAAGCTATGAGCGAAGCAACGCGCGCAATCTTGTAGCGATGGGCGCTCTGCTGGCCAAACTCGACAACATCACGTCGGTGGATTCGGGTGCCGCAGTCGACACCCTGGAAATTCCTGCCGTCTCGGGCCAGATGCCCGCCCTGCCTTCAATGGAGGATATGTCTGCCAGCGTTCGTGAACTCGTAAACGACATGAATCAACTGGGTGGGAGAATGACCGTGATGCCGACGATGTACCGGCATCTGTCACACTGGCCGAGCTATCTTGCGCAGCTGCACGTCCTTTTGAAACCGCTTGACGCCGACGGTCGTCTGGAACAGATGATCCTGACCGCGGCCGCGCAGGGCGAAAGTCGAGGTGCGGTTCTGCTTCAAAGTCTGGACGCCCGGACCACCGAACTGGATGCGGACACGACACGGCAGGTTCGTCAGTCGGTGCGCCTTTTTATCGACGAACCGATTTCAAAGATGACGGCGATTGGTGGGCTCGTCGCGGCCGCGATGCCCTCAAAGTGACTGTCGCGTTGTAGTCGACAACGACATGGAGTCGCTCGTTCAGGTCCAGCGCGTTAACAGTGACTATCGGTTCCTGCAGTCACGCGGGCGCTGGCTGATTTGGCGTCTTCAGCGCCGCGGCTGCGGCACCGGCATTGAGTTCTTCATCGTCGTCAACTGAAATGACTCGAATTTGCGGTCTCGCGAAGTCGATTCCGTTCTCCCGGAATGCGTCCTGCAGTGCGACAAACGCGTGGCGACGTATCAAGAACTGCCTGCCAGGCTTGCACATGAACTTGGCTCGCACGACCAGACCGTGTTCACCAATCTCAAGCACACCCTGGGACTTGAACGGCTGCAGGAAATCTTCACCAACATCGGGATGTTCCAGCAGCTCCTGCCCGACTTTTTTCAGGAGCTTTCTTACTTTCTCAACGTCAGTTTCGAACGGCACCACAAACTTGAGTTTCATGATCGCCCAGTCGCGACTGTAGTTCGTCAAGGTGGCGATTTCTCCGAACGGAACCGTGTGAACCGCGCCTCGATGATGGCGCAGGCGCAGCGAACGCACCTGAATTTTCTCGACCGTACCCTTTACAGAACCCACATCGACGTATTCACCCAGGCGAAAGGCGTCATCAATGAGAAAAAATCCTCCAGAGACGATATCGCGCACCAGCGTCTGGGAGCCGAAGCCGATCGCCAGACCGAGCACACCGGCTCCTGCAAGCACCGGACCTATGTTCACACCCAGCGCTGAAAGAACGATCATGATGACCATCAGGCCCAAAGCGATCTTCAGCGTCATCTTGAGCAACGGCAGCAGCGTGCGAATCCGCGACAGGCCTTCGCCGCCAATTTCCATTTCGTTTGGATCCACACCGCTCGCCGCGGCCATCTCGGCATCTTCCTGAGCGATTTTTCTGTCGATCCAGATACTGAACAGCTGCCAGATAACGTACGCCACCAGACACGTTGCGCCTATCTCAAGCGCCGCCGCGGCAACACGCCTGCCAATCCCACCGGAAGCTGCATTAAAAATGTCGACTTTCCAGATCACCGTCAGAACAACCACGGCAACGACCAGAGTCACCAGGCGCGCGACCCGGGTCACCGCAACGGAGACATCGCTGGTGGATTCTGAAAATTGGACGGCCGCTCTTTCCAGAGCCGTGTCCAGCGTCGGATAAAAAAGCAGGATCGCGACCGTTGCTATCGCCGCGCCGTAAAGCGGCCACCCGTCGGACAACGCCGTAAACGCAACAAGAATCCAGATCCCGATGACGGCAACAATCAGCGTCCAGGGCCAGACCGGTGCCAGCAACGAACGAATCATCCTCGGTTGCGGCACATTGAGCAGGTCGCGAACGATTGATGCCCGGTAGCGAAATATTGTAATCACGAAGGTAATGACAAACAGATTGCCAACCATCAGCAACAGCAGCGGGTGAGCATCGGTTGTCACACCGAGCGTGCCAAACAGCGCGCAGGTGAAAAATGCGAATGCCGTGAGAATCACCGTAAGCACAATGCCGCGATAAAGACCTCGAGCCTCGGAATCATCATAAAGCGGCAACCTGAGGCGTGAATGATACGGCGCATAAAACACAGCCGTAACGGCGGCAGCAACCCGTACGAGGATCAGCGCGCCAAGGTAGAAGAAAAATGTGGTTCGATCCTGATCACCGGTGGAATTGATCGTAAAGAAAACCAGACCGGCCACCGCCGCCAGCAGGACCATTGCGGCCAGTCGCACGCCGAGAATACCACCCAGCCCCGCAAGTTTGGCGCCGAGCGTCATCGGCGAATTGTCTTCCACTTCGTTTGCCAGCTTGAGGTGAAGCGGCATGAACTTTCGCAAGACA
>CALHMG010000118.1 GCA_938034705.1 uncultured Gammaproteobacteria bacterium
CCAAGGCCCGCTTTTTCGCACAACGTTGTTCGTTGTGATCAGGCCGCCGAAATCTGCGCCTTCAGTTCAGCCGCTTCCTTACGCTGACCATCGTCGCCCTGCTCGAGGACTTCGTCGATGATGCTCTGTGCGCCTGACTTGTCGCCCATGTCGATGTACGCCTTGGCGAGATCGAGCTTGGTCGCTGCGTCTTCGATGTTGGTGACGTTGGATTCGCCACCGACATCGCCCAGCGACAGGTCGTCACCGAGATCAAGACCGCCGCCTGCGTCGCCTAACGAAAGACCACCGTCGTCATCGCCCAGTGACAGATCACTTGAGATGCTTTCGGTACCCAGATCCAGGTCGCCAGCATCGTCACTCAAACCGAGGTCGAGTCCGCCGTCGCCGTCATCACCGCCGAGATCCAGTCCGCCGAGTTCAAGATCGCCGCCAAGATCAAGGCCACCTTCGTCGCCTGCGTCTAGGTTCAGATCTAGGCCGCCGTCATCGTCGCCCAGAGAAAGGTCGAGATCGCCACCGCTGAGGTCGCCATCGTCACTGGAAAGACCAATGTCGAGACCACCGTCGTCACCGCCGATATCAAGACTGTCGCCGAGATCAAGTCCGCCGTCGTCGTCACCGCCGAGGCCAACCGCATCACCGAGACTGTCGAGTCCGCCGCTGACTGAATCCATTGCGCCACCGGCCAGATCGCCTACGCCATCTACCGCGTCGCCAGCCATGTCGCCGAGTCCCCCGACCGCATCGCCAGCCATGTCGCCAAGACCGCCAGCTGTATCAGCAACCGCTTCCCCTGCTCCGCCAACGCCTGCCGCAAGTGCGCCACCGGCTGCGGCAGCCGCCGCGCCCATGGCAGCCAGGCCGCCAAGGCCCATGCCGTCATCATCGTCGTCGCCACCTGCGTCTGCAGCCGGCTTGTCGAAATCCATGTCGAAGTCGAGATCGTTATCAACGCTCTCGCTCAGATCGTCGGCCGCATCAGCAACCGCGGAGGTATCAACGGCTTCGCTCGCCGCATCAAAATCCAGTGTTGTGCCATCGTCATCATCGCTGTTGAACGGATCCAGCTTGGGATGCGTCTTCTCAGCCTCTGAAGCCAGGCTGTCGAGCTCATCGTCAACGGCCGTGTTCAGATCTGCAGGCGGGAACGGATTGTCGGCTTCGAGATCGTCAGCGGCGTCACCGCCACCTGCGACCGCGGCGCCAACCGCTGCAGCACCTGCTGCGAGTACGCCACCTTTGAACAATGGGTTATCGGGGTTGAGCTTCTGGCCCATCTCGACAACTTTCGCCCACACTTCGCTGTTCTCGGCGCCCTGGGCCGGGTACAGCTCTTCTGCGAGTGTTTCGAATTCTTTAACGTCGCTGCGCTGCTGGTAGATCTCCAGCAACTTGAGCTTGAGCTCAGGGCGATTGCCGTCGCGGGAAATCGCTTCCTTAAGCACTTCTTCAGCCTGCTCGTCACGACCGTAGGCCATGTACACCTCGGCCTCGGCGATCGGATCAACTTCGTCCGCCTGCATGGTGCCCATGCCAGGGACACCGAATTCGCTGAGGAACGATGTATCTGTCGCGGTGCCGGTGTTGGCCGTTTCCTGTGTGTCGGTCTGAATGTCGAGCGCGCTGCCTGACAGGATGCTCTCTTCAAACTCGGCAATCGACTTGCGGCGACGCCAGACAACAAATCCGAGCAGACCGAGAACCGCGAGGCCAATACCCGCGATCATCGTCCAGCTGCCGGTGACAAAACTCATGATCTTGTCGACCAGACCTTCAGGCTCGGCTTTTTTCGCCGTGCGTGAAGCCGGTGTCTTGCGCGCTTTGGCAGCTGCCTTGGCGCGGCGTTCTTCAGCCGCTGCTGAAATATTCTTGGGTTCAGCCTCAGGCTGCTCCGGCTGTTCTACTGCCTGAGCCGAGCGATCTCGTTTTTTGATTTCGCGCTTGGGCTGATCGTCGACGCCGGCAATTTCCCGGGCCTTGTCGGCGATGTTGCCAGTAGTCTCTTTGGCGCCAGCCACAACTGCCGCACCGGCACCTGTAGCAACCGCCGCAACGGTACCAGCCGTGGTGCCTTCATTTTGCTTGTCGAGCTGTTCCTGGGCGAGGCGGTCTTCTTCAGCCTGCTGTCGCTCCAGCCGCTCCTGCTCAAGACGCGCCTGACGCTCTTTCGCCTGCTGCTGCAGACGCGACGCCGTTTCGCTCTCGATCTCGGCCAGACGTGATGCCTTTTCGATGCGCGACTCAAGTGCGGCTACGCGGGACTTGAGTTCACGATTTTCAAGATCCTTGGACAGGGCTTCTTCTTCAAGCGCCGTAATCTGACGCTTCAAGGAAGATGCTTCTGCGTTAGCACTCTGCTTGCCGGTGCCGCTGGTGTTCGGTTCGCCGCCGGCGTTGTTCTGCACAATGCGCAGCAGGTCTTCGGCCGACTTGGTTACGCCGGTCGTAGTCGATTCTGTCGTGGTGCTGGTAACAACTTCGGGCTCAGGCTCGGAGACATAAGTCGTCTCCGGAATGATTCGAGTCGAAGATGAACCAGACACGGCTACGCGATAGTTCTCGAAAGCCTCGAGCTGTGAGATGTACTCATCACGTGCTTCGCCATCGGACAACGAGGTAATGGACTGAAACGTCGGTACGGAAAGCACCTCCCCGGTACGGAGTCGATTAACGTTGCCGTTAATAAACGCCTGGGGGTTTTCGCGCAGCAGTGCGAGCATGACCTGGTAGACGCTGACGCCACCTGGCACGTCGATTGACGCCGCAATGTTCCACAGCGTGTCGCCGTCCTGGGTCGGGCCGTACTGCGTGCCGTCCAGAGCGCCAGTAACCACCGCGTCGGAGCTGTAGGTCGGCTGATCGCTGATGATCGTGCCTACGCTGTCGTTAGTAAAAGTCGTGGTTGTCGATCCATCGTCCAGGCTGCCCGTGATAACGCCGTCCATATAAGGCGTTCCGGTCAGCGTGCTGTTGTCGACAACAGTTGTTGAATCGTACTGCACGGTGCTGCCGGGTGTTGGCAGTACTTCAGTGATGCGTCCGCTGTCGCTGACGTCACTGGTAATCGTTGGCGACACCGGCGCCACAGAACCCCCGGACTGGCCTGCGTAAAGCGGCGGATCCAGCAGTGCGGTGTATTCGCGGCTCGACTTACCACCGGGGTAATCGGCCGTCACCAGAAACTGCAGAAACGGCTCCGCAATCTGGTCATTCGATGTGATGCGAATGTAAGGAGTGCCGTCCGGCTTTTTGGCCGGCTCAAACTGCAGCATTGACAGCACGGGTCGTCGCTCGACGCCCACGCGCTGAAAATCTGAACGCGTTGCCAGCCCCACCTGCAGAGACTCCAGATCACCTTCTGTCACGGACAGAAGTTCGATCTCGGCCTCAAACGGTGCGTTCAGTGTCGACGTAACGGTGAGACGCCCCAGTCCCAGCGCATGAGCCGACAGCGGCAAAGCGGCCAGCGTCGCAGTCAACACGAGTGTAGAGACTGCCTTTGCTACCGGCTTTTTCTTGAAATTCGATTGCATAATTCTTATTCGATGTTGCAGTTCCCAAGGCTTTTAATAAAACGCGTTTTAAAGGCGCTTATTGCCCGGGATCAGGTCCTGTCGGGCCCATATGCAGCGCCACGACCTTAAAGCCGTGCCATCCGCTTTTGGACACTCCCATTATTCCTTTAATTTACAGTATGTTAGCCCCACCACTTCCATCAGGGCTTTATCACAACACTACTAGAGATAGCCCACGAGGATTGCAGAATCAACCAATCCCCGCCAGTCGGTCATACCGACGGAACAGATCCTGCCGTCGCCAGATAGCGCCGGAAATCAACTGAAAAAGGCCGTCCACACACCTATTTCAGCCACCTCGACAGCCGCCCTCGGCGGACGCTGTCAGGATCATCTGCCCTCTCACCGATTGCGAGGCCGGTACAAGGCCTCGCAACTGACTTCAAATCTACCTGTTCTGGCGCTCCGGCGCCCTCGCAGGTTGCGCGAAAACGCCTCAGGCAGCGCGCCCGAGCGTCCCAAGGTGCTCTTTTATAAGGGTTTCTGCGATCTGGACGCTGTTTAAGGCCGCCCCTTTGCGCAGATTGTCCGAGACCACCCACAGATTCAGGCCACGGCCGTCATCCAGGGAGATATCGTCGCGAATCCGGCCCACAAAGACGTCGTCGCGATTCGTGCCTTCCTCTCCCGGGGTCGGATAACCGCCCGGTTCCTGCTTGTCCATGACCGTGACGCCGGGCGCCTTGCGCAGCAGTTTGCGGGCCTGGTCGGCGGACAGCGGATCCCGGGTTTCGATATGCACGGCCTCTGAGTGAGCGTAGAACACCGGCACCCGTACGCACGTGGGGTTCACGGCGATGGAGTCGTCCTCGAGGATCTTGCGGGTTTCCCACACCATCTTCATTTCCTCACGGGTGTAGCCGTTGTCCTGGAAAGTGTCGATGTGGGGGATGCAGTTAAACGCGATGCGCTTGGGCTGCACCGAAATCTCGGCATCCTTGCCGTTCATGAGGCTGGCCGTCTGGGACGCCAGCTCGTCAACGGCCTTGCGCCCGGATCCGGATACGGACTGATAGGTACAGACGTTGATGCGCTCGATCGTCGCGGCATCATGCAGGGGCTTGAGCGCCACCACCATCTGAATGGTCGAGCAGTTGGGATTGGCGATAATGCCGTTGTGCGCCGCAATCGCGTGGGGATTGACCTCGGGCACCACCAGCGGGATGTCGGGCTCATTACGAAAGTGCGACGTGTTGTCGACCACCACGGCACCCGCTGCGGCCGCGCGTGGCGCGTGCTCTTCAGACACAGACCCGCCCGCTGAAAAGAGCGCAATGTCGGTGTCGCTGAAATCAAAGTCGTCGAGCACTTTTGTTTTGAGCGTTTTGTTGCCGAACAACACCGACGTGCCTTCAGAGCGTTTGCTCGCCAGTGCCACAATGTTGTCCACCGGGAAATTGCGTTCGGCCAGAATCGACAGCATGGCCTCACCGACCGCGCCGGTGGCCCCGACAACCGCTACGTTAAACTTCTTCTCGCTCACTTTCTTCTCACACTCGACTTGGATTGCGCCGCTGGCTCTGTCAGCTCACAGACAGACCAGTGTTGTTCTGGCCGCCGCGGCAGTTGAAACTCGTTAATCAGATCTACGTCCCGGGATTTTCCGATATTCATCGTGAAACCCGTGCGATCCATGCACGGTACCGCGCTCGACCACGGTCGAAGATGAATAACCGCCATAGTTAACTATGGTCCCTGAACCCCGTATTGCAACACGCAGACCGCACCCGGTCCAGTGTTGGGTGGGGTTTTACACGGGCAGAATGCGGCGATGCGGGCCAACGCCTCGCGTCGACCCGGGCATTGCGAAAAAGCCCCGCCTTTAGAGCGCGGCGAGCAC
>CALHMG010000119.1 GCA_938034705.1 uncultured Gammaproteobacteria bacterium
CCCCGGGGTCATGGCCCAAAAGCTGTATAAAGTGATCGATGACAAAGGCAAGGTTTCCTATCAGGACAAGCCACCGGTTGAGGAAGCGGCCGGCGAAGTTGTTGAAAAACACATCGACCGCAACGTCATGAAGCTGCGCGAAAACGCCCCGAAAGACGGCGAAGTAACTTTTGAAGACGTCGAAGAGCCCGATCCTTATACCTATAAGGAGGAAGAACACCGCGGTGGTGCAGTACCACGCGAGGAAGGTGAGCTCGACAGCGACGGACCCGATCATGGCGGCATGGCCGAGGTACCGGCCGAGTATCGCGAATCTCTGCGCCAGGAGCGAGAGATGTCGGCCCAGCCCTACGATGACAACGAGGCCGTTGCGCGGCCCAAGCCTGGCAAAGCGGTAAAGCGGAAAAAGAAGAAGACCCTGTCTGCCGACGAACTCAACGACATCGCACGCAACGCCGGAAACTAGCGACGTCGCTCAAACATCATGGCTATCGGTTGGAATCCTCGATTGATTCCTGCAGGCCGCCGCGTCCGTTCAGACGCTGATTAACCGGCTGACGAACTTGCTCGGACCGCGTGTCACCGTTACGCGAAAAAGGTCTGAAGATCCGCGTCAGCGGATTGTTGTTGGCAATTGGCCGCGACACCGTAAACCCGGCGCAAGGCGCCGCCTGGGCGGGCCCGGTCCCAAGAAGAAACGGCAACTGCCGGACACCTGCACAATTCTGATCGCCCAGAAGCCCGGTTCCGGGATCGATGGCAAGCAGATGCACATCCGTCGGTGGCGGATTGTCGCGCACCCCGGTTCCGAGACTGCCGACGACGTCAGCCCAGATTCGAAGCGCTCCACTAGCGCCCGTCAGGCCTGTCGGTTCGTTGTCATCGCGTCCAACCCAGACAACGATCACGTTTTCTTTTGAATAGCCCGCGAACCAGCTGTCGCGAAAGTCGTCCGTGGTTCCCGTCTTGCCGGCAAGCCCGAGTGACGGCGAAAACCTTGATCCAAGACTGCTTCCGGTACCGGTCAGGAGCACTTCGCGCAACGCGTGGTCGAGCAGATACATTGAGCTGCCGTTGGCGATTTGCTCTACCGCGAGACGGTTACGGTTGAGGGTTCTGCCGGCCCGGTCCCGTACTCCACGAAGCGCGCGCAGCGGGATTTTGAATCCGGCGTTGCCGATCGTCTGATACATCTGCGCGACCTCCATCGGGGTCGCGTCGACGGCGCCAAGCAGGATTGACGGATAGGCCGGGATCTCACCCGGCAGCCCCAGACGGTTCAGTGTGTCGCGAACATTTTCCACGCCAACGTCGAGCCCAAGTCGGGCCGTCGCGAGGTTGTAGGAACGTGACAGCGCCTCAAGCAAAGAGACATTGCCGTGAGCGACCTTGTCGTAGTTCTGCGGTGACCAGATCTGGCCTGTGCGCATTTTGACTGAAAATTCGCCATCGACAATCGGCGTCGCGAGTGTGTACTGGCGACTGCGTTCAATCGCCGTGAGGTAAACCGCGGGCTTTACCAGAGAGCCAATGGGCCGGCGCGCGTCGAGCGCGCGGTTGAAACCTTCAAACCCGGCCTTGCGTCCGCCGACGGCGGCAAGCACTTCGCCGTTGTCGATACGCACAACGACCACGGCGCCCTCCAGCGTTCCGGGTTCGATGTTGCGTGCTTTTTCGATCGACGCCAGTCCGGCTCCAAGCGCTTTTTCAGCGACGCGTTGAACCGACGGATCCAGCGTGGTGAAAACGGTCAGTCCCTCGGCGCCCGCCGAGTCGGTTTTATAATCCACCTTCAGCTGTCGCCGGACATACTGATCAAACGCCGGGTGCGTGGTGTCAACCCTGCCACGGCCGGTGACCTTGATCGGCACCGCTTTGAGGCTCTCGAGTTCAGCCGTCGTCAGGGGCGCGGCCGCCGCCAGCTGCGTCAGCACGAGATCCCGGCGAGCCTTCGCTCGTTCGGGACGGCGCCTCGGATCATAAAGCGACGGGCCTCGCACCATGGCAACCAGCGTGCTGATTTCAGGCAGGCTCAGTTCGCCGAGGGGGCGCGCGAAGTAAAACTCGGACGCGAGACCAAAACCGTGAATGGCGCGGCTGCCGGCCTGCCCCATGTAGACCTCGTTGAGGTAGGCCTGAAGAATCTGCTCTTTGCTGTAGTGCCGTTCAAGCAGCACAGCCATCGCCGCTTCCTTGACCTTGCGGCCAATGGTTCGTCTCGAGTCCAGATAGAACGTTTTAACCAGCTGTTGCGTGATGGTGCTGCCGCCTTGCAGGACACGCCGCGCTTTGGCGTTAACAAACGCGGCCCGAAGAATGCCGCGCAGGTTAATGCCGATGTGACTGAAAAACGCACGGTCTTCAATAATCAGCAGCGTGTCTATCAACGCCGGGGGAACCTCGGCAAGTTTCACGAGCTTGCGATCCTGATGCTCGCCACCCTTGGCGCTGCCAAGCGCCGCCGGTTCGAGTCGAATCACGTTGATCTGACCACCGTCGGCACCCGTGATCGACGCCACAACGCCATTGCCAAAAGTGACGACGAGACGCTGGCTTTCGCGCAGCGCATCGGAAAACGCAAAACGGCGAGTGACAAGCGCGACGCGGGTGTCGGCTACGCTGTAGCTGCCCGGCTCCCGTGCGGCCGGCAGTTTGCGATACCCGAGCTGCTCAAGCTCGGCCAGCAGCGTCGCACGCGTCAGTCGCTTGCCGGGATACAGCTCCATAGGTCGCGCATAGGTGTGGGCCGGCAACGCCCAGCGATCGCCAACAAACGCGGCTCGCACCTCGCGATCAAGCTGCATCAGCCAGACCCCGAGAAACAGGGTGGCTATCATCAGGGATATGGTCAGTATCTGCAGCGAGCGGCCGAAAAAGCCGGGACCACCGGAAGCGGTGCCTGATTTCTTCTTGTCCGAGGATGACTTGCTGGCGCTGCCGGAATCGGTCGACAGGGAACTTCTACTCGACGCTTTTCTCGCGGCTTTGGCCGCAGAACGTTCGGCACGGGCTTCGGCCTTTTTGGCTCGCGCCTGCGCCTTGCGTGCCTTTGCCTGTTCCTTGCGAATTTGGGATTCGTGGCGTCGTTGCACACGCGCTTCGCGACGAAGCTGAGCCCGGGTTGGCCCCTGCTCCTGAACCTGCTCGATGGGGACCCGGATGCGTTTTCTGCGCACACGGGGTTTGCGCCGCCTCGAAGTAATCTTGCGGATAATGCGAGAAACAAAAGACTCGCGCGGCGAGCGGCGGTTTGAAGTCACCATGAGTGCATAGACTATGCGCAGATGCGCCTTAACCGCAGGTGAACCTGCATCAAATCAGCCAAATTACCGACCTAAAGGGACCCCTGACAGTTCCAGCAGAGTTCAAAGGTACCGGGATTGGACTCACCACAGGTGCCACATCGATTTGTCGCCTGTAGCTGACGCCCGGCTTTTTCATAGTCGGCGACCAGCTGCGCCGCTCGTTCTCTGTCTCGTTCATGACGGATCCAGATCTCGGGATAGGTGACGGGAAGTTCACCAAGGGCGCCGCCGGCGTTTTCGTGAAACACCTGCGCGTCGATGTGGGCTTCGTGAAGGATGTGACAGACGATGTGCGCTTCGGGAAGGCTACCGGCCGTGTAGATTCGATGCATTGGCCGAGCCCGCAGATTCTCGAACGCCAGTCTGGGGGTAATCGAGCGAGTTGTAAAGATGCTCTCGGTTACGCGATACGGTGTTGTCGCTACCTCTCGCGAACGCTACCTGAAACAGCTGCAGCGAAGAGGTCTGAAACGCCGCAATTGAACCCGTAAGATACAGACGCCAAGCGCGCACAAATTTGTCGTCGAACATGTCGCGTATCCGGTCCTTCTCACGATCAAATCGCGCGAGCCAGTGTTCGAGGGTCTGCGCGTAGTGCAGTCGCAGGTTCTCGACATCGGTCACCGAAAAATTCGGGCCTTGAAAAATTTCCATCATCTCGCCAAGCGTCGGAGGGTATGCGCCGGGAAAGATTCGTTTTTCGATCCACGGATTCATCAGCTTGGGACGATTGCGGCCAATGGTGTGAATCAGTCCACGCCCGTCTTCGCGAAGGCAGCCGTCAATGACAGACCCGAGCTGACCGAAATTTGCCTTACCGACGTGTTCGAGCATGCCGATCGAAACAAACTTGTCGAACGTTCCGGTGATGTTTCGATAGTCGTCTTCGATATATTCAATGCGCTCGTGCAGCCCAAGCTCCCGAGCGCGTTCAGTAGCGAACCGAACCTGTTCGTGGGATATGTTGAAAGCCTTCACGCGCACGCCGTAATGCGACGCCATGAATCGCGCCAGCCCACCCCAGCCGCAACCGGCCTCGACGACGGTATCACCAGGCTTGAGTTCGAGCTTGCGACAGACGTGTTCGCACTTCGCGAGCTGGGCCTGCTCAAGCGTCATGGATGTCTTCGCGTAATACGCACACGTGTACTGCATCGCCTCGGTGTCGAGCCATAGACGATAGAATTCGTTACCGAGGTTATAGTGATGGCTGATGTTGCTCTTCGATCCGTCAAGCGTGTTCTTCAGCGGCTTGCGGGTCGATATTCCGGCGACAGAATCAAACAGTTTGGTTTTCAGTTGACGCTGACTGATCTGTCGAGCCGACTCAATTTCAGACAGAACGTCGACCATATCTCCGTCGATCAGCAGCCCACCTTCTGAGTAGGCATCACCGAAGCCGACTTCGCGGTAGCGAATAATCTGGGAGAACACTGAAGGCGATGTGATCGTCACGGTTCCTTTGGGCTTGACGGGGGAACCGGCGCGAGTCGCAGGTTCAAGCCGGTAACCGTCCCAGAGGCGGACGACAACCGCCGGGTCGCCGATGGATTTCAGGACCTGACGGAACAGGCCGCGCTGCCATGGCTTGCTGGGTTCGTGATCTGCAGTTGCGTTCGCTTTATCCGACCGCCTGGCCTGATCACCGCTGACCTGCTGAGCGGACCGCGTTGTGCGATTGTGAGGACGATCATCCCCGGGACTTTGCCGGCGACTGTCTTTGCGGCCCTCTCTGCGACCGTCTCTGGCGCCATCGTAGTTGACCGGCACATCGAGCTGCATGTTCGTTTGTTTGGATTGCATCTGGCGTTCTCCACAATCGGACCCCGTCAGTGCTGTCACTGAGACGAAGGGTCCACGCAGTTACCCAGATGCGTCCGCTGCACCCGAGCTTGCGCAAATCAAGAATTTGATCCTAGCGAGACTCGTGCGAGGCGGCAATTTTTTGACCCACTCTGACACCCGAACAGGGCAGGAAAACTGCTAACGCGGTCCGCTTTTTGGAACTCGGTTCGTCAACCTGTGGCCCCATCAAACAATCCCAGCTGCCGTGTCGTCGCGCCAGCGGCAACCGGTGGAACAAATTGGCTGCAGTCCAGCCTGGACTGGCGCGTGTTCAGGCCATAGCGCCGCCGACCCGCCGCAAATCTCTGGGCAATAAGATCGGCGTAGTCACCGGTCCCGCGCTGACGAACGCCCCAGGCGCTCTGGTAGTCGCGCCCGCCTCTGGTGTCCCGAACCAGCTGCATGACATGACTGGCCTTGTCCGGGTGATGCACCTGCAGCCACTCGACAAAGAGATCGCGAACCTCGAGCGGCAGTCGCAACAGGACGTAGCCGGCTGACTCCGCGCCAGCTTGCGCCGCCAGTTTCAGGAGCTTCTCGATTTCGCCATCGGTCAGCAGCGGTATGACGGGTGCCATCAGCAACGACACCGGTATGCCTGCCTGTGCAATCAGGCGCAGCGTCTTCAGCCGCCTGCGAGGTGCCGCCGCTCGTGGTTCAAGGGTACGCGACAGTTCGTGGTCGAGCGTCGGCAATGAAATTGAAACATGCACCAGATTGCGCGACGCCATCGACGCAAGAATATCGAGATCACG
Organism: uncultured Gammaproteobacteria bacterium; assembly: GCA_938034705.1. Taxonomy (GTDB): domain Bacteria; phylum Pseudomonadota; class Gammaproteobacteria; order Arenicellales; family CALHMG01; genus CALHMG01. The sequence continues at coordinate 5,906 of CALHMG010000119.1, forward strand.
CTCTATCAGTGTGCCTTTGGTGGTAATGCCGACGGGGTGATTGCAGTCGCTCAGAACTTCGAGCAGTTGGCGCGTGATGCGGCGAGTCGATTCAATGGGCTGGTAGGGGTCGGTGTTGGTGCCCATATTGATCGGTGCGACCGGTCTGGTTGGATTGTTCGAATACGCGGGCTTCGCGAGTTCGTTGACCAGACAGATTGCCGCGTCGGGCTTGTAGGTGATTCGGGTTTCGAAGTCGAGTCCGGGAGACATGCCGAGCCAGGCGTGGGTCGGCCGGGCGAAACAGTAAATACACCCGTGCTCGCAGCCACGATAGGCGTTGATCGAACGATCAAACGGAACATCGGGCGACTGGTTGCGGGTGATAACACGCCGGGTCGCGTCGACAATCTCCTGTCTGGCGGGTTTTGCGGGGAGGTCCTCAAGACTTCCCCAGCCATCGTCGATCTCCACTCGCGACTGGCTTTCAAACCGACCTTCCCGGTTGCTCACCGCGCCGCGTCCTTTGTGAACATGCCTGACGTCGGGCGCAACGCGAAGCGACGTTTCGCCGGCCGCCCGGCGAAGATCCGCGACCAGATCGTCAGTGACATCGATCGCATCCCCTCCATGACCGCCCGCAAAGAGGTCGTCGTCGCCAGTACGGTGGTTCGGGTCGCTGCGCATGTCGGTAAATTCCTCTGGCTGTCTTTCCGGGATGAGTCCCTGCTGCATCGCTCCGTCGCCTTTGATCGGCTTTGAACGATGCGCAGACTCAGGGCTCAGGCTTTACTCAACGCCTCGCCGTGATGCCTGGACCGGGTTATCGAGTATTCATCTGATATACTGTATATATTTACAGTAAACCGTCATGAACTCAAGCTCCCCACGGCGTCGCGGTCGAAACTTTTAACAGCCGGGCTGCGTCCGAGCGGCCAATAACCCGCTGCAGAAGTCGTATACTTAAGACATCGATACCACCCATTTCCCAAGAACAGCACGGAGCTGAACCATGGCCACCAATCAGGGCGAATACGAAGAGCCGCTTAAGGTCACGAAGAAGACGGACGTCGAACCGGTCATAGATCTCGACCCGGCACCCGCCACCGCAACCCCAGCCACGCCCCAGGTCGAAGGGGTTGACCCTGCGCTGCAGAAACAGGCCGACGAGCTCATCGACAAGCTCTACACGCTCGATCTCAAGGACCTGCGTGCCGCGCGCACCCAGGCCACCGCGGTGCAGCGACTTGGCAGCAAGGTTCAGGAAGAGATGGTGCGCAAGAGCGCCATGCTCAAGCAGCCCATGGGCAAGCTGATGCAGGACGCCGAAGACGGCGGTCCGGTCGCGCAGAACCTTCTCGACCTGCAGCGTCAGGTTAACGAGATCAACCCGAACATGATCGATTTCAGCGTCAGCGGATTTCGCCGTCTGATTTCGTGGATCCCGGGCGTAGGCACACCACTTGCCAACTGGATGCAGCGCTATCAGTCTGTTGAAGGCACGATGAACGACATCGTGGCCCAGCTGCAGGACGGTCGTGCCCAGCTTGAGCGCGACAACATCACGTTACAGGATGACCAGCTGGCGATGCGTGAACTGACGCTGTCACTGCAGGAGTACGTGCGATTCGGTCAGCTGCTCGATCAGAAGCTCGCTGCCCGTGTTGAGTCAGACTCGGCTCTGTCTGAAGACCGGCAGAAGTTTCTTCAGGAAGAAGTGCTGTTTCCGCTACGCCAGCGACTGCTCGATCTGCAGCAGCAGCTTGCCGTGAACCAGCAGGGAGTGATTACGGCTGAAACCATAGTTCGCAACAACCGTGAACTGATCCGCGGTGTGTCCCGTGCAATCAACGTAACCGTGCCAGCGCTGTCAACGGCCGCCACGTTTGCGCTGGCGGCGCAGACCCAGAAACAGGTTCTGCGCGGCGTTGAGGCGGTGAACAAGACTACCGACACGCTGATTCAGCAAACCGCCGAAAAGCTAAAAACCCAGGGCGTCGAGATTCAGAAGCAGGCCTCACGGGCTTCCCTCGATGTGGACGGACTGAAAAAAGCGTTCGCGAACGTGCAGGGCGCGCTCGACGACATCAGTCGTTTCAGACAGGAAGCGCTGCCTGAGATGGCGCAATCGATCCTTGAGATGGATGAGCTGACCGACAACATGGAGTCATCCATCAGACGCATGGAAGAAGGACAGGAAACTCGCGAAGAGTTCGACATCGTCATTACCGACGAAAAAGCCTGACGACCCCGGAACGAAAAAAAGCCCCGTCGCTGACGGGGCTTTTTTTGTCTTCGTTATCGACTGAGCGGTATTGCGCCTTTGATCAGGCCTGCCCGTAGGTGCTGCGAAGATACGCGATGATATCGCCCGACTCGGGCATCCAGTCAGACTGCCCCTGCGCATCAACCCGCCTGAGTACCGGCACCGTCGTGCGACCGCGCGCTTCACGCAGCTCGCTGGCATGATCTCGACTTGCGCCGATGTCGCGCAGCTCAACCTCGACACCAAGGTCGTCGATGACGCCTCGCACTTTCCAGCAGTAACCACAGAGGTCACTGTGGTAGAGCATCAACTGTTCGGCAGGTTGGCTTGAGTCATTCATGAATTAAAAGTCGAGTAAGGTCGCGGCTTGAGTCGTTCGTCAAAGACAGGACTCGTGACATCAGCCTTTGTTCTTTTTACGTCGCTTTTCCTGACGCACCTTGTGCGCTGCGATTTCTTCCTGATCGAGTACGCCATCAGCGTTCACATCAATTTTGCTGAACTTCTTCTCGATTCGTTTTGCCTGAGCGTCCTTGTACTCAGCCATCGAGACGACACCGTCTTTGTTGGTGTCGTACTTTGCGATGTTCTGCTGAGCAAATGTCGGGCTGATACCAGCAGGACTGAGTGTCAGTCCGAGCGTGGTCACGGTAGCCGCTGCCAGGATCTTGGCGCTAAATCGCATTAAATATTCTCCGGTAGATCTGATTTCGCGACGGAGTATAGCCGGCGCGCACCACCGATTAAACCGTGCGATACAGTCCCGTGATAATTTGCTGAACGACGTCAGCGAAAGCGGGTTTTCGTTAAGCGACCGTTAAGTCACCCATTTGCGACTCGCTGTCTCCACTACTGCTGATGCAGGTCAAAACGCTCTCCTGCTGCGAGCATCTCGTCGGTGCCAAGAATTTTCTGAAGATCATTGAACTCAAGCATCTTGCCCTGCAGCGCTCGGGTGTCGCCATCTGACCGAAGGCTTGCGAAGTAAGTCTGCGCCGCCGTCGCAACCGCGCGAATCATCGCGCCGGGGAAAATAGCGATTCGATAGCCGAGTGAGCGCACCAGATCGATGTCGCGTACCGGTGTTTTACCGCCTTCAACCATATTCGCCAGCAGCGGGACGCGATCCTTGAATCGATCGCAGAGGATTTTCATCTGTTCCTCACTTTCGGGGGCCTCTATAAAGAGAATATCGGCGCCCGCTTCCAGATTCAGTTCCGCTCGATCAAGCGCGGCCTCGAACCCTTCAACAGCAATCGCATCGGTGCGGGCCATGATGAGCGTGTCGTCGGATGCACGTGCGTCGAGCGCGGCGTGGATTTTTCCAACCATCTCCATTGGCGGTACCACCGATTTGCCTGACAGGTGTCCACACCGTTTCGGCATCATCTGATCTTCCAGCTGTATGACCGTTGCTCCCATGCGTTCGAGCAAACTTACCGTTCGCTGCACGTTGAGCGCGTTGCCAAAGCCCGTATCCGCGTCAACAACGAGGGTGGCGTCCGTGCGTTCGCGGATGCGGGCGACGCTGTCAGCGACCTCCGACATCGACATGAGCCCGATATCCGGTCGCCCAAGGCGACTGTACGACAGACTCGCACCTGAAACGTACAGGGCGTCAAATCCGGCCTGGCGGGCCAGCATCGCGCCGAACGCGTCGTAGACACCCGGCACAATTCGTAGCGTGGGCTCGGAGAGTTGCTGTCTGAAACTGGTCATTTCTGAGATTCCTGAACTTACATGTGAATTTAGGCCGCTGGCGGCAATGCCCTGATGTCCGGGCGCCCTGCCGATTGTGCCGTGGTACCGGACGCGCACAAGTACGTCGGCCGAATGTCGAGACACAACAACGCCGTCTGTCTAGAATCAGGCCCCCAGAGGTGGATTTGAGCCCGAAGCGGCCCACTGTAATTTCTAACCCTAACGAGGAGACACCCATGGCCACCTGCCCTGTATGTGACGGAGACGTCGAACTGGAAAGCAATACCGTCGCCGGAGAACTCATCACCTGCGCGGACTGCGGCAGTGAACTTGAAGTCATCAGCATCGAGCCACCAAAACTCGAAGAGGCACCGGATGCCGAAGAGGACTGGGGACAATGACCGTCCGGGTCGGCTTTCTGCATTCGCTGCTGCGCAAAGACGAGAAATTTCTTATTGAAGAATTTCGCAGCCGTAGCGACGTTGAGCTCATCATGCTGGACGATCGAAAGCTGATATTTGATCTGGAGACTAAACCCGACGTAGACGTTGTTGTAGAGCGCTCGATCAACCATTCGCGCGCGCTGCATGCGCTCAAGCTGTACGAGAGCATCGGCGTTCGCTGTGTCAATCGTTCGGAAGTCTCGCGCATCTGCGGCGACAAGATCGAAACGTCCGTAGCGCTGGCGAGTCACAACGTGCCGCAACCTGAAGTCCGGGTCGCGTTCACCGAGCAGTCTGCTCTCGATGCCATCGAAGAAATTGGATACCCGGTTGTACTCAAGCCAGCGGTGGGTTCCTGGGGTCGCCTTCTTTCAAAGGTCAACGATCGCGATGCTGCGGAAACTGTTCTCGAACACAAAACGATTCTTGGCAGCTACCACCACTCGATCTTCTACATTCAGAAGTACGTACAGAAAGCCGGCCGGGATATCCGGAGTTTTGTCGTTGGCGACGACTGTATTGCGGCGATCTATCGTTCCTCCGAGCACTGGATCACCAACACGGCGCGAGGTGCTGTCGCGAGTAAATGCGAAATCACCAACGATATCGCCGAGATCTCGCTCAACGCGGCCAAGGCGGTTGGCGGCGGTGTCGTCGCGGTGGATCTATTTGAAACGCCGGAAGGTCTGCAGGTCAACGAGGTGAATTACACGATGGAGTTTAAAAACAGCATCGACACGACCGGGGTCAATATCCCCGCCAAGATGGCCGACTACGTCATAAGCGAGGCAAAACGGTGACCATCAGAGCTTCGATTGTCGGCGCATCCGGGTACGGTGGCGGAGAACTTCTGCGACTACTTCTTTCGCACCCGAACGTTGAAGTCAGCCAGGTGACGTCGGAACGTCTGGCGGGAAAATTTGTGCACACTGCGCACCCCAACCTGCGCAAACGCACCACGCTCAAATTTTCTGCCATCGATGAACTCGAGCCGGTCGATGTGCTTTTTCTGTGCCTGCCCCACGGCCAGGCGTCAGAGCGATTTGACGTGTTCACGAGCCTCGCGCCAACCATCATCGACCTTTCTGCCGACTTCAGGCTGAAGAACGCCGCGGACTATGACAAGTGGTACGGAAAACCACACTCAAAGCCTGCGCTGCTCGATGAGTTTGTCTACGGCGTCCCTGAACTTCACCGTGATGAGCTTGCCGGAGCGAAGCGCATCGCCTGCGCCGGGTGTAACGCGACTGCGACGATCCTCGCGCTGAAACCACTTGCCGATGCCGGATTCATTGACTCGGTGGTGGTAGAAGTGAAGGCCGGCTCCAGCGAGGGTGGAAATTCGTCGAGTGACGCGAGTCATCATCCTGAGCGAAGTGGCGTTGTACGTTCCTACAGGCCAACCGGCCACAGGCACGTGGCCGAAATGCATCAGGAGCTTGGCATCGATCAGATTCACTTCTCGGCCACGTCGATCGAAATGGTGCGAGGCATCCTTGCGACCTGTCATGTGTTCCTGAATCAGGACCTGGCGGACAAGGACGTGTGGAAACTCTATCGTGGCGCCTACAGCGACGAACCGTTTGTTCGAATCGTCAAGGAACGCACCGGCATCCATCGATACCCTGAACCCAAACTTCTGTCCGGCACCAACTATTGCGATATCGGATTTGAAAAAGACCCTCACAGCAATCGACTGGTCGTCATCAGCGCGATTGACAACCTCATGAAGGGCGCCGCGGGTCAGGCGATGCAGGCGTTCAACATCGCCCACGGTTTTGACGAAACTCTCGCCCTGGAATTCCCGGGCCTGCATCCAATTTGACGAATTCGTCATCCAGGTAAAGCTATGTGCAGAATCCTGGCCGTTCGGGCCGACACACCGTTTTCGATCCACGAACAGCTCAGTCCGTTCGCGAATATCGCGCGGGACAGTCGTGAGTATCAGGGTCATGGGTGGGGTTGCGCGTGGCTCGCGGGCGACCGGTGGCGCAGCTATCACAACATCAGCCCCGTATGGGAAGATGATCTCGAGCAGTTCGAAGACACCACGTTGCTTGTCGCTCACGCGCGTAGCGCGTTTCGAGATGAGGGCATCTTCGTCGAGAACAACATGCCCTTTGACGACGGCACCTGGCAGTTCATCTTTAATGGCGAGCTTCGAGGCGTTCGCATTAAGGAAGAGGGACGAATCGGGGCCGAGAAAATTTTCAACTACATCAAGCGTTTTGAAGATCGCGGCAAGATCGAAATGGTCGAAACAGGCACTCGGATCATTAACAAACGCACCCGCTACGTGCGCGCGATGAATATCATCATGTCGGATGGCGACGAGCTGATCGTTTCCTCGCACTTCGGTGAAGATCCAGAGTACTTCCAGATGCAGCACACCACCCTGGGCAATCGAACAGTTATTTGCTCCGAGCCGTGGCCGGACACTGGCACCTGGAACCCGATCGACAACGGCTCAACCGTCGCGTTCAATAACCCACAATCCTGAGCTTTACCGGAGAACCGCGTGATCATAGTCAAAGTAGGTGGTGGCGCCAGCATAAACCTTGAAGGTGTCGTCAATGACCTTGCGGCAATCGACGAACCTTTTGTTGTCGTCCATGGTGCCAACGCCCTGCGGGACGAACTCGCGCAAACGCTGGGTAAACCGAAACAGGTTCTGACGTCGGTGTCCGGTTATCAGAGCGTGTTCTCGGACGAGGACGCGATCGACACCATCCTCATGAGCTACGCGGGTCTGCGCAACAAGCGCCTGGTCGAGCTCTTCCAGCGCCAGGGCGTAAACGCGGTGGGCCTGACGGGACTCGATGGCCGAATGATTCAGGGGCGCCGCAACAAGGGTATCCGCGTGCGCGAAGGCGCAAAGACGCTGATCAAACGGGACTTTTCGGGCAAGCCGGTCGAGGCCAATACCGCACTGCTGACGCTGCTGCTGGACAACGGATACCGACCCGTTCTGGCCATTCCGATCGCGGACGAAAACGGATTCGCAATCAACTCCGAAAACGACGACATCGTTAACGTGCTGCAGGCGTCGCTCAAGGCCGAGCGCATCATCCAGCTGATCGAGGCGCCCGGATATCTTGACGACGCCAGTGATGAGTCCACGGTTATTGCCGAGATGTCCCAGGCGCAGCTGATATCCCGCGAGGACGCGGCGGACGGCCGCATCAAGCGAAAGCTGCTGGCCTTGAGAAATCTGCTCGATGCCGGCGCGGCCAATGTCATCATTGCGGACGGCCGCACCGCTACACCCGTTGCCGACGCACTTGCAGGAAAAGGCACGGTGATCTCGTGACCGATCCCCATCAAATCTGACTCAACCACGGCGACCCGCATGACAGACGCAAAATCCTACCAGGCACGCGAAAAGGAGTTTCTTTTCGAAACCTATCCCAAACGTGACGTCGTGATCTCACGAGGCAGAGGCGCAACGCTGTGGGACATCGATGGCCGTGAATATATCGACTGCGCTGCCGGTGTTGGAGTTGCCAACGTCGGTCATGCAAACCCGGCCGTTGTGAAGGCGATCTCAGAGCAGGCAGCGACCCTCATCACCTGCCCCAACATTTTTTACTCTGAGGTCAGAGCAGATCTTCTCAAGCTGCTCGCCGAAGTCACGCCTGCCGGCCTGAATCGCGCTTTTCTGTGCAACTCCGGCGCCGAGGCCATTGAAGGCGCCATGAAGTTTGCCAGGTTGACCACCGGGCGTACCGATTTTGTTGCCTGCATGCGAGGCTTTCATGGCAGAACCATGGGCGCGGTCAGCGCAACCTTCAACAAGAAGTATCGCCAGCCCTTCGAGCCACTGGTACCGGGCTTTGGCTTTGTGCCGCTGAACAATATCGACAAACTCGACGCCGCGGTCACCGACCAGACAGCTGCCGTCATGATCGAGCTTGTCCAGGGCGAAGGTGGCGTACGCCCGGCGAATGCAGAGTTTGTCGCCGCCGCGCGCAGAATTACGCAGGAACGCGGCGCGCTGTTGCTCGTTGATGAGATTCAAACTGGCTTTTGTCGGACCGGAAAATTCTTCGCCTGCGAGCACCACGACCTTGAACCCGACATCATGACGCTCGCAAAAGCGATTGCCGGCGGTGTGCCCATGGGCGCGATTATGGTGACCGACCAGATCAGCGATGCAATGGGGCAACACGGCACCACCTTTGGTGGGAACCCGCTGGCGTGCGCTGCGGCTACGGCCGCCATCGAATTCATGCAGACCGAGCAGCTGGCCAGGCGCGCCGCCGAACTCGGCGACTATTTCGAAACCAGGCTGAAGCAGGAGCTGCCAGCTCGAATCAAGGAGATCCGTCGCCTCGGACTCATGATCGGCCTGGAACTGACCGACAAGGTCCAACCGCACCTGGTGAAGTTGATTGAGCACGGGGTACTCGCGCTGCCCGCAGGTCCAACGGTTCTGCGTCTGCTTCCGCCGCTGGTGATCACCGAGGCCGAAATCGACCGTGTTGTGGACGCCGTGTGTGAGGTTCTTTCAGAGGCGGCCGCGTGACCTGCCTGAGTGATCGCTCCAGCCAACTCTGACTTTACAGGCGTTCTTCTTCAGTCGGTGGCGTAACCTCGATGGCGCCGTCACCTTTGCCCGCGAGATCATCCTCTTCGCTCAGTCGACTCTCTTCGTCTTCCTGAGCGCGGCGCTCGGCGAGCTTTGCGGTAGCGGCTTCGTAGTCCGGCTCAAGCATGCGCGGAACGAGCCAGTAAATCGACTCCTGGGCGTGACCGGTAACATCGACCGCGCGAATGTTATCGCTCGGGAAGTAGACAATCACCCGAGTACCGTCGCGATCGGTTGCGTGACCAACCTGAACAACATTTCGATGCCCCACGGAGTAACGAAACACCGGACGGCCGCTGCCGACGAGATTCTCTTTTAGCGCGAGAACCGCTTTGACAGGAACGTCGTAGTCAAACTGCAGGCCGTCTTCCTCGGTCGCTGTCAGGATCACATCGTGTTGATCGTAGAGAGTGAGTTCTTTGAGTTCGTTAAAATCTTCTGACGACGATCCATAGCCTGCCGCGTCCAGCGCACTGTCAAGCGTCCAGCCTTCAAGATCGGCAACCGGATATACGACGCGTCCGCCGGCAAGCTCAAAACTTCCGTCAGCGCGTCCACCCACAATGTTGCTGGTCTCAATTCCAAAATCGACCCCACCGACACTGACGGCGTCCGTTTGCGCCGTCTTTGTAGTGATCATGTCAAGAATGTCCTCGGGTATTACCAGCGTCTCCGGTACGGGATCGTCATAGGTGGGGCCCACGGGTGCGGTGACCTGCCCGGTAGCGCTACTCGTTTTGGCAGAGTTGCCCGAGTGCGATACCGACTGATTGAACTCCGTCAGCAGATCCGCACCGCCAAAGTGATTGAAGCCAAATACACCTGCTGCAACGACTACGGCAAGACCTACAAGAACCAGCGGCAGGCTGGATTTTTTCTGTTTTCGCGCCATCGACAGGTGGCTCCGGATTTACACGATATGACTATCAGTATAGGCAGTGATCGGAGGACTGCTGTGGCCTGCTTTACCGTGGGTCGGGCAAAAAACCGCTTCCGTTCAGGCGATCAACTCGATTACACGAGGCGTGGAGCACGCCTCACCGAGCACGCTGCCAAGCTGCTCCGGCGCGGTCACCTTGCGGTAGTCACAGTGGCACGCGCGAGCAAACAACTCGAAGTCCGGCGGCGCCACGTCAACGCCTTCGGGCGCGACCCCCTGTCGGAGCATGCTGTCGCGAATTTCGCCGTACCCGCTGTTGTTCCAGACAATGATGTCTATCGCGACACGATTTTGCGAAGCCGTCATCAGTTCGGGACTGGTGAACTGAAAACCACCATCACCGACGAGACAGATGATGCGGTCGTTGGGGCGCGAGTAAAACGCGCCGATGGCGGCGGGCAGCGCATAGCCGAGCGTTCCGTAACCGGTCACCGATGTCAGCCAGCTGCGCGGCCTGCTCATTGGGAAACTCGCGTTGCCGACGTAGACGATCTGCGTCGAGTCACACGCCAGCACGGTGGATTCATCAAGCGCGGCTCGAAGCGGCAACAGCCAGCGCTGGAAGTTCTCATCAAACGTTACGGCGTCACGTACTTCAGATGCCCGGATCGCGCCTCTTCGACGCGCGCCGTCAGGCATGACCTTCGACAGCTTGTCGTCGAGGGCGGCCAACGCGGCGGCAGCATCCGCGTGGATCGCGACGCCTGTCTCGGGTCCGAATTCGAAATTTCGCGACTCTATGTCGATACGTATGGTCTTGCCCTGCACCTCAAGGTCGTCATACGGCCATAGATCCGTCGGCGCCAACTCCGATCCTGCGATCAAAACGGCATCAGCGTCGTTGATCTGAGCTCGTGCCTCGTCTGCAAACAGCAGTGCGCCGGCATTCAGCGGTTCATCGGACGCGAGCACGCCTTTGGCCGCGATCGTGTGATAGACCGGCGCGTCGATACGTTCAGCAACCGCAAGGATCTCTTTCCCGGCATCTACCGCGCCACCGCCGATCACAAATACCGGTCGGTCTGCCGCCGCCAGCAGTTGAGTCGCAGCCTCGATGGAGTCAGGGTCAGCAACCGGTGTCTGAAAAGGCGCGGAGGCTTTCACGGGCGCAGGCCCCGTCATCGCGAAAACATCGGTTGGTATTTCGATATGCACGGGTCGTGGACGAGCGCTGTCGAATATGGCGAACGCGCGAGCCAGCGCATCGGGAATCTGGTCAGGGTCCGCGATAGTCATCGTCACAGCGGTGACCTGCTCGGACAGCGCCTGCTGGTCACGTAGTTCGTGCAGACGCCCTTCGCCCTTCGGGTTCTCTATCAACGGATTGACGCTTGATATCACGAGAACAGGAACCGAGTCGGCGTAGCTTTGTCCCATGGCCGTCACGGCATTGGTAACGCCAGGGCCGGTAATCAAAAAGCAAACCCCGGGTCTGCCGCTGGCACGAGCGTAGCCGTCGGCCATAAACGCCGCACCCTGTTCGTGGCGCGGCGTCACGTGCCTGATGTCGACGTCGGGCAGGCCACGATAAAGCTCGACGGTGTGCACACCGGGAATACCGAAAACCGTATCAACACCGTAGGCTTCCAGCAATTTGAGCAACGTTTCGGCGCACGTCATTTCATAACTCCATTTCTTGCAACCGTTTAATGGGCGTGTTCAGTCGACAGGTTCGGCAGACACGACCGGCGTCTTTTTCTGAACGCTGTTGACCAGCCACACACCCACTACCGTCAGCGCGAGCGCCAGCCATAACCAGACGCTATATCTTTCACCAAAGACGATCATCGCGATCGCGATTCCGAAAAACGTCACGAGATACGCCACCTGAGAAAAGTAAACCGGTCCGGCGACGCGCAGCAACACAAAGAACAACGTAAACGCTGTCGCCGACAGCGCGCCATGTATGACAATCAGGTCATTGATATGGCTCATTCTCGCCCAGATTGGATATAGATCCTCAACGGTGACGGCCACAACAAACAGAAACGTCGCAGAGGCCAGCATCATGGCATTGGCACCGACAAGTGCGTCAACATCATGAGGTCTGTATTTCGCGGTAAACACGGTGCCACACGCGTAACCCAGCGGCGTTATGAACGCGATCATAAACCACATCAGAGACTGGGACTGCGGCAGACCGTCGTCGGGCAAAATCACGAACAGAGCACCCGCCAGTCCAAGACAGATCCCCGCCGCACGGCGCGAGTGAACCTGCTCAAGACCGGCCGCCAGCGAGAAGAGATACGTGAGAATCGGCACGGTCGCGAGCACGAGCGACATCGCGCCAACCGAAATATGATTCAGGCACAGAAACATATTTGCCGTCGGAATTCCCGAGCTGCACATGCCGGCGATAGCGTAGTAGCGAAGATGAGCCAGGGAGATCGGTATCGTCTGTCGCCGAAAAAGATTAACGACAAAGAGCAGAATCGCCCCGATACACAACGCCCAGAACGCATAGGAGATCGGCGGAACGCCAGCTTCGGCTACGTAGCGGGCAATGTTGGTCGAGCTGCCCCAGATGAGACCAAGCAGGAGCAGGATCATAACCGGCAGGTAACGGCGCCCCATAAAGCCCGCTGCGGGCGCGCTGTTCACGATGACGTCAGCATTTAAAGCGCCATCATCCTGAGTATTGTCCGGGTGATTGGAAATTCAGGGTTATACAGGTCGCTCAGGATAGTGAAGTGGTTGTGACCGGGCAACGCGTCGAAGCTTACCGTCGCCTGTGTCTTCGCCCAGGCATCGGCGAAGTCTGAAGACTGCCCCTGAAAGCTCACGCTCTCGTCTGCGCCTACATACACATGGACCGGTAGCGGCGCATTCGGCTTGAAGTGCAACGGACTTAAAGCCGCGACCTGTTCTTCATCAAGAAAAATCTCTTCATTGATCGGATGAAGCAACATGGGCGAAAGCTCAAACAGGCCGCTGACGGGAACTATTGATTTGATGAGGTCATTCGGCAACCGATCGTCCAGGCTTGCCCAGTCAGTCGACGCGAGCATCGCGGCCAGGTGACCGCCAGCGCTGTGTCCCGATACGTGGAGATTGCCCGGATCTCCTCCATGAGAAGACGCGTTGTCGAAAATCCAGCGAACAACCGTTCGCATCTCGTCGACAATGTCGCCAATCTTGACGTCCGGACACAGCGAGTAGCTCGGTATAACCACAACGGCGCCGCGCTCGGTCAGCGGTTTGGCGAGAAAACTGAACGACTCCTTGGTCCGGGATCGCCAGTAACCGCCATGAATGAACAGGTGGACCGGCGCACCGGCACCAGCTTCCGCGGCCGAACTGTCGGGAAAGAAAATATCAAGCTTCTGCAACGGCCCGGGGCCAAATGCAATGTCCAGCTCGCATCCACCCTGGGCCCGAAACTGAGTCGATCGATCTTCGTTGAGATCGACATATTTGGCGGAATCGGTGACCTGGAGCCTGGCGTTGTATTCGACCTCAAACTCGTCCCGGGTGAAGTCGCCATAGTATTTTGATGTCATTGCCCGATGATACCGCTCCTTTTCGGCTCCGTACGTCGTAAAGCATTAAAAAAAACCCGTTCGGTCCCTTGGGTTCCGGCCGTTATGGACGCATATTCAGCTCTACGACTGCGGATAATTCCACGCGCCACTTTTGAGGATTCCCATGAATAAATCAACTCTGTATCGCCGCGTTGCTCTTAGCGCAACAACACTGGCCACAGCCACAGTACTGCTGGCGGGCTGTACCCAGGAAACCCAGAACAAGTTCGGCCGCGCCGTACAGAACTGGACCGGTACCGAGGGTATTCTTGAGGTCTACGCCGGGGACAAACTGGTCAAGCGATTCATGAACATCGACAAATTGACCACCGCCAGCGCCACCCAGGGTGCAGGTGCAAGACCGTATCGATTCGGATATGGACAACTCGATCAGAATCTCGACGGCACCATCGACGATGGTGAAGGCAAGAAAGTCTATTTCGAGTTCAGCGACTACTCGACCAGCTACATTTTCCACGAGAACCCGAAGTAGGTTCTCGGCCGAACAGGCGCTCGCCCTAATCTACGCGCGGGTGATCGAAGATTCCCCGCGCCGGATTTTCCTCAAGCGAGATCGAAACCGGCGGATTGAGCTGCCGAATCTGCTCAGGCGTCAGCTGTGAAACGTTCTGCGCCAGCTCGATGAACTCCGAGTTCGTTTCTGAAGTGACGACGTCGGCCGCAAGATCCCGAAACTTGCCAAGATAGTTTTCCCACTTCCACGGCGACGCGCCGTTGGGGTGAGCATCGGCGACCGCTTTTTCCTGTCGTATGGCGGTGCCGTCTGCAAGCGTAATCACAATCTCACCGCCAAAAGCGCGCTTCCCGGGGTCGGACTCGTGGTACAGCTCCGTCCAGCGCTTGTCCTCTTCCGTACGAATCTTCTGCCACAGCGCGACGGTCGACGCACGTGTAGCCCGAGCCCGCGTGTAGCTGTTGACATGGTGCCAGCGTCGATCTTCAAGAGCGACGGCCAGAATATAGGTAATGGAGTGATCCAGCGTTTCGCGGCTGGCGTTGGGATCCATCTTTTCCGGGTCGTTTGCCCCTGTCCCGATAACGTTATGGGTGTGATGACTGGTACGCAGCAATACGTCCTGGGCGTTCTTGAGATCGATGTCGTCATCAAGCCCGATACAAAGGTCGATCAAAGCCTGGGCCTGATACTCCGCTGAATGAGCCTTGGTGTAGGTCTCGAGGATGGCGCGCGCGGGCTCATCCTTTTCGGGGAGAGACACCCGGTACTCGGCATCCGGACCATCGAGCATCCACGCGATAACTGAATCTTCACCTTCGTAAACGGGCGACGGCGCCTTCTCACCACGCATCGCGCGGTCTACAGCTTCAATCGCCGTCTTGCCGCCGAAGCCCGGGACAAAAGCTTTCCACGAGCTGATTTCGCCCTTGCGCGACTGGCGTGTTGAAAACGCGAGGTGCACGCCCTGATTAATTGCCTGATAAATCACCTCGGTCGGCAAGTTCATCGCCGCACCGAGCCCGCCAATCATCGCCGGGACCAGATGCGCCACGTGATCTTTCTTGTGCTTGTGCAGTGAAATCGACTTTACGAGCGCGACATGGATTTCGTACGCCACCGCAATCCCGCGAGCCAGAGCCGCACCGTCAAGTCCACACTGCTGAGCGACCGCAATCAATGGAGGAATACTGTCGCCGGGGTGAGAATAGTCTGCGGCGAGAAACGTATCGTGAAAGTCCAGCTCCCTCACGGCGACGCCGTTAGCCCAGGCGGCCCACTCTGCATGAACGCGAACGGCACCGTGCACACCAAACAGCGTCGACCCACCTGCCCGAGGGTGCGCAAGGGCCTGAGCTCGCGCCGCAACAACGGGGGCGCGATTAATGGACGCCAGTGCAACCGACGCGTTGTCGACCAGACGACACGCGATCATCTTCGCAACGGCATCGTCCAGAGGTCGCTCTCCGGCGGCAAACTCGGCAAGCTTCCAGGCAAACTGATCTTCGCGTGGAACGGGTACGCCCGGCCGCTGAACTTTTATGACGTGTTCGTGCATCAGTCTTCCTGCCCAACCGTTGGTACGCGACTCGCGGCGATCGACGCATCGAGCGTTTCAAAAGCGCTGTAGCTGATGGTTTCGTACAGGCTCGCACGATCCTGCATTTCGCCGACCATTCCTTCAGTGCCGCCGTGTTCACTGATATGACCGTATAGCTTCGCCATCGAGTGCGCGGAGACGCGAAGTGACGATACCGGCCAGATGACGATGTGATAACCCAGTTCTTCGAACTCGCGGGCGGTCATAAAAGGGGTTCGACCGAACTCGGTCATATTGGCAAATAACGGACCCGGTATCTTGCTTGCGGCTTCCGCGAATCGTTCCCGCGTATTCAGTGCTTCGGGGAAAATGATGTCGGCACCTGCTTCCTTGTACAGGTTCGATCTGCGAATCGCCTCTTCCATGCTCAGAGCTGCGGAGTCTGTGCGCGCGATGATTTTAAGGTGTCGTGCGGCGCGTTTCGCGGCTTCAACCTTCATCGCCATATCCTCTGCCGAGGCCAGCTTTTTGTCGTTGAGGTGACCGCACTTCTTGGGCAATTCCTGATCTTCGATCTGGATCGCGGCCGCCCCGGCGTCCTCCAGCTCTCGAACAACACGCATGACGTTAAGCGCTTCGCCGTAGCCTGTGTCGCCATCGACAATCAACGGCAGATCGGTAGCCCGATAGATGGTTTTGGTGAAAAAGCTGAGCTCGTCCATGGTGATCACACCAAGATCGGGCAAACCCATTGAAGCCGTCAGCGCTGCGCCGGAGACATAGAGGCACTCAAAGCCTGCGCGTTTGGCCAGAAGACCCGCGAGGGCGTCGTGAGCGCCCGGCGCCTCGACAATACGACCGCGATCAATCAGCTCCTGCAGTCGATCCCCGGGGGGTTGCGCCGATAAACCGTTTTTTTCCAGCCACGTCATCGGGAATGTCCTCATCGAAATTCAGATGAGGCGAGTATAGTGCGCGGTGGTGGATGCCGTCAGATCCCGGTTCGCTCACCGGCTGTCGAGGCTGTAAACGTCCGTGACGCCGCGGCGGGCTCAGTTGCTGGAGGCCGCGCTCGACATGGCCTGTAGTTCCGATGGCGCATCGGTTGGCGCAAGAACATAGCCAAACTCACTCGCAAGCACCCGGATAAACGGCCGGTGGTGAACCGGCGCGGCGAACTGCCAGCGAGCAAAATACTCGGCCAGATCCCGTGCGTCACCCGCCTCTCGCAACCAGGTCAGCGAGTCCCATGCGCCGGGATAGGCAAGAAAGTAGGGAAACAGCTTGCGTGCAATGACATCGTTCTGGGAGTAGTTTTCCCAGCGGTTGCGAAGCCCGTTACCGTGGTTGGAGTACCAGGAAGCGAGTGAGTGGCCGCGCGGTAATTCACTTTCCTTGCGCAGCAGCAAAAAATCAAAGTACTCGCGCAGCTTCGGCGCGTAGGCACGCTTGTAGCTTGAGTCTGACTCGGCCCAGCGTTCAGAAAGCGTACGCAGGGTATACAGAGAGGCTACCTGACAGAGCGCTTCTTCAAACCAGCGATAGCTCTGAGGCGTGCGACTGTTCGCGTCCAGAACATGACACAGCTCGTGGGAGTAAACGCTGACGTAGCGACGCCAGTCATCGCCGTAGGATTTGAGATAAACATTGAAGACTTCGCCACTGGTGTAGCTGCGACCGCCGTAGTTCGGATTTGGTGGCAGCAGGTCCCAGCTGAAAACCGCAACGTCGATGTTCTTTACGCGTTCGGGCGTGACATGCTGCATCAGAATTTCGGCAGTTTCGGAGAACACCGCTGCGAGCATCTTGTGATCGGTCGTATCCCAGCCGCTGTGGGTCAAACGCCATCCGCGACTCATGGGCGTTGAGGGGAATCGATGAACCATCTGGTCATCCGAGAAATACTCGAACTCATTGCCGAGCTTTCCTTGTGCGCCACGCACGTCGACACCAACGATGCTGAAAAGCATGAAGGCGACGACCGCAACACAGACAAATCGGGCAAACCAACCCATCGACCCAAGACTCACTCACTGGTGGAACATGTCTTAAAGGTAGAAACCAGCGGGGATC
>CALHMG010000120.1 GCA_938034705.1 uncultured Gammaproteobacteria bacterium
ACTGACGGCGCGCGTCAGACCCTGATCGTTGCTGCGCCACACCGTGACCGCCGAATCACCCTGACCTGCGGTCATGAACGCTTCTGCGTTGCCGACAAAAGTCACGCGACCGTACTGCATCGAAATGTCAGCCGGATAGGTGATTTCAATCGACTCCAGCGCTACTGCACTGACCCCGGCGCCACCATCGTTGACAACTTCAACGCGAACGCTGTTCTTTTCAACGATGGTACCCGCGGCGACTGATGCTTCAATCACCTGAGCCTCCAAACCGTCGAAACGAGCATCCGCGACTTCTTCACCGTTGATGTACACCTTGACGTGGTGATCGGCTTCGACATTTTCATCGCTTGAAGCGCCCCAGACAGTAACCCTGACCGTTGCATTCGTCGCTGAAGCGTTGTCCGCACGCGGCGTTTTAACAGTCGCCGTATGTTCTACCGAACCGTGCAACGCCGTCAGTCGCTTGGCATACCACGCGTCTTCGATTGGACTGGTGCGTCCGTAGAGGACGTTTGGTGCCCATTCGACATGGCGTAGTCCACGCTCCGAAGCAACAAGTCCCGTAGCCTCGGCGCTGGTGTCAAGAACACGTCTGGCCTGGGCTCGGTCGGCAAAGAGTCGATACACCGCGTAGTTGCGATACATCGTATTTTCGACTGTCGCCACAAACTCGATCACATCGGTCTTGGACAAGGTGCCCTCAACCTTTGCGACGCCGCCGTTGCCAATCCAGATTGGCAGTGGCTGGTCGTTCCAGGTCATCGCAACATCGGCAACAGGTGTACCGATGAGGTTAACGCCTGCGTTTCGCAGAGCCTTGACCGTCACACGCTGAACGCCCGCTTTGGTTACACCGATGTGGGCAACATTGGAAGCAGCCGCCGAAACTTCATCGACATCGCTTTCGATTTCAAGATCGTCAGCGTCTTCGGTAACCGTTTCACCAGGATCATTCGGGTTTTGACCGTAGATGCGGTCGAGCTCGAACGGCCCATGTGGTGTTTCCTTGCCGAAGGTGTCGATATCGGCCAGCGCGAACTGTGTCGCACCTGCACCGTCAACCACCAGGTTGTAGACGCCACCGTTGTTGCCACTGTCGGTCGCCAGGATCATTTGCGCATTCAGACGCTTCCAGCGACTGCCTGCACCCTTGCGGCCGTAAACATGGAAACCGATGTTGGCTTCTTCTGTTGATGTTGAGAAGTACACGTTGACCTGATCACCGATCGGCGTCGCGAGAAACGATTTCAGCGTTACCGGTGTGCTTGACGCTGCGTTGATCGTGGCCGGATCCGAGTCATCCTCGTCTTCGGTCGCGTCATCGTAGGCGCTGTCATTGTGGTCAATATCATCGTGGTCGATGGACGGATCGGTTCCAGGTGCTCCAGCACCGGCACCTGTGTCGCTCGCTCCATGATCGCCTGGCTGAGAGTCAGCATCGGTGACGCCATAGTCTGACGCACCGTCATCACTGATCTCGGCCCAGTTGGTAAACGTGGCGTTGGTCAGGTCATCCACCTGCAGAGTTACCAGTAACGTCACCGTCGCACCCGGCGCAAGATCTGCAACCGTTGGTGGTGTGTAAGTACACGTCGCCAAACCGCCAGTCACGGCACCGTCATGAACACAGGCAAAGCCCGGACCTGACGAACCTACCCAGCTCATGCCTACCGGCAAGGTGTCAATCACCTCAAAGCCCAGTGACGGCACGTTACCCTGGTTCTTCACGACCACGTGGTAATCAACCACGCTGCCGACGTCGACCCACGGAGTCTGTCCCGGAGCCAGCGTCTTCACCAGCGCGAGGTCATAACGAACCTCGAGGTCCTCGTAGTCCGAGTCGTCCTCGTCTTCGGTCGCGTCGTCGTAGGTTGGGTCATCATGATCGATGTCATTGTGGTTAATGATCGGATCAACGCCATTGCCACCATCACCCGGTGCGCTGTCATTGCCGTCGTTATCGCCCGGCTGTGAGTCAACATCAGTGGTGCTGTAGTCACCGGCTGAGTCGGTTTCAATCTCGGCCCAGTTGCGGAACGTCGCCTGGGTCGGATCGTCAACCTGCAAGACAAGGTCAATTGACATCATTGCGTCTGGAGCGAGTTCTCCCGTGGCCGGGATCGACCATGTGATCAGCCCTGTTGCACCCGCGGTCGCCGGCGCATCTGCCGCCGGAACCGATGACACATAGGACATACCCGCCGGGATCATATCCGTCACGCTGAACGCGCCCGAGTCCACGTTACCCTGGTTCTTCACCACGATTTCGAACGTGTTCTGACCGCCTGCATTCAGGTCAATCGGTGAACCCGCTTTCATCTGCTTGATCAAGGCCAGGTCGTAGCGAACCGGCACAACCAGCTCATCGAAGTCGGAGTCATCCTGATCCGACGGACCCACGTCAACCGTAACATCGGTGTCATCGAGGGTATCGGTTGAGCCTGATCCATCGGTTGGATCAGAGTCGACGTCATCACCCGAATCATCCGTGATGTCAGCTTCGTTTCGAATTGGCGTCAGCGGTACGTCTGTGATTTCAAGAATCACTTCAAACGTCGCCTGCTCACCCACGTCGAGACCGCTTACGATTGGAACATCGAACACAACCGTACCGGACGCACCTACCGCTGGTGCGGTAATCATGGTGCCCGCCGGCGAGGCCGAAGACGAAACGTACGCCATGCCCGAAGGAATGGTATCCGTCACCTGATAAACCTCAGACGGCACGTTGCCCTGGTTCATCACAGTGATCGTATAAGTCACCTGGGAACCAAGGTCCGCCGGGCTCGGGTCTACCGTCGTCCGCTCTTTGATCAGAGACAGGTCATAGACCGGTGTCACAGGCGTTTCGGCAAAGTCAGAGTCGTCAGAGTCCTCTGGATCGTTGTCGTTTGTGACGTCGCCGTCGTCAAACGTGTCCGTACCACCGGATCCGTCGTTCGGATCCGAGTCGGTATCGGGACCGGAGTCCTCGGTGATTGCTGCAACATTGCGGAACGGCCCGGAGAGCACGTCGGCAATCTCGACGATTACCGTGAATGTCTCCTGATCTGTCGGGCTGAGTTCATCCGCAAGCGGCACATCAAAGACCACGTTGCCGAAGTTGCCAACGCCTGGGTCGGTAACTACCGCCCCGGGTATTGAAGAGGTTGCCGACACAAAGGTCATTCCAGCCGGAATAATATCCGTCACCTGGAAAGCACCCGAGGTCATCGTACCCTGGTTCATCACCGTGATCGTGTAGGTCACCTGGGATCCGTGATCGGCAGGCGCCGGAGAAACCGCAGTCTCTTCCTTAATTAGCGCGAGGTCGTACTCGTCACCGATCTCAACGTCCGCGAAGTCAGAGTCGTCCTGATCACCAGGATCTTCATCGTTCGTGACATCGTGATCATCAAACGTGTCGGTACCACCGGAACCATCGCCCGGTATCGAGTCGTCGTCATCACCACTGTCTGCGGTGATGTCTGCGATGTTGTGATACGGCGAACCCGCCGCATCATCAATCGTCGCGATCAGCGTAAAGACCATCTGATCACCTGGCTGCAGTTCACTGGACGCAGGAACGACCCATTGCACGGTGCCGTTGTTACCCACACCGGGATCCGTTGTTGCCGCAGGCTGAGCTGATGCAAACACCATTCCCGCCGGCAGAACATCGTCCACGGTAAACGTGCCCGAAGGTTGACCACCCTGATTCTGAACGGTGATCTGATACGTGATCAGTGAGCCCACAGCAGCCGGACTTGGGCTGATGTTCTGAAGCTCCTTGATCAGCGCCAGGTCATAAACCCCGTCAAGCACAAGCTCGTCAAAGTCGGAGTCGTCTTCGTCGCCTGGATCTTCGTCGTTGGTTACGTCGCCGTCATCAAACGTATCGGTGCCACCAGACCCATCTGTTGGATCGGAGTCATCGTCATCGCCTGAGTCAGCCGTGATCTCGGCCGCGTTACGCAGCGGCGATACCGCCCCTGCCGCAATTTCGGCAACGATCTCGAATGTTGTCTGGGCACCAACCGCAAGTTCACCTGTTGCCGGAACAACCCAGGTCACCGCCCCGCTCAATCCAGTCCCTGGATTCGCGGTTGCAACCGGATTGGACGAAACATACGTCAGACCGGTCGGCAACGTATCTGTCACCGTGAAGGTACCCGAAGGCAGATCACCCTGGTTCATCACCGTGATCGTATAAGTCACCTGCGAACCGGTAGCTGCCGGAGTCGGCACAATTGAATTTCGTTCCTTGATCAACGCAAGGTCGTACTTCGGATCAAGCGACAGTTCGCTGAAGTCCGAGTCGTCCTCGTCGTTAGGATCTTTGTCGTTTGTAACATCGTTGTCGTCGAACGTATCCCGGGCACCCGAGCCGTCGACAGGATCGGAATCCTCGTCGTCGCCTGAATCCGCCGTGATTTCAGCGATGTTCTTATACGGCGCGAGTGCCGCATCAAGAATCTCGGTGACTACGGTAAACGTCGCCATGGCGCCGGCCGCAAGCTCTGAACCTGCAGGCACAACCCATCGAACCGTTCCGTCACTGCCCACACCGGGATCAAGCGTCTGCGCAGGTGATGCGCTGACAAAACCCATGCCCGGAGGAATCAGATCGTCCACCGTGTACGAACCACTTGGCACGTTGCCCTGATTCATCACCGTAATGGTGTAGGTCACCTGGGACCCAACAGCAGCCGGACTTGGGCTGACGCTGGTTTCAGACTTGATCAACGCAAGGTCGTACTCAATCAACGCACCGAGCGTTACAAAATCAGAGTCGTCCTGGTCCCCCGGGTCGTTGTCATTGCTGACATCCTGGTCATCGAAGGTGTCCAGCGCACCGGAACCATCGCCCGGTGTCGAATCATCGTCGTCGCCAGAATCGGCCACAATATCCGCGTTGTTGCGGAACGGCTGCTGAGTCACGTCATCGATCTGTGTCGTGACGCTAAAGGTGGCAACACCACCCGCCGGGATCTCGGCCGTTGCCGGTACCACCCAGGTCACGATGCCGCCTGCATGCACGCCGCCTGCAGAAGCAGAAACAAAGCTCATGCCCGCAGGAATCGTGTCGGCCACAGTGTAGGTGCCACTTGGCACGTTACCCTGGTTCATCACGGTGATCATGTAGGTCACTTGTGAATTAGTGGTTGCCGGTGTCGGCACCGTCTGTACCAGTGTCTTAATCAGCGCAAGATCATAGTCGGTGATAAAGACATCTTCGTAGTCACTGTCGTCTTCGTCATCCTTGGGCTCGTCTTCATTGACATCGTTGTGGTTGTCGGCAAGGTCTCCACCGAATCCACCGTCACCGGAGCCACTGTCGTTTCCGAGGTTGTCACCCGGCTCAGAGTCGTGGTCGTTACCGGAATCTTCTGTGATCTCGACCCAGTTTCGATACGGACCGAGTTTGTCGTCAATCATCTTCAGTGTCAGATTGATAACCTGAGTATCACCCGGCACCAGATTGTCGGCCGCCTGATCGAACGTCCAGGTCAACAGACCCGTTGCGCCTGCGGCCGAAGCTGCGTCGTCAGCGGGACTGGCCGAAACCAGCTCCATTCCTGCAGGAATCATATCGGTGACCGTGTACTCCTGAGAGTCAACATCACCCTGGTTTTTGATCGTAATGACGTAGTCAACGGTATCGTTCAATCCAACCCCGGCTGACTGAGAAGCAGCCAGGGTCTTAACTATCGCGAGATCGTACTCCTCGATCATGATCGACACGTCGTTAGACCGTGCCGGCACCTTAATGTCTCCGCTTCGGGCGCCCGACGTGTTGGTGTAAATGTCGTCGTGCACGTTGCCATCCGTCGACATCACGATATCGATGGTATCGCTATCACCAATTTGCATGGTGCCAATGTCCACATAGAACGCTGATACCTCAGCCATCGACCCTGGACAGGTGCCACCACTGAGTGCTGTACACCAGACGGTCGAACCATTCGGAAATCCCGTCGCATTGCTTGGGTCATCCGGGTCGCGGTTGACGAGGTCTGCGTCCTGAGACGTGTAATAAACCGTACCGCCAATTGCCGAAGTCACGCTCACCAGCTCTCTGGTGCCGCTGTAGTCACTTTCTGGCTGGCGCCCGTCGCCGAGCGTGCCGGCCGGCCCTGTTGGCGTTCCCAGAAATACTGTTTGCGCCTCGTCCTCATCATCGCG
>CALHMG010000121.1 GCA_938034705.1 uncultured Gammaproteobacteria bacterium
CGGCAGGTGCAGAGGGTCTGACGTTAGTTGACAAACAGGGCCTCGGATTTCGGATGGTGCATCACCGGTTAACAACTGATTCGAACCCGGCGCCTTGGGTCAGGAATGTTACAGATGGCGTCGTTCTAATTGGGCATTTCCGGCGCCTGCGGGCGTATACTTAACCTTTCTGGCACATTCGCTGCGTCATCAGGGCTCGGCTCAGTGAAGTGAACCACCATCTGTATCTGTCGATCGCCCGAAGCCGGTCGGTGTTTTAACGACACGAGGCGCAAGGCAGGTTTGAAACAACTCGGGATGGGGTTGTGAGCGGTGGTCCATGAGGTGTCAGCGGGAGTCTCGATCCGGGTGATCCGGGAGTGCCTTGTTCAGCGGTCTTGACGCAATGCCGCGACTTGCACGGAACAGGGCGGCTCGATCCCGCAGGGCTGCATAAGCCCGGGCGTCAGAAGAGTATAGGAAGACAACAGAGGACAATGGAACTTGGGTAACGGCACGGTGCCAGAACCAGGGCCGGTCCGTCAGGGACAGCGTTTGCCTGTGTGCAACGTTGTCACACGAAACAAAGGTACATAATCCAGACACAGACTTGCGGTCTTAACGCCTGCTCGAGGATTGTCTGGGAAGTTTTTCGGAAGGGTAATGGAGTTAGATCTATGAGAATCGCACTACTTGAAGACGACCAGGATCAGGCTCAGCTGATCTCCGCCTGGCTTGAGTCCGCTGGACACGGCTGCTCGGTGTTCAACGACGGTCAGGACTTTATCAAGGGCCTCGGGCGCGACAGCTTTGACTGCGTCGTGCTCGACTGGATGCTGCCAGGCATGAGCGGCATCGACGTTCTGAAATGGCTTCGCACCCAATATGAATGGCCGATACCGGTTCTCTTTGTGACACAGCGCGAAGAAGAGTCAGACATCGTGGCCGCTCTGGAAGCTGGCGCTGATGACTACATGGCCAAGCCTGTGCGAGAGATGGAGCTTGTAGCTCGCCTTGGCGCTCTGCGTCGCAGGTCCATGGCGCTTGAGGAAGCGGATGAGCCTGTCATCGAAGTCGAGCCTTATCGCATCGATCGCACGAATCGCCAGGTGTACCTCGGTACCGAAGAGGTGAAACTGACGCGCAAGGAGTATGAGCTTGTCGTGTTCTTCTTTCGCAACATGGGTCGCATCCTTTCGAGGAGCCACATCCTTGAGAGCGTCTGGGGTACCAGCCCGGATCTGAATACGCGTACCGTTGACACTCACGTCAGTCGAATTCGAAGCAAGCTGTCGATGTCGCCCGAAGCCGGATGGCGACTGTCTTCGATCTATCAGCACGGGTATCGACTGGAACGCCTTCAGCTCGACAAAGATGCGGGTGACGAGCCGGCGCCTGCTCCTGCAGGGCCTGCCTGAAGGCCCTATGGACTGAGATGCCAGGATCGGGGTGTCAGCAGAAACGCGTAGTTTGCGCCGCCCCGATCGGCTCCGGTTGTCAGATATCCGGGGGATTTCACTGTCGAGACCGACGGACGGCCCTGATTCAGGTGCGCTGATGAACATTCGACGCCGCGCAGTACACTACAATTCGAGTCTCCAAGATGTCTTGAACACCGTTACCGCGCAGGCACTTCACGAATGTCCGAAAATCGCACGCCTCCAACTCGAACCGGATTTGTTAACCCGCCCCCGTCAAACGAAACCGGTGGCGAGGATCGACCGGGTTCCGTGACACCACTGTCAGCGCGAACCGCACCAGAGACAACGCGAACTACTGCCGCGCCGGCTCAGGATTCAGGGCCGCGAACGATGGCGCCCCAAGCCGTGACTGCTGAAAGCGGTGAAACCGAAGAAAGTGTTGGCAAGATCCGCGATATCCTGTTCGGCGGACAGATGCGCGAGTATGAAGTTCGGTTCCAGAATCTCGAGGTTCATCTTCAGGCGGAAAGCCGCCGCGCTCAAGATGAGATGGAACGCCGTTTCGGCCGACTCGAAAGCTATATCCGCGAGGAGTTCGCAAAACTGTCGTCACGCTTGCAGCATGAAACGTCAGAACGCACCGAGGCAACCAAGTCGCTGGAGGCCACTATCGGGAGTGCCGAAAGCCGTATGGCAACGGTGATGCAGACTCTCGACAACGGTCTGAAGAAAGATTATCAGGATCTTCGTCACAGTCTGTATGAGCTCGGCCTCGAGCAGGAACAGAAATTGCGTGACTCGCGGGCAGAGCTGATAACGTCCATGCAGACCCACAGTCGCCAGCTTCAGAACGACAAGCTTGGGCGCGATACTCTGGCGAGTTTGCTTGATGATCTTGCGGCCAGGGTTCGTACAGACAATAAAACAGACTGATCCCGGCCATAACCCCGGATCTTCGTAAGGTTCGACTCCAGGTTTGAGTGGTACGATCTAAGCCTGAAATCAAGCGGGCTTTATTGCTTTCGTGAATCCAATCTCAAACACCCGAATCAGGATTTCCTGCAATGAGTGAACTGCAGGAACTCAAGCGACTTCTCGTCGGTGAAGAAACCGACGGACTCAGGCGTCTGCGCAGCCGGGTTGAGGATCGCGAGCGCAGGATCCAGGATATTTCTGAAGCCCTTCCTGATGTTATCGGGTCTGGCGACGAGCGACTGGTTGCCGCGCTCCAGCGGCCGGTAAATGACTGTATTCGTCAGTCGATCGAGCAGGATCCGCAGCATTTCGCCGATATCCTGTTCCCGGTGATGGGGCCAGCAATTCGCGCGGCGATCTCCGACGCAATGCGATCGCTTGTTCGCTCCATTAACCAGACGGTTGAATCCACGATGTCCGTCCAGGGACTGAAGTGGCGATGGGAGTCGATGCGAACCGGCGTCCCTTACGGTGAGATCATTCTCCGTGAGTCGTTCGTCTATCGCGTTGAACAGGTTTTTCTGGTGCATCGCGAGAGCGGACTCTTGATCGATCACGCCATTGCGCCGGAAGTTGCGGCCCGAGACAGCGACGCGGTGTCGGGAATGCTCAACGCTATTCAGGACTTCATGCGCGACTCCTTTGCGCAAGGCGAGGGCGGAAACCTGCGCGAGATCGAGGTCGGGGCACACACCCTGTGGATCGTCCACGGACCCCACGCGATGCTGGCAGCCGTGATTCGAGGAGTTGCGCCGGTGCCTCTGCGGGATCACATGGTGTCGGTTCTTGAAAAGATTCACGGTGACTACGCATCAAAACTCAGCAAATTTCAGGGCGACGCCAGTGAATTATTCGGCGTCAACTCTCAACTCGAAAGCTGTCTTGAACTTGAGCTCAAGCAAACACCGCTGCAGACAGAAAATCGCAGACCCTCGTTTATCTCGATGCTGGTCAAGGTGTTGCTGGCCGTCATTATTGTCAGTTTGCTGGTGTACTTCGTCTGGACAAAAGTCGATTCAGAAAACAAACGCCAGGCCGCTCGACGAATTATCGACGACACACCGGGCCGGGTAGTTACCGATGTGTTCTGGGATGACAATGAACTGCACGTTGTGGCGTTGTCCGATCCGCTTTCCACTGTCGACAACAACAAGCTCAAACAGGCGGGAATTGATGCAGATAACATTATCTACCACCTTGAGCCGTACCAGTCCCTTGAAGCGCCGATCGTCAGCGAACGATCCAAGCTGCAGCTTGCGGTCTCTGCGACAGCGGACACGCAGCTGAAGGACGGCATTCTCAGCGTTACCGGCGTAGTCCCCTACGAGTGGTACAGGCGAACGTCAACAACGCCAAGCAATATCGTCGGTGTCCGTGAGATTAATCTCGACGCCGTGGCTATCGATCCGAGTTCGGTCAAATCGTTTGTGCGCGAAACGCTTAACGCACCGGAGTCGATCGCGATTGACTATGACAGTGGCGTTGTCAGTCTGGCCGGACAGGCGCCACAGCGTTGGATTGACACCGCCTTCACCAACCTGAAGACGGACAAATGGATAAAGACGCTGGACGCGAAAGCCGTCAGGCCTATTGAACTGGTGAGTCTTCGCACGGGTACTCATCGACTGGAGTCAACGCGTCTGGTGGTTGCGCAAGGCGATGAAGACTTTGCGGCACTGCATGCAGAGATTGCCGAGGTCGCTGGATTGATGAAGTCAGTACTCAACGACTGCCGTCTTCTTCGTCGGTCGTGTTCAATCATCGTGTTCGGCAACGTTACCGGTCAGGACTCAACGGTTGAAGAGTCTCGCTATCTTGCATCCAAAATGGTTGTCGCGTTGCGTTCTGAGGGAGTCCCGTTTGGTGCTCTTCGCGCTGAGATCGGCGACGACACCTACAATGCCGAGTCGACAGCTCGCCAGTTTGTAAATTTCCAGGTCGCGGACGCAGAACTTTGAGTAACCCCACAACTGAACAGAAGCGAAAGGTTTGCCTGGTTGGTGATTTCGCTGTCGGCAAGACGAGTCTGACGCGGCGTTTTGTGAACAATGTTTTCTCTGACAAATACCTCACCACAGTGGGCGTAAAGATTGACACGAAGGTCGTCGAAGTTAACGAGTCACAAACCGCGAAGCTGGTAGTCTGGGATATCGCTGGTGAAAGTACGGTGACGTCCATCAACGAAAATTATATGAAAGGACTCGCCGGTTACCTCCTGGTTGCCGATGGAACCCGCCCGGCGACAATCGAGACCGCATTGCACCTGCAGCAGCGTACTGAGGAAATATTTGGTTCGCTCCCGTTTGTGTTCTTGCTCAATAAAAACGACCTTGAGACGCAGTGGGCAGTAACCGATGCGCAGGAACAGTTGTTGCGTGACAAAGGGTGGAAAATTTTTCTTACAAGCGCCAAGTCTGGTGCTCACGTCGAAACAGCCTTTTCCTGGCTTGCCCGTGAGGTTTATTAGTGACGATCTGGAATTCTGCGTCGGGGCTCAGGCCTCCCGGAATACTTCGCTAGTTTTGCAAGAAGATGAGTGACGCATCCACCAGGCAGCGAATCCCTGACGAAGCTTTTCGTCACATGCAGCGTTTGTTTATCGAACGCACGCATCCGCTGTATCTGCGATTTGATCGCGACATGAAGCTGGAAGACTGGTGGGGTGATTCCGACTACTACGGGTTTGAACCGCTGCACGTCGGTGATGACGCTGACAGTAAAGTAGATTTTCTTGTCGGTGTAACCGCTCAGGATGAGCTTGAGTTACCGATCGTGCAGACACCCAACGGGCAGCCTGTCTCGATCCATGTGAGACCGGAAGACACCGGGCTTTGTGTTCTTATTCTTGACGCGGCATCCGAGCACGAGCGTCAGACGGAGATTCAGCAGAAATCCAACGAAGTGCAGCTGCTCAGCAAAAAGCAGCAGATGCTGATGGAGGAGCTGAAAGCGACTCAGATCGAGGTTGATCGAAAACGTCGGGAGGCCGAAGCGGCCAACCGGCTCAAGAGTGAATTTATATCCAGCATGTCCCATGAGTTCCGAACGCCATTGACGTCGGTGCTCGGATACACGGAGATCCTCGAGAACACACTTCAGAACGAGCGATCGCAGCTTGAGAAGCTCGGTGCAATTTCTCGCGGAGCCAAACACCTGCTGTCGTTGATCGAAAACCTTCTCGATCATGGTCGCCTCGAAGATGGCGCGATAGTCATGCAGGTACGCCCGACTGATCTGAACGCTTTGCTAGCTGATCTGCGCGCGATTTTTACACCACTCGCGGAGAAAAAGGGCCTGGAGTTCAGTATTCAAACTTCCGGGCTTCCAGCTGACCGTGTGTTACT
Source organism: uncultured Gammaproteobacteria bacterium (assembly GCA_938034705.1). Lineage (GTDB taxonomy): Bacteria > Pseudomonadota > Gammaproteobacteria > Arenicellales > CALHMG01 > CALHMG01. Next base: position 5,720 of record CALHMG010000121.1, read on the forward strand.
CGACGACATGCGCTATCGACAGGTGTTGATCAATCTTGTCGGCAACGCCGTCAAATTTACCGAAACCGGGTCAGTTGTTGCCCGGGTTCACTGGGATAACGGTCAGCTTCGTAACGAGGTCGCTGACACAGGCCCGGGCATTCCGGAAGCGGCGAGAGAACGTGTGTTTCTCGCGTTCCAGCGTGTTAACGAAGATCAGGAATCCGGTGCGGGGCTTGGTCTGGCCATCAGTCAGCGTATTGTTCGCATTATGGGCGGTCAGCTGGTGCTGGAAAGTTCCGGCGACGAAGGCAGCGAATTTGGTTTTACCATTGACGCACCGATTGCGCCGGACGATGGAGATCATGATCCTGCATCGAATCGTGAGGGAACTGTGGTTACGGCATCAGCGCTCGGGCATACCGTACTGCTGGCCGAAGATGATGACGACATCGCACAGCTTGTTGAGCTTGTACTTGAAGACGCGGGCTATCGTCTGGTGCGCGCGCGCAACGGGCGTGAAGCGGTCGACAAGGCGCTACTCGAAAAACCGGATCTGATGCTGATGGATATGAACATGCCGGTGGTCAACGGTATAGAGGCGGTTCGTGAACTGCGCGCCAGTGGATTTTCGAGTCCCGTCATCGCGCTGACCGCTTCGGCATCAGCTGCCTATCGCGAAAGCGCGATCGCAGCTGGTTGCAGCGACTACCTCGTAAAACCCGTTGATCTCGCCACCTTACTTTCAACGATTGCTGAAGCAATCGCCGATACAGCCTGAAGCCATGTCCCAGAATAAACTCGACGAAATCCGAAAGAAGTATCAGTCCTCTCTGCAGTCCAAGGCAGACGAGCTGGAGCAGTGCTGGCGATCAGCCGAATCCAGCTTTTTCTCGGAGAACACCGTCGCTACCCTTCGGGGTCGCGTACACAATCTTGGCGGATCCGCAGGGATGTACGGGTATGACACGGTGGCCGCCAGCGCCAAACGTGTCGAGTCGCAACTGTCCGGCGGGCCGGAAGACTCCGCATCCTGGCGAAAGCAGGTCAAGGAAGATGTTCAGCAGCTCGTCACTCTGCTGCGTGATGAAGCGACCATAGTTTCCTGAGCCAGGACTTGCGCCTCCCGGCGCGAGGTTTGCAGCACGTCCTCAGGCTCACGAACCGGTGACGCCTGATCTGACTTTCGAACCAGTTTCTTTTACGAAACGTGTCTGACATCGACAACCGATGACCGTTGTGGTGCCGCGCGAACGCGTCGCGTGAGCGCGTATTACTCCGGATCTGCAGTACAACGTCTCTGAATGTGAACGCGGTTTGCGCGAGGCGGGACTCGCGGGCCGAAAGTCGCGATCAACACGCTCCTTTTTTGAGCGAAAAGCGCGGGTGTCAGCGACTGTATCGATCTGCTGTTAAACAAGGTAAAAGCGGCTGCTGGTTTGTAGTTAACGGGCAACAGGGTCCGTACTATTTTCAAAGCCAAGGAAGTCGCAGGTCAGTGAAAGGCCGCTGACAGACGCGCTTGTGAAATTTTTATGCGCACTGGCGGCGACACGAAAATTGCGTACCGGTCGATCAAACTTTTGCGATTGCAACGGGCTGACAAGGTACCGGCAAATATTTTGGGCAGCTGATCAGTCAGTGGCGATTTGGGACGCCAGATTTTGAGACCAGGGACAGCGCCGCAAGAAAAGCGACCAGGAAGAATGGCGATCAGGGAACGTGTGTTGAGTTCCGGGTGAGTTCTGGAGTAGATGCGGACTGCTTGCTGCTCGAATGTTGTCAGCGAATTTGCAGCGCACTCATCAGATGCCTTTATGAGGCCTTTGCGCGAAAAGAACAGTTTTGTTGCCGATTCATCTAATTACACAAACGAAAAATAGAAATCATGGCTAATTCGATCACTACAGTGACAGACAACCGCCTCACCGAAGATACGGTGAGCTATGTCGAGAACCTCGCGTCTGACACGACCGCGGTGATCCCGGACGTTGCGCTGGGGGTCGGCGGTTTTAGCGCATGGCATATTCTTGCCGGCGCTCTGGCTTTGGTGATTTTCGGTGTTCTCTGGACGCTGATGGAAGAACACGGCGTCGGCGGCGGCAGCGCCGGAGGCGCGGGTGGTTCATCGACGGGTGCCTCTACCGGATCGGGCGGCGCCTCAAGCGCAGCGCGGTCGTCGACCGGATCGACTTCTACATCGACTTCTAATGCGGATGCAGCTGCCTCGGGCGCATCCCGGCGTCAGGCCTCTGGACCGCAATCCACGTCTGCAACAGCAGGCGCCGCCTCCGGCCAGGGAGCCGGGTCATCCGCGGCGGCAGGATCCGGCGCGCGCACAGGTGGTGTGACAGGATCAGGTTCATCTGCGGCTCAGTCTGGAACTGACACGGGCGCTGCTGGTGCACGCACGGGCACGTTGAGCACGTCCGGCACGTCCGGCACAGCAGGTGGTGCGCGAACAGCGCCAGACTCCGCGAGCGCAGGTCCCGATGGATCGGGTGCCGCGGCTCAAACCGGCGCAGGCACGGCGACAGCAGGCACAACTTCGTCATCTTCATCGGCATCCGGTACGCAGTCCGGGGTCTCGCATTACACGTCGGGCACAGCGGCGTCTGGCGCAAGCTCGGTCAGCGGTCAGGCGGCATCACAGACTGGCGCAGAAACCGCAGGCTCGACGACTATCGGAGGAACCTCGGGTTCAGCCGCTTCATCGGGCACCGGTGCCGGCCAGGTAGGCTCGCGTGTGAGCTCCAGTGCATCGCCGACCGGATCTGATCGCGGTGAGACACGCCGGCTGGTCAGAGACGATGTTGATCGCGGCAAATCTTCAACCACCGCAGCACGAACCGGCGGCGGTAGCACGGCAGGCGGCGGCGATGACCTCACCAAGGTCAAGGGAATCGGCAAAAAGACGCAAAAGCTGCTGCGAACCAAAGGGATCTCTACCTACGCGGATGTGGCAGCGATGAGCGTGGCCGATCTGCAAAAGATTCTCGACGATGCGGGCTACAAGTCGGCCATCGTTGATCCGGAAAGCTGGCCCACACAGGCCGCTGAACTGGCGCGCGGCTAACAGGCGCCACCGAAAGCAACCATACATAGATTTTTACGAATACGACCTGAATGCGTCTTGGACCTAAAGTCTGACGACTGATTGTCGATAACTTCAGTTTGTAACTGGCAGGAGGAAAGTGATGGACGTTGGTAATCTAATTAATACGGTTCAGGGGTCGCTTGGTAACAAGCTGCCCGGAATCGCTGGTGCACTGGTCATTCTAGTAATCGGATGGCTGATCGCTGTGATCGTTCGAGCGGTTCTCCGCCGCGGTCTCGGTGCCGCCGGGCTCAATCGCCGCACAAACAGTGGCATGGATCTTGAGAGTCTGATCGCAAAGATCGTCTTCTGGGTCATCATGGCATTCGTACTGCTGGCGTTCTTTAACGCTCTCGATCTGCAGGCCGTTTCAAAGCCTCTGGACGCGCTGCTCAGTTCAATCATGGCATTCCTGCCAAAGTTGATCTCGGGTGCGATTCTGGGAATCGTCGCTTTCGTTATTGCGAAAGTCGTCAAGTCGCTGGTCAGCAATGGTCTGGCCAAAACGTCGCTGGACGAGAAACTTGCTGGCGAAGCTGGTCTGGACGCCGGTGGTTCTTCCATGTCGTCTAACCTGGCCAACATCGCTTTCTGGCTGATCATCCTGCTGTTCCTGCCGATGGTTCTCGGCGTACTGGAACTCAAGGGACTGCTCGGTCCGGTTCAGCAGATGTTCGACAAGATGCTGGCCGCGCTGCCAAACATCATTGGCGCAGCGATCATCGGATTCGTCGGTTACTTTGTAGCCAAGATTCTGCGTGAGATCGTAACTAACCTGCTGTCAGCCAGTGGTGCTGATCGCATGGCTCTGAAAGCCGGTATGGGCGACAACATGCGCATCAGCAAGCTGGTTGGCATGGTTGTCTTCATCTTCGTTCTGGTACCTGCAGTCATTGCGGCACTTGAGAAGCTGAACATCGAGGTTATTTCCGGTCCCGCGACTGAGATGCTGGGTCAGTTCATGGCTGCTATTCCGAACATCATTGCGGCTGCCATCATCCTTGCGGTGACGTACTTTGTTGCCAAGTTCATCTGCGGTTTCCTCGTCAGCCTGCTTCAGGGCATCGGCTTTGACGACTACCCTGCAAAAATGGGCTTCGCCAATCTGGCGAGCGGCACATCGCTGTCCGCTGTTGTGGGCAAGGTCATCATGTTCTTCGCCATGCTGTTTGGTTCAGTTGAAGCGGCTAACCGCCTCGGCTTTACCCAGGTGCGCGACGTCGTAACCATGTTCATCGAGTTCGGTGGCCAGATTCTGCTCGGTGCCGTCATCCTCGGCGTTGGCTTCTGGATGGCTAACCTGGTGCACAAGATGGTCGCTCAGGTCAGCGGCGCTGGTGCTGCCAACATCGCCCGCTTTGCGGTGATGGGCCTGGTTGTTGCCATGGGTCTTCGTGCCATGGGTCTCGCTGACGACATCGTCAACATGGCTTTCGGCCTGACACTTGGCGCCATCGCGGTTGCGGTTGCTCTGTCTTTCGGTCTTGGTGGCCGCGAGGCGGCAGGACGCAAGATGGGCGAGTGGCTCAATAAGATGTAAGTCAGGTGACGTGTTCGGTTATCGCCGGACACGTCCTCTTTGTTTTGAAACGCCAGCGTGAGTCATCGCGCTGGCGTTTTCTTTTGTGGTAAAACCGAAGGCTCAAGCATTCAGGACACAGCCGATGACGCCAGCCGTAACGCCATTTTTCCATGCCGACAGCAACACGATCAGCTACGTCGTGTCAGATCCGGCCACGTCGGCTGCGGCCATCATTGATGCGGTGCTCGATTTCAACGTGGCATCAGGGCGAACCCACACGGCATCGGCAGACCAGATAGTCGAACATGTCAAAGCACAAGGGCTCGAGGTGCACTGGGTTATCGAAACCCACGCCCACGCGGACCACCTCAGCGCCGCGCCCTATGTTCGCGATTGTGTTGGCGGCAAAATAGGTATCGGTGAGGGAATTCGTGACGTTCAGAGTCACTTCCGGGAAGTTTTCAATCTTGAGCCGTCGTTTACCGCAAACGGTGAAGCGTTTGACCAGCTTTTCGGTGATGGCGATACCTTTAATATCGGCAACATTCCGGTCAACGTCATGCACACGCCGGGTCATACGCCGTCGTGCATGACTTATGTTGTGGGCGATTCGGCCTTCGTTGGCGACACTCTGTTCATGCCCGATGGTGGTACCGCGCGTGCCGATTTCCCCGGTGGCGATGCCGCCACCCTCTATCGTTCGATCCAGCGGATACTCGAACTGGATTCGGATACACGAATCTTTGTCTGTCACGACTATGGTCCAGGTGGACGCGAGATCAGCTGGCAAACAACGGTAGGTGAACAGCGCGCCAAAAATATTCACGTCGGCACGGGTAAAACCGAGAACGAGTTCGTCGAACTGAGATCGACGCGGGATGCGCAGCTGTCGTTGCCGTCACTGATCGTGCCGGCAATACAGATCAATATTCGAGCCGGGGAGATGCCGCCACCGGAAGACAATGGTGTGTCCTACATAAAGATTCCCATCAATCAGCTCTGATCGACGGTAGTCCACGCGTCCTCGATTTCAGCTCAGACCGGACTGCTGCGCCTCGCGCTCGGCATGTCGTAGCTGATCTCGACGACGCAATATCCCACCTTGTTGTCGCCGAGCTGAATCTGAACCTCGTCCTCGATTTCCTTTTTCAGCAGTGCGCGTGCCAAAGGCGAGTCGATGCTGATCCAGCCTTTTTTGGCGTTGGTTTCGTCGGGGCCGACGATGCGGTAGACCACTTCGTCGCCATCGTCTTTCTCCAGTTTGACGCTGGCTCCGAAAAACACCTTCGATGTGTCACCGGCCTCACGTACGACCTTCAGTGACGGCATTCGTTTTTGCAGGTAGCGAATTCTGCGGTCAATTTCGGCGAGCTGCTTTTTGCGATAAATGTACTCGGCATTTTCAGAGCGATCGCCCTCGGCGGCTGCAGCGCCGAGAGCGAGGGTGACCTCGCTGCGCTTTTCCCAGATTTCTCTGAGCTCTTTCTCAAGCTGTGCGTAGCCCTCGGCAGAAATTATCGCCGTGGATTTTGGTGGGGGTGGTCGCCAGCGTGACATGGCGCGCAGTATACCCGTGGTTGACCCGAAGTTTAGAGTCCCGGCGCTAAAGTGCCGGACGTTTGAGATGAAAGTCGGTAACCGTTTGCAATGCTGCGCCAAGTCGTAGCAGACGAGGTTCCGTGAACCTGGGGCCGGCAAGCTGCACGGATACCGGCAGACCCTCGTCGGTAAACCCCGCCGGTAGCGCGAGGGAAGGCCCACCGCCCAGCGCCCATGCCATGGTGAAAGGTGTGATGCGACTGACCACGTTCAGTAGATCATCGCTTTCGGCGATCGTCGGTGCTGGCATGCTCAGCGTCGGAGTCATGATTGCGTCAAGGCCCCGGCACGCGTTTTCGATTTCGCGCTGCCAGCTGTACATCTTGCGCATGCAGTTGGCGTATTCGATGCCGGTGACGTCGAATCCCAGCTTCATGCGTTTCATGACTTCATCGCTGATGCGATCGGGGCGGTGCTGAATATCCTCATGATAGTAGTCGGCCGCGTCGGCAACGATAATTCGTGGACACACTCGCGCCGCCTCGGATGCACCCGGCAGGTCCAGCGGAACGATTTCGGCTCCAAGCTCACGGAAACGTTCCTGGGCGTCCTGATACGCGCTCTCGACGCCAGAATGCAGGCCATCGGTGAACCAGTCTGTCGGGACACCGATCTTCAGGCCACGTGCCCCGTCGTCGAGATCCGAAAGATCAAGAGGCGCGGGGGGGCGGCGCGACGTTTCGTCTTCGGCGTCGTAGGCCTGCATTACCGACCACGCTTTTGCCACGTCGTGCACGGACCATGCCATCGGGCCGGTGGTATCCAGGTGGGGGCTTATCGGTCGAGTCGCTGTGTTTGGCACGGCGCCGACGGTTCCGCGAAGTCCGGTCAGTCCGCACATCGCTGACGGAATTCGAACAGACCCGCCCGTGTCGGTGCCAAGCGCCACGTCACAAAAATCCGCAGCGACCGCCGCGCCGGAACCGCCGCTCGACCCGCCTGGCACGTGCTCGGTGTTCCATGGATTTCGAATCCTGCCGAACCAGACATTTTGTGATGTCGGACCAAACACACACTCGTGAAGACCGGCTTTGCCAATCAGAATTGCGCCGGCTTCGCGCATGTTGCGCCAGACCGTAGCGTCTTCGGCTGGCACGTATTCCTCGAACAGTTTGGAGCCGCTCGTTGTGCGTATACCGGCTGTATCAATGTTGTCCTTCAGCGCAACCACAACGCCGTGAAGCGCACCCATGGAGCGACCCTGCTGTTCGGCGAGATCGGTTGCGTCGGCAGTCGCCCGGGCGATATCGGGGGTCGGCTCCATCATCGCATTCAATTCTTTGTTATAGGTGTCGATACGCTGGAGAAAGTTTTCGACACGCTGTCGGTGTGGGCCGTGATCGCTCATGTCCGGGCTCGGGAAAGTTGGGGATGGCCCATTGTGGCCACAAGGCAGGTCGAACGACACCGTGGGATGGGGCTGTGCGCCGCCCGACTCCCGGAACACGGAACGCACTGACTATCGGAACGGGGACAGCAGCCCGAATCCATATACTGACGGTGCTCAGTAACCCAGATGGAACATAGCGATGAACCGGACTTTGCCCCGCGCGATTACCGATGAAGAACGAAAAACCTTTGCCGAAGATGGCATCGTTGTCCTGCGTCAGCTATTCGACGGTGACTGGGTCCATCGCATGCGCGAGCTTGCTGAGGAGGACATGGCGAATCCTGGCAAGCTGGTTCAGGAACTGGTATCTGAAGGCGGTACCGGTCGGTTTTTTTTCGATACGTTCATGTGGACGTATAACGACGGTTTCAAGGATTTCGCTTTCAACTCGCCCGCCGCCGAAATTGCGGGTCAGGTCATGGGGTCCAGCAAGATCAATCTGTTTTTCGATCAGCTCCTGATCAAGGAGCCGGGAACGAGCGAGAAAACTCCCTGGCATCACGACATTCCCTACTGGCCCGTTCGCGGGAGCCAGGTCTGCACGGTGTGGCTTGCGCTTGATCCGGTTACCGCCGAATCTGGCGCGGTTGAATACATCAAGGGGTCGCACCTGTGGGGGACACAGTATAAGCCGCCGGCGTTCGCGGGCGACGATCGCTACAAGATCGATCTACCCAAGGTGCCTGATATTGAGTCCGAGCGTGAAAAACACGAAATCGTACAGTTTGAACTCGAGCCCGGCGACTGCACCGTACACCATGGCCTGCTTGTGCATGGAGCGCCCGGAAACAGCAATCAGAATCTGCGTCGCCGTGCGGTTGTGACGCGATGGGCCGGGGACGACGCGGTCTATCACCCCGTCGACGACATCATGCCGATCATGTGGGAGCCCGAGATCGCACCCGGCGCGCCGCTGGACAGCGACCTCTGGCCCGTGGTCTGGGCGCGCTGACGGCTGTCAGGATCGACGCACGCGGTGAGCCGATCGACCGTTGTCGTCGGTCATGTTGGCGCCGTGGTGTTCCCGTCAGCTGTTCGCGGCAACAGTAGCGGCCGCCATTTCACCCATGGTGAAGAACAGAAAATCAGGGTCTGGCAGACGGTCGTCAATCTTTGCTGTCGCACCCCAGTCACCGCCTTCGGACAGACGCTGACGATCAATCCAGCAGCGGTTCAGGCCGGCGCGATGGGCCGGGACGTGATCATGGTGAAGGCTCTGGGCGGTATGCAGGATTTCCGACTTTTCTACGCCGTGATCACGTGCCAGATTGCTCAGAAGAAAATCGAAGTTGCCGTCGTTGGGTTTATAGGTCCCGACATCCTGCGCGGTGTAGATCGCGTCGAACGTCACACCGATTCTCCGGTTTGACGCAGCGAAGCCATCACGGTTCACGTTTGAAAGAATGACGAGCTTGTAGTAGCGCTTGAGGATTCGCAGAGCGTCCGCCGTGTCGGGAAACGCCGGCCAGTAGGGCACGGACTCACCGAAGGCCCGATCCATATCGCCACTGGATTTCAGATCAAACTGGGCCGCAAATTTTTCATGCACCGTTGCCAGCAGATCCGAGTAGATCATCGCTGGCGTTTCTACTTCCTGGGCCGTTTCAATGGTTGCAAACGCCTTCAGGGCATCGTGGCGCTGGATGTGGTCGACACCGTTACTGTGCAGCAGCGGCTGAAAGGCATCCCAGATGCCACTTTCCCAATCAATCAGGGTGCCGTAGCAATCGAAGGTCAGGACGGAAAAATCGGTAAGCTTCATAGTGCCTTCTCAAATAGGTGACGAGGTTAATCAGGACGCCAGTGGATCGGTCGGCGCCGAATGCTGATCGTAAGCTGCCTCAAGCTCTCCCCGCAAATATTCGTCGAATCGAACGGGCTCGAATCGAGGAGGCTGGCCTGGTTCAATACAACCTTGCAACGGCGCGATAGTTTTCAACACGTTTGGGTCGAAGAAATAGGCGCATGAATATCGCTCACGCCCGCTCTGGTTGACCACTCGGTGAGGCGTGGAGCGGAGCCTGCCGTTACTCCAGCGATGAAGCATGTTGCCGCTGTTCAGAACCAGAGCGCCCACTCGCGGCGGCACATCGATCCAGCCTTTGTCCGGATGCTGAACCTGAAGGCCACCCGTTTCGTCCTGTGCCAGCAGCGTGATGAATCCAAAATCTGCATGAGGTGCCGATCCGTAGCTGTCGTCAGGCGCGTCGGATGGGGCCGGTGGATAGCGAAGCAGGCGCAACCAGGTCGTTGGGCGAACAAAGTAACTTGAAAACGAAGCGACATCCGTATTCAGACAGGTCGCAAAAACGCTCATGAACTGTCGAGCAACCTGTTCCATGGCCCGATCATATTCAAGCAACGTTTCGCGAAAGCCTGGCAGATCCGGCCACTGGTTCGGCCCGGCGAGGTAAGCGCCGGCCTGAACATCCGGATCCCCCGGACCCGCTTCTCGCATCATCATGAATGACTCGCTCTGATTTGGCCGGGTCACTTGGGCCAGCGTGGAATTACGGTCAACCGACGTGTCTATGGCGATAAAGCCTCGGTGCAGGGCATCCAGGGCAATCTCGTTTTTGACCGCGAGCGGTTCGGCGTGAAACGCCATGGACATCTTGAAAACGCGTTCGATCAGATCGGGTTTGATGTTGAAATTTTCAACGTAGGCGAAGCCGACGTTCTGATAAGCTGCCAATGTCGCTTCGACAAGATCTGGCGATGACGCGTCCAGCACGGGTATTTCGGTGTCAGTCATGCCTGGCTACCTGCTTTGCCTGATCGATGTCACGGATTACGAGGATATGGGCCGGGTCACAGGCCGGCCCGCAATGTTTTTCGTCACGCGGTTCGTCACGGGTTCGTCACTACGTCATCCGACACAAGCCGGCGGTTTTCCTCGCCAATGATCGGCCGTCACCTGAATATTCGTCTGGAATACAACTATGGCGCTCAAGGCCACCGTCTACAAGACCGAGTTAAGCATCGCGGACATGGACCGCGACTACTATGGCAGTCACGCGCTGAGCGTCGCCCAGCATCCATCCGAAACGCATCAGCGAATGATGCTGCGTCTCGCGGTATTCGCACTGAACGCAGCGGAGGATCTTGAATTCGGCCGCGGGATCAGTACCGATGATGAACCCGATATCTGGCAGAAAAACCTTACGGGCGAGATTGAACACTGGATCGAGCTTGGCCAGCCCGATGAAAAGCGTATTCGCAAAGCGTGTGGACGTGCGAAGAGGGTCTCGATTTATACCTACACGGACAACGCGGCGCGGATCTGGTGGGACAGCAATCGAGGCAAACTCGAGAGATTCGGCAATCTCACCATTGTGAATGTCCCTGACGCCGGGATCGGCCAGCTTGAGTCGATGGTCGAGCGCACGATGCGGCTGAGCTGCAATATTCAGGACGAGGAGATCTGGATCTCTGACAAGGATCGTTCTGCCACTTTAAAGCCGGTACAGTGGTATCCGGATACGGATTAAGGCGTCAGAGAAGAGCAGGGGAGTATCGATGACAGAGCGCAAAGCGTGGATCAAGCTGATCGAGCCCGAGGAGGCGAGCGGGCGACTGGTAGAAATGTACGACATAGTGAAGACACCCCATGGGACTGTCGACAATGTCATGAAGGCGCACAGCCTGCGACCGGAAACAATGAACGGGCATGTGGTGCTGTACCGATCAGTTCTGCATGACAAAGACATTACGCAGCCGCTGTGGTTTCTCGAATGCGTTGCCTCCTATGTCAGCATGATCAATAAATGTGAGTACAGCCTTACACACCACTTTATGAACACTCGTCGTCTGCTTAACGACAAGGACAGGTCGACACGCATTTACGCGGCGCTTGATGCAGGAGAACCCGAGCGGGAATTCTCGGGTAAAGAACTCGAGCTGCTGCGCTACGCGGGCAAGCTTACGGCGACCCCGGGCAACATGCAGGAGACGGATATTCTCGCTGCTCGAAACGCGGGCGCGACCGACGGTGAAATTCTGGAAGTCAATCAGGTGTGTGCCTATTTCAACTACTCCAATCGTCTTCTTAATGGTCTGGGCGTCACAACACACGGTGACCAGATTGGCTACTATTCTGAAGACGAATAACTGACGCTGAATCCGAGATGCCCTACGCCACTTCTACCCAAATCGAACTCTCGCAGATTCCTGTTCTCGACATTTCAGCGCTGCGCCGAAACGATGTCGGCGCCGCTGGCGAAGTTGCGAAACAGATTCTTGAAGCCGCGACCACAATTGGTTTTTTCTATGTACGTGGTCACGGTGTACCGGACGAGGTTTTTGAGCGCGCAAATGAGGCCAGTCGCGAATTCTTCAAACAGCCTCGCGAAGTGAAGGACACCGTATCGGTCAACGCAAACCACCGCGGCTTTCTGAGCGTTGGCGAAGCCCAGATGTACGGCGCCAAGCACGTTGATCTCAAGGAATCGTGGATATGGAGCATTGAGAACGACGATCTGGCAACGACGCCGGCAGCCGACGACGAGTTTCTTGGCCACAATCAGTGGCCGACCGAGCCGTCGCAATTTCGTCCAGCGATGGTGGAATTTTTCAATGAGGCTTCGGGTGTCGCCGTTGACCTGATGCGTGCATTCGCCGTGAGTATGGACCTTGAAGAAGACGCCTTTTTGAAAACCGCTACCAATCCTGTGAGTCGCGGTGCAAGCGTTTACTATCCACCTCAGTCGGCGGATCTCGGCGAGGAGCAGTTTGGAGTCGCTCCACACACTGACTACGGCTGCCTGACGCTGGTATGGCAGGATCATGTAGGCGGGCTTGAGGTTCGCAGTGCTGACGGCCAATGGGTGACCGCGCATCCTATCAAGAATACTTTTGTCGTTAACGTCGGTGACCTTCTTGCACGCTGGACGAATCAACGGTTCAAGTCCACGCCCCATCGCGTCGTCAATCGATCGGGCCTTGAGCGATGCTCAATGGCGCTGTTCTGGGATCCCGACAGCGATACGATCATCGATCCTTCGACCGTCATCAAGTCCGGTGAAAAAATCCGATACAGACCAACCACCGTCGCGCAGCACATCCTGAAGCGCTACGGACAGTCGTTTTCCTATCGCAAAGGTAGTCCTGACGCGCAAGCTGGCGAGAGCTGAGCCGAAACCTGATGCGGCTGCAGCTTGCGACCTGGCCTGAGGTTGAGGCCTACCTTGGGACCCGCGATGGCATCGCGATACCGCTTGGTTCGACCGAGCAACATGGCCCCAATGGACTGGTCGGTACCGACGCACTGTGCGCCGAGCAGGTTGCCTGGCACGGTGCACAATCGGTGGTCGCTGCGGGCAGGAAGATTCTGGTCGCCCCTACCCAGGCGCTGACACCGGCTCAGTTCAACCTGGCTTTTCCGGGAACCATTTCGCTATCGGCGTCGACTTTCGCGCAGGTACTCGAAGACATGGTTCGGTCGCTGGCCCGCAGTGGTTTCAGGCGATTTTATTTTCTTAACGGCCACGGGGCGAACGTTGCGGTGACGCGTGCTGCGATTCACGACCTGCATCTGCGACGATCAATAAATGCGCAACCGGAATTTGCGAGTCTCCAGTTCAGATTCAGGAGCTGGTGGGATTATGCGCAAACCAACAGTCTGCGGGCCCAACTCTATGGTGAGGCTGAAGGCATGCACGCGACGCCCAGCGAGGTCGCGATCACTCAGGCCATGGTAAACCGATCGGCACCGACGGTCGAAAATATGGCATTTGAGCCGCTGTCGACAGAATTTTTCGTCAGTCACGCTGGCGACAATCATAATGACGCCCAGACCCATCGCGAAGTCTTTGCCGATGGTCGCGTCGGATCAGATCCTTCTCTTGCAGACCCGGCGCACGGTCGTCGTTTGCTGGATACTGCGGCAAAGGAATTTGCCGACGACTTTTTGGCATTTACATCGGATCAGGAAAATTGATAAAGATTTATGGATTGCCGCTCAGTACCTACTGCGCAAAGGTGCAGGTCGTGTTGCAACACAAGGGGATTGAGTTTGAAATGCTCGCGCCACCGGATGGTTATGCATCGGATAGCTACCGAAAGATCATTGCGATGGGCACGATTCCAGGCATGGTGCACGACGATGTCGTCCTGAGTGAGTCCGAGGCGATAAACGAGTATCTGGAGGAGTGCTGGCCAACGCCAGCGATGCTGTTTGGCAGCGCGGCAACACGCGCTCACATTCGAACGCTTTCAAGAATTCACGACACCTGGGTCGAGCCTCATATTCGTGCGCTGTATCCCCAGGTGAAAAAAACCGAGCCCGATATTGAATTCTGTCATGGCCACATCGACGAGTTTCATCGGCGACTCGCAGAGTTTGCCGCGGCAGCTCAGCCGGCTCCGTATATCGCCGGAGCTGAACTATCTCTCGCGGACTGTGCGTGGCCGACGACGTTTGTTCATGCCGAAATGCTGTTTCCCATCGTCGGCCGACGACTGGAATTGCCGCCTGGCCTCGCGCAGTGGCGAGATGCTCTCGATGAGCACGATGCAGTGAAGCCGGTAGTGACCAGCTGTCGTACCGCGATGGTCAACTGGATGCAAAACCTTGGCCTGCTCTGAAATCCGGATCTGAACCTAAACGGATACCGACAGATCAATCAGCCAGGCGGGTAGTACGTCGAGCAGCCATGCCTCGAGAACGCGGTGCCAGTGCATGTAGAGCACGATACCGATGATAATGAGACAGATTCCGAGCACCATTCGGGTCCACGGCATCGCTTTCATCAACCGCCCGCGTCGTTTTGCCAGCACCTCGCGTGAACCGTAGGCGAGCCCCATAAGCATCACGGCGACACCCAGACCGAAACACAGCATCGTCAGTGCCGCCTGGGTCAAGCCTTCGCCCGCGGCGGCCAGGCTGATCGCGCCACCGAGCGTTGGCCCGATACAGGGCGACCAGACCGCACCGAGCAGGGCGCCAACGACAAACTGGCCAAAAAGTCCGTTGCCCTCAACGCTATCCAGTTTTCGATTAGCGCGATCTGCAAGTGGCGAGGACACTGCCGCGAACAATCGCTGTGATTGAGGTATCAACAACAGGACACCGAATACGATCATCATGACCGCGGCGATTCGGTTGATCATGTCGGTGTCGATGCCGATGAGATGGCCGAAGGCCGTGACCCCCACGCCGATTACCGTGAATGACACGACCAGACCGGTTGCGAGTGCAACAGGTCCATACCGGCTGCTCTGGAATGCTGATGCGATTACGATCGGCAGCAGTGGCAGCACACATGGATTTATAAGCGTCAGCAGGCCGGCCACAAAGGCCCAGAACAGAGTCATTCGGAAATACTCAAGATGCAGCTAGTCAAAGCATTGTTGGATAAAAAAGTGACTCGACCCGGCGGGCCGGGTCGAGTCAGGCGCGGTTGAAACTACCGACAATAATCAGCTCGCGGCGGCGAGACAGTTCTTGAACAGCGCTTCAATTTCGCTTTCACCGGTGGTCGCGATGACACGATCGACCTCATTGCCTTTGGCAAAGGTGATCAGTGTCGAGCGGCGACGCACTTCCAGGTCCGACGCGAGTGGCGTCTTCTTGAACTCATCCCAGTCAGCCTTGAAAACACGTACGGCCTTATAGGCCGGGTTGTCGAGTAGCGCACTCACGGTGCGTCCTTGTACACGACACGTAGGTCACCAGGATGATAGAACGGCCAGCATGAAGGGTTCGCCACTGGCGAGGGCAGCGTTGTAGTCATCGAGGGTAAAAGGTTCGATGTCTGACTCGGCAGCCATGGCTACTTCGGACAACAGCGCTGCCGGGGCAAGCGTCGCGGCCGAGGAAGCCGCCAGAAACTGGCGTCTTGTGAGGCTCATGGTCATATAGTGGTTCTCGAATAGTTATAAACTCGGGAGTCGGACAGTGCCGCTCCGAAACTCAACGTTCCGGGGCGTTCCATCCGGTACTAAGTGTATAGCACCCCCTGACGGCTACGGATCACGTTTTCGTCACGGAGCTGCCCCGTAAGACCTCGAATCCGGTTGCGAGTTCAGAAAAACCGGATTGACGGTCGTTCATAAAATGTTACCAATTCCTGAATTTTGCTCCGGGTCGTGTCCGGCGGCGCAAACGGTGTTCGTCCGATGGCTCATGACTTGTGGCCACAGCAGGTCCGGCTGACACTGCGGCGTCACCCAACGCGGCGTCGGGCACTCCTCTGACGCCTGGAAACGTCGGGTGATTTGTGCAGATTTTTGATGGGATCGGCCCGTGTTAAATCGGGCTGAACCGGACACGATGACTGAAGGAATAAAGCATGACACTACGAATTGGCGATCCCGCACCCGACTTTATCGCTGACACGACCCTGGGCGAAATCAGCTTCCACGACTGGATTGGAGACAGCTGGGCAATCCTGTTTTCGCATCCCAAAGACTTCACACCGGTCTGCACCACTGAACTCGGCACGCTCGCAGGTCTGACGGAGCAGTTTGCGCATCGCAACACAAAGATTATCGGTCTTTCCATCGACTCCGTGGACGACCATTTGCGCTGGGTTGGCGATATCGAAGAAACCCAGGGCAACGCCGTGACCTACCCGTTGATTGGCGATGTCGATCTCAAGGTTGCCAAGCTCTACAACATGATTCATCCCAACGCGAACGGCCGCGCCGAGGACCGTACCGCGGTCGACAATGCGACGATTCGCGCAGTGTTTGTGATTGGTCCTGACAAACTGATCAAGGCCAGCGTGTACTACCCGATGAGTACCGGTCGCGACTTCGACGAAATCCTGCGGATTGTGGATTCCTGTCAGCTCACTTCAAAACATCAGGTGGCAACACCCGCTAACTGGCGTCGCGGTGACCAGGTGATCATCGTGCCGGCGGTCAGTGATGAGGATGCGCGCAAAAAGTTTCCTGAAGGCTGGAATGCGCCGAAGCCGTACCTGAGGATTGTTGACGAGCCGCAGTGACGGTGCGCCGTGCCGGTGATGATGTGGTCAGCAACGTTGTCGTCGCCGGCACCCGTTGCGCGTTTCTCCAGCGAAAGCGCAAAACTTAAGCAGTTAACCATCCCGAAATCCGGAACAGCAGGCCGTTCTGATCCCTAAGTTGTTGAAAAACATAAGCTAAAAACCGTGGTGCGGGCAGCGCCCGGAAACACCTGTGGTACTGTGCCTGTCACAGTTCCCCGACGCCGTCAGACACGTGCAGGCGTGTGCCAGAACAGCAACGTCACGCGCTTTGGGGTGATACTGAACCTGCGCACCACAGAATTCAGGATCAGGTGGCAGACCGAAGCAAGAACGCGCCAACGACAGAGAACAACAACAGCGTGAACGGTCAATACAACCGCCTGGCAAGGGTCGATTCCTGTCAATTCAGTTAGTCAGTATGGGTCAGCATATTTGATCTGGTCTGATTTGAGTAGAGTTGAGAGTTGATATGAACTTAAGGATCGATGACAAGTTTTCGACAGGGCGCTTTCGATTTATTAACTCATCAGAGGAGTAATAGATGTCTAACTTTAAGCCAAAGCAGGTGTCATTCGACGATCTCAACGCGATCGAGAAAGACAATCTGCTAACCGCCATCCGCCGCGGCGCGAGTCGCCGTGACGTGCTGAAAATGATGGGAGCGCTTGGCGTCACATCTGCAGCGGCAGCGACAGGTATTTTCGCCGGCGCCAAAGATGCATGGGCCCAGACCCCGAAGCGCGGTGGACGTCTTGTAATCGCACACGACCAGCACGGTCCGAACGATACGCTTGATCCACAGCTCTACACTTCAACAATCGACTACACCCGTGGACGCATGTTCTACGGCTCACTGGTTCGACTCGGCCCGGATCTGGTGCCTCAGCCGGAACTCGCGGAAGCTTTCGAAGTATCAAGCGACGGCAAGGTCTGGACCTTTGATCTGAAGAAGGGCGTTACGTTCCACGACGGTTCTTCCATGGGACCTGACGACGTTGTCTGGACAATGAGCCGCCACCTCGGCAAGGAATCCAAGTCCAAGGCCGGATCACTGGTTGACTACGTGACCGAATGGAAGAAGTCGGGTCCGAATCAGGTACAGGCGATTCTTGAATCTCCGAACGTCGACCTGCCGACGATTCTTGGCACGTTCCACTTCAAAATTCTGAAAAAGGACACGACCGACTTCTCCAAGACGGTGGGTACCGGTCCTTACAGAATCAAGGAATTCAAACCCGGTGTTCGCTCAATCGGTACGCCGTTTGAGGACTACTGGGGTGAAGGCGGCTACCTCGACGAAATCGAAATGTTCGGTATCGGTGATCCGGTTGCCCGTCTGAACGCTTTTCTGAACGGCGATATCCAGGTCATGGGTAACGTCACCTCAAAGGCGATCCCACAGGTTGAGTCCGCTGATGGTCGCGAGATTTTCTCGGTACCTTCAGGCGCCTACATCAACATTGCGGCTCGCCGTGACATGGCGCCAGGCAACAACAACGATCTTGTCCTTGCCCTCAAGCATCTGATGGATCGTGAGCGTGTTGTAAAAGGCGTGCTGAAAGGTCAGGGCGGTCTCGGAAACGACCAGCCGATTGGTCCAGCTTATGCCGATCACTGTTCCGACATTCCCCAGCGCGCGCTGGATCCCGAGAAGGCGAAGTTCCATCTCAAGAAGTCAGGACATACCGGACCGATCGAGATTGTTGCAGCCGAGGTTGCGCCAGGTTCTGTTGAGCAGGCTCTGTTTCTGCAGCGCGAGGCGAAGAAGATTGGCCTTGATGTACAGGTCAAGAAAGTCACCAGTGACGGTTACTGGGGCGCTGTCTGGCTCAAGGCGCCGCTGTGTGTGGTCTCCTGGAACATGCGTCCGACCGCCAACGTGATGATGTCACTTGCGTTCAAAGGTGATGCGAAGTGGAACGAGACGTTCTACAAGAGCGACAAGTTCGACGACCTCCTGGTCAAGTCTCGTGCGGTTACGGATCCTGGTCCTCGCAAGCAGATGTACTGCGACATGCAGGAAATCATCCACAACGAGTACGGCTGCATCCTGCCGGCGCACCGCAACTACGTTGATGGCATCGCCTCCAACGTTAAGGGAATTCCGAAGGTTCCACTGAATGCCTTCGGTGGTGCCGAGCTTCCGGTCGGCGTCTGGCTCGACTCATAAGCCAGGAAAACCACAGCCGGCCCGGTGTTAGTTTGAACGCCTGGCCGGTTGCCTGACCGAGAATTTTCGGGGTCAGGCATTTTCAGAACTGGCGCACTCGACTCCACGGTCGGGTGCGCTTTTTTGATTCAGTCTGGCGCCGAGCGCCAGCTATCGAACGAAAACGATGATGCCGGTCGCACAACGCAAGACCGGTGCAGAGGAGTGTAAATATGTGGTCGATGATTCTGCGTCGGATCGGAATCGGTATCGTTACCATGTTCGCGGTATCAGTCATTATTTTCTGTGGCACCCGGATCCTCCCGGGAGACGCGGCCCAGATTCGTCTCGGGCAGGAAGCCACCGAAACCAACCTCGCGGCTTTCCGCAAAGAGCTCGGCCTGGACCGGCCTGCTCACGTTCAATATTTTTCCTGGGTTAAAGACACGCTTTCAGGAGACCTTGGTGTGTCGCTGGCGAGTGATGTGCCCGTTACTGACCTGATTCGAGATCGATACAAGAACACGCTGTATGTCAGCGCCGTGACGGCGGTCATTGGTGTGCCTTTATCGGTGCTGCTCGGGATTCTCGCGGCAATGTTTCCGGGAGGCATCTACGACAGGGTGGTCACGTTTATTTCCGTAACGCTGGTGTCGGCGCCGGAGTTTTTTCTGGCGACCCTGCTG
The DNA here is from genome assembly GCA_938034705.1 of uncultured Gammaproteobacteria bacterium. Lineage (GTDB taxonomy): Bacteria > Pseudomonadota > Gammaproteobacteria > Arenicellales > CALHMG01 > CALHMG01. The sequence goes on from CALHMG010000121.1 coordinate 25,096, forward strand.
GTCCTGATTTTTGCGTTCTACTTCAACTTTACAAGTGCGGTCGTGGTTGGTGGTGTCGAAGGTAAAACCTTCCTCGAAATCCTCAGGCATTTTTTCCTGCCGATCATGGCCCTGTGCATGATTATCGCGGCGCAGCTGATCCGAATGACCCGAGCGGCTGTGCTCAACGTCATGAGCTCGCCGTATGTTGAAATGGCCATACTCAAAGGCGTGCCTCGCAAGCGCATCATCATGCGCCACGCGCTGTTTAACGCAATTGGCCCAATCGTAAACGTCATTGCGCTGAACCTTGCGTATCTCATTTCAGGTGTGGTGATTATTGAAGTGTTCTTCGCGTACAGCGGCCTTGCCACCTTGATGGTTCAGGGTGTTCAGACCCGTGACTACAACCTGATTCAGGTTCTTGGAATGCTGTTCTGTTGCGTATACATAATTCTGATGCTGATTGCCGATATCGCATCGATCGTTTCCAATCCGCGTTTGCGGCATCCGAGGTAGAGCAATGAGTGACAGCACAAAAACAGCTACCGATGTCGCTGACGACGAAATTGATTTTCAGGAACTTTATGACGCGGCGCCGCGTCAGAAATTCAGATTTTCCTGGACCGGATGGATTGGCGTTATCGTCGTTACATTCTGGTTCCTGATTGCGATTCTCGGCCCTTTCATAGCGCCCTATGGCGAGAACGACTTGCCGTACCCGGATGCGTATTCTGAATTCCAGGTCCCAACCGCCAAGGCGCTGCTTGGAACCGACGTTGATGATCGCGACATCCTGTCCCGAATAATCTATGGCGCCGGTCGCACCATCGGCATCTCTCTCGCCGCGACTATTCTTGCGTATCTGGTTGGGGTGAGTCTTGGCGTGACCGCGGCCGTCAGCGGGAGGTGGATCGATATGGGACTGAGTCGTGTTAACGACGCCTTTCTGAGTTTGCCGACGATCATGCTCGGTCTCGTTGTCATCGCCGCCGTGGGGTCATCTTTAACCGTCCTGATATTCACGGCGGGGTTGATCTACGCGACCATTGTTTTTCGAATATCCAGAGCTCTGGCGATGGATATCATGGTGCAGGATTACGTTGAAGCGGCGCGCGCTCGCGGTGAAGGTTTGTGGTGGATCATCCGCAAGGAGATCTGGCCGAACGCCGCGATGCCGATGATTTCTGATTTTGGCCTGCGACTCATTTACGTCATTCTGTTCGTCGCCGGACTTTCTTTTCTCGGGCTTGGCGTTCAACCCCCGGCGGCTGACTGGGGCAATATGGTCCGCGAAAATCTTGGAGCGTTACAGCATGTTCCCTACGAGGCCTGTCCCTATCCGAAGAACGCCGCAGGTGAGGACAACTGGCTCTGCGGTATCGGAACCAAGTTCGCGGTACTGGCACCGGCGCTTGCGATTTCCACACTGACCGTCTCGATCAATCTGATCGTTGACGATCTGTCGTCCTACGCGGGCGGCAAGCTCACCAAAGGCATGTAAGGGTCAATACGAACATGAGTGAAGCTGCCAAAAACCCCGATACAGACAACGTGATTCTCGATGTCAGAAATCTTCGGATCATTGCTCGCCGCGAGGACGGTTCCACGCTGAATATTGTTGAGGAAATCGACTTTACGGTTAAGCGCGGCGAAGTCATTGCGCTGATTGGTGAATCGGGTTCGGGAAAGACCACGATTTCGCTCGCGGCCCTGGGCTACGCCAAACCGGGCCTGGAGTTCGCCGATGGCGAAGTCTTTCTGAACGGTCGCGATGTGCTTGATCTGGACCGGCACGGTTTGCGAAATCTTCGTGGACGCGAGGTGGCTTACCTCGCCCAGAGTGCTGCGGCGACTTTCAACCCGTCGATTACGATTGGCGAGCAGGTTACCGAATCCGCCGTACTGCACGGAATCAAGACGCAGGAAGAAGCGACTAAAAAAGCGATTGAGCTCTACCACGCGCTTGAGTTGCCAGACCCCGAGCAGCTGGGCAGCCGTTATCCGCACCAGGTGTCTGGCGGTCAGCTGCAGCGACTGATGGCGGCGATGGCCCTTTGCGGTGATCCTGATCTGCTGGTTCTCGACGAACCCACGACGGCCCTCGACGTCACAACACAGATTGAGGTGCTCAAGGCCTTCAAGACCGTGATCCGGGAACAGGGCGCTGCGGCGATCTACGTCACCCACGATCTTGCGGTCGTAGCCCAGGTGGCCGACCACATCGTCGTTTTGTACGACGGCAAAATCCAGGAAGCCGGTACCACAGATCAGATCGTCAACAGTCCCGGCCACGATTACACCCGTCGGTTGATGTCGGCGGTAAGGCCAACGCCTTCGTCAGATCTGGCCAGCGCGAAGCAGGAAGAGACAGACGCCGGGCCCGCGATGGAAGTCAAAGATGTCACCGCGGGTTACGGACGCAATCTCGATGGTTCACCCAAGGTGACGGTGTTACGGGATATCAACGTCAAGATCGAACGCGGTCATGTTGTTGGCGTTATTGGTGAATCGGGTTGCGGCAAGTCAACTCTCGCTCGGGTCATGGCCGGACTGCTGCCGGCATCCCAGGGTGATGTGCTGCTGGACGGCGAGAGCCTGCCGAAAACCGTGCGCGAGAGATCGCGCGATCAGCTAAGACGCGTTCAGTTCATTTTTCAGATGGCGGACACAGCGCTTAATCCAAGACACAACATCCGCGAGATTGTTGGTCGTCCTCTTGAATTTTATCGCGGTATTCGCGGTCGTGAACGCACGGACAAAGTTGCCGAACTGCTGCAGATGGTAGACCTTGAGCCCGACATGATGAGTCGACTGCCGTCTGAACTGTCGGGCGGGCAGAAGCAGCGCGTTGCGCTTGCTCGCGCTCTGGCAGCAGATGCCGAAGTGCTTCTGTGCGACGAGGTCACATCGGCGCTCGATACCATCGTTGGCGCAGCGGTGATCAAACTGCTGCGACGCCTTCGTGACAAGCTTGGAGTCTCGTATGTGTTTATCAGTCACGATCTCTCGACCGTGGCGTCATTTGCGGACGAAGTGGTGGTGCTCTACGCCGGTCGAGTTGTAGAGCAGGGGCCGGTCAAGGAAATCCTGTCACCGCCATACCATCCCTACACACGTCTGCTCATCGCATCGGTTCCGGAGCTTCGTATTGGATGGCTCGAGGATACGATGGGCACGCGCGAGGCGATGGCCGGAATCGCGGGCGCGGTTGATCTCAATGCTCCGGGTTGTCCCTTCAGTGAACGCTGTCCTCTCGCGATCCCGGGAACGTGCGACGTTGAAGTGCCCCCCAACCGTGTTGACGAATCCGGTGAGCACATCATTGCCTGTCACATCGAATTTTCCGGGCTTGAGCGCGAGCAGACGGCAGTTTAGGCCGTTCGACTGTCGTGTCGACTACCGGGTTTGCCCATACGCTGTCACCCATAACGCTGGGTGAGGTCGAGCTGCGCAACCGGATTTTTGTTTCGGCCCACGTTCCGGGTTTTGCGGTCGACAACAAGCCTGGCGAAAAATACATCGCCTACCACCGCGCACGAGCGGCGGGTGGTGCGGCGATTCAGTTTACGGGCTGTACGCCGATTCACCGATCGGGAATGCTCAGCCTGACCAACGATGCGCTGTGGAATCTTGATGACAGCATTATCCCCGGCTATCGGGCGCTGTCGGAAGCGGTCCATGCCGAAGGCGGGCGCATCATGGCCCAGATCGGCCATAGCGGCGGCACGGTTCTGATCAATCAACCCGGTTACGAGAGCTGGAGTGCGTCGCCGGTTCGCTCGGAAATTACCGGGGCGGTTTCCCACGAGATGTCGACGCGGGAAATTGGCGAGGTGATCGACGCGTTTGCCGACGGCGCAGCCCGGGCTGCCAGCGGCGGTATGGACGGCGTCGAGATACTTGCGGCGTTCGGGTATCTGCCACAGGCATTTTTCTCGCCGTTGACCAATCACCGCAAAGATCACTATGGCGGCAGTTTTGAAAACCGAATGCGGTTTCTGCTGGAAGTCATCGAGGCGGTTCGTGAGCGTCTGGGTACATCCAGGATACTCGGCGTACGAATCCCCGGAGACGAAGGGAATCCCGGGGGACTGAACCTTGAGGCGATGACCGAGGTGGCGCGCTGTATTGCTGATTCGGGTCGTGTCGACTATCTCAACGTCATCGCCTACAACAATATTGATCACACCGGTCGCGCGCTGCACTGGCCTCCAACGCCGTCAAAGCACGGTCTGTTTGTGCACATGGCTCGCGCTATCAAGGCCGTCGTCGACGTGCCCGTGCTGACGATTGGCAGAATTACAGATCCCGCCCATGCCGAGCGAATTCTGGCGGCAGGCGACGCCGACATGGTAGGCATGACACGGGCGCACATCACCGATCCCGAAATTATCAACAAGATTGTCGCTGGCGAAACGGATCGAATTCGACCCTGTGTCGGAGCCAATACCTGCATCGCCAGTCGCTACGCGGGTAAAACCGTCAGGTGTATGCACAATCCCGCGCTGAAGGATCCCGCGTCAGTCGTGACAACCGCGGACAGGTCTCTGAGTGTTGCCGTGATTGGTGCTGGCCCCGGCGGACTTGAAGCAGCAAGGATCGCCGCGACCCGCGGTCACAGCGTAAAGGTGTATGAAGCCGGTGATGCCGTAGGTGGCCAGTTAGGCCTGTGGGCCAGCGTGCCGTCGATGCGGGAGTTGCGGGCGATCATCGACTGGAGACAACGCGAACTGAAGCGGTTGCAGGTAGAGGTTGAATTGCGACGGCGGATGTCTGTCGACGATGTCCTGAACTGCGAGGCTGATCATGTTGTGGTTGCGACAGGCGCCCGGCCGCAGCTTGAGCCAATACCCGGCGACAACAGCGTGCGCGTGATCACGGCCTACGAGGCTGTGGCAAATCCCGGGCCCGGGGGTTCGGTGCTTGTCTGGAGTGACGGACGAGGGCAGGCGGGCCTCGCCGCGGCGGAAGTGCTTGCAGCGGCCGGGCATACGGTAGAGATCGTTACATCGGACATTGCGGTAGCGGCGGATCTCGATCCGACCCATCGGACGGCGTGGTACCAGAGACTTGGCGCCGCTGGCGTTTCGATGACGAGTCGACTCGTCATCGCTCAGATACGAAACGGCGTGGTCACGTTGCGCGACGTGTACACCGATCAAACACAGACACGTGTAGATATCGAATTGATCGTGGACTGGCGTGGACTCAAGTCCGACGGCGGCCTTTACGACAGGCTGGTCGACGCTGGCGTAGCGGTAAGTCGCCTGGGTGACTGTGTTGCGCCCCGAACCGTTGAAATAGCAACCGCCGAGGCTTCCGAAATTGCTTCCGGCTTGTGAGCGTGTTGGGTACTGGTGTCAGCATCCCGGATCACATCGCGGGCTATTTTGAAGTTGATCGAACGACTATTGCGTCAATCCATCCGGGCGCCAAATCGAAATGCAGTATTCCAGCTATAATGGGCCACCAGATATTTCATATCTTGATACAACCTGTGAGGAACTGAACGATGCAAATGCTGCACACCATGCTCCGCGTTGGCGACCTGCAACGCTCAATCGATTTCTACACCAACGCCATGGGCATGGAGCTGCTTCGCCAGACCGATCGCCCGGAGCAAAAATACACCCTGGCATTTGTTGCTTACAAAGGCGGTAACAAGAACGGTGAAGCCGAGATCGAGTTGACCTACAATTACGGCGAGACATCCTACGATCTCGGAACCGCGTATGGACACATCGCACTTGGCGTAGACGACGTCGCCGCAACCTGTGAAAAAATTCGTGCGGCTGGCGGCAACGTAACCCGTGAAGCCGGGCCGGTGAAGGGTGGCAACACCATCATCGCGTTCGTCGAGGATCCGGACAAATACAAGATCGAACTGATTCAGATGGCGGGTCGCGAGATCTAAAGACCCCTGTCATCTTCAGTTGGTGTCGCGGTCGAGCTGATGTTCCAGGCTGGCATCGATCGCGATTTGTGAGCGTGAAATCAAAGCGACCCGCAAGTCTTGACTCAACATGATCTGCGAGTCATGACTCGACATGATTTGCGAGTGATGACTCGACATGATTTGCGAGTAGTGACTCAACATGATCCGCGAGTAGTGACTCGACGTGATCTGCACGCATTTACTCGACGGTCGACAGCTAAAGGCGTTGAAATTGACTAATTCAGGCAACACCGGTATCGGTGCCTCACGCACTCGGGTTGAAGATGATGGGTTGCTGCGTGGCGAATCCAAATTCGTTGACGACCTCAATTTGCCGGATCAGGTCTACGCGACTTTTATCCGATCACCGTATCCCAACGCGACGATCCCGGCGATTGATGTCAGCGCCGCCATGGAGATCGACGGCGCTGTCGCGGTGTTCACCCAGGCCGATCTGGATACCGATGGTGTCGGTATCATGCATTCGCCTTCTGGTCTTCAAAGTCACGACGGCGCCGCTTTAAAGAATCCGAAGCAGAAAGTGCTGACCAATCATCCGCGGTTTGTGGGCGATACCGTCGCTATGGTCATTGCCGAAAGACCGGAGTCTCTGGAAGAGATTGCCGAGGCGGTTGTAATTGATTTTGAACCCCTCGACGCCACTGTCGACGTGTTTCGCGCCGCCGAGCCGGATTCGCCTGTGGTCTGGCCGGAGTTCGAAACCAACATTGCACTCGACTGGCAGTCGTCAGATTCCTCGGCGGTCGACGCTGCATTTGCATCCGCAGACAAAGTCGCTCGTGTGACCGTGACCAACAATCGTGTTGTTGTGGCCGCGCTTGAAACCAGAGGCGCGCTCGCAAGTTTCGATGCCGCCGATGGCAGAGTCACCGTGCGGACGCCGACCCAGGGCGGTACGCAGGTGCAGCACGGTATTGCAGACCCGGGTCTTGGAATTTCACCGAGCCTGATCCGGGTGATTACACCTGAGGTTGGCGGTGGATTCGGCATCAAGAACTGCATTCACAGTGAGCAGATCCTGACGGCCTGGGCCGCGCGGCGACTGCGAAAACCGGTCAAATGGTACGGCTCACGCAGCGATGCATTCATCTCCGACTTCCACGCGCGCGATCACGAGATGACGGCCGAAGTAGCGATGGACTCCGAGGGACAGTTTCTGGCCCTGCGAGTCGACGTGCTGTCGAACATGGGTGCCTATATGAACGGCGCTGCGCCGATCATCCCAACGGGAGGTGGCACACGGATGCTGGCCAACGTCTATCGTGTGCCGTTAACTCATGCGCGCACCCGATGCGTCTTCACCAACACCGCGCCGGTTTCGGCCTACCGCGGTGCGGGCAAGCCCGAGTTTGCACACCTGGTTGAGACTCTGGTCGACGAGGCGGCTCGGGTGACGGGGCTTTCGCCCGTAGAGATCAGACTGCGTAACATGATCCGTGAATCGGACATGCCCTGGACCACACCAACCGGTCTTGTCTATGACAGTGGTGACTTCAGCGGTCAGCTCAACGAGGCGCTTCGCCTGTACGACTTTGATTCTCTGGAAAAGCGTCGAAACGTGGCGCGCTCCAACGGCAAGCTGCTGGGTTCGGGCGTCATAATGTATACCGAGCCCGATGGTTTTATGGACAACCGCGCGGAACTCACGTTCGACCCCACCGGTCATCTGACGGTTGTAACCTCGGCGCAAACGAACGGGCAGAACCACTACACCACCTATACCCAGATTGCCGAAACCTTGCTCGGTGTTGCTCCCGAGTCGATCACGGTCAATGAGGGTGACACCGATCGCCACGGCTACGGCAGCGGCAGCGGCGGGTCTCGCAGCACCACGGTTACCGGAGCGGCAATGGTTGAGTGTGCGCAAGAGCTGATACTCAAAGGACGACATCTGGCCGGACATCTGCTTGAGGCAAACATTGATGATGTATCGTTCGAAAGTGGCGATTTCATCATCACGGGTACCGATCGACAGGTTGGCTGGCGTGAAGTTGCCGCTTTGGCTCACAACTTTGCTGACCTGCCCGCCGATGTCGATCCGGGTCTCAAGGCGCATCATCATTACAAGGCCAAGGTTTACTGTTACCCGAGCGGATGTCATATCTGCGAAGTTGAAATCGATTCACAGACGGGGCAGGTCGAAATCACGCGCTATCTCACCGTGAGTGATTTCGGTACCGTGATCAATCCGATGACGCTCGCCGGCCAGCTGCACGGTGGTGCGGCTCAGGGGATTGGGCAGGCGTTATTCGAACACACGGTCTATGACGAGGACTCCGGGCAGCTGGTGACGGGCTCGTACATGGACTACTGCATACCGAAGGCCGATCAGCTCCCCAACTTTGAGCACTCGCTGACCAATACGACGTGCACAACCAATCCGCTCGGCGTAAAAGGCGTTGGTGAATCCGGAACGACGGCCGCGCTACCTGCGGTGTCGAGTGCAGTCTTTGATGCGTTGTCCGATTTCGACACAACCGACCTGCGGATGCCCTACACGTCGGAGCGGGTGTGGAAGGTACTGAACAGACCGGCTACACAGAGCACCTAGCCCACGATTTGCCTGACTTGTCTGGCAAGCTCGCTGACGTGTGAATCTGCAAACCCCAGTTTTTGCAGGGCCGCTTCCAGCTTGAACAGATATTCGGTGTTTGCGCCGCTTGGGCCAATGCTCGACGCAATCTGCGCGGCAATGGTCTCGAGTGGCGCTTCGCCAAGCCACGCGAAATTGTTGATCGGGGCGATGTAGACGACGCCTTGCTGCAGGCGTCCGTCCATCAGGTTCAGCTCAACGTCGTAACGCTGGTATCCGTTTTTCTCGCGATGATCGAGCGTTTCAAACGTCGTACGCACAACATCGGCTTCAATCAGGTAAGCCACGCCGCCGCACGTGTCGTCAGCGGATTGAATCATGGTCACTACACGGCCCGGCGCATCCGGGGTGCCACGGTGATCGTGTGAACCTTGCCAGAATCGCCTTTTCCAGCCGCTCACTGTTGCCGGGGACGACTCAATGAAGTGAAAGTCAGGCCGCCAAATCAACGACCCGTAGCCGAAGACCCAAGTCGGTAGTGCATTGGAATCGTTCATCGCCCGAGCAGCATATCCAGAAATTCAGCTCGGGTCTGTTCTGTCATATCACGTCGGGTTACATACGCAACGCTCTGCTCGTTGCCTACATTTTCGATGCCCCACAGTGGCGTTAGCGAGTTGGGTAAAAGAGCAAACCGCGCGTCTCCCAGAAATTTCTGGTTGTTCGAGTCGTGAAGCAGCAGGGATCCGGACAGTTTCGAAAACCTTCTGCCATCGATGACCTTCTTGTACGATCCGTTAGCCCATTTCTGGATATCTTCGTCCGTGACAAGTGTTGTCGAATCGCCGGGATACGTTTTGGGTTCGCCGAAAAAATTCAGACGCACCGCGTTTGCCGTGATGGCGTTGTCTTTGATGGTTAAAGTTCGCCACAGCAAAATATTGGCGAACGACGGTTTGACGATAATTTCGTCAACGTTGAGACGGCGAGAATCCACGCTCGACTGGATCACGGCCTCGGCTCGTTGATGCTGCAGATAGCCGACGCACAGGTAACACGCGCAGGCGTAGATACCCAGCTGTGCGAACCCTCGGGAGCTTCTGAATATTCCAAGCAGCAGGGCGAACAGGAGGAACCCCGTAAAAATCGGATCTACGATTGAAATAATGTTCCATGATGTTCTTGCCTGGGTAAACGGCCACAGCAGATGTGTGCCATAGCTCGTGCAGGCGTCAAGCAGGATTGCACTCATATATCCAATGAACGCGGTGACCCAGACCTGAATGAACCGGAGCTGGCGTCGCATCAATAACCACATGACTACCGCGACGATTGTTGCACCTGCCGGCGCAAAAAAAAGCGAGTGCGAGAAGTGTCGGTGATACTCGAGCGCCACCAGCGGGTCCTGGTTATTTCGAATCAGGACATCGAGGTCGGGCGCAAGCGCGGCTACTCCCCCGACAATACAGGCTCGCCTTGCCACGTCAGGTCCCGACAGCGCATACCCGAGCGCGGCACCCAGCAGACCGTGTGTGACGATATCCATGTCGGTAGTAGTTGTTCTTGTCGAGACTTGGTAGC
>CALHMG010000122.1 GCA_938034705.1 uncultured Gammaproteobacteria bacterium
TGGGTACGATGAATCTCTGTCACGACAGCCCTGGCTACTATCAAGAGTCCCATCTGCCCTGGGGGCTGATGTTGACGGGTGTGCTGTCAGCGACGCTGGTCTCGCATCTGAATTCGCCCAACGACAATCGTTGAAGGTAGCGTGAGGCTGTCGCGGGTCTTACCGAGACGTGGCGAAATTCTCTCCCGGCGACATCATCAACGTGATGCCCACTGTGTCACGCGGCAAGGCGCACAGTGTTGCGACCAGCACTTTTGGCCTCGTACAATGCTTTGTCAGTCTGAGAGAGCATTGACTGAAGTGGTACAGCGACTCCCTGTTGTTTGTGAGCGATGCCGATACTTACCGTGAACCTGAGTTCACCGTCCTGATGGGGCAATGAACTGTTCTCGACACTCTCTCGCAGTGTTTCTGCAATTTTTTCAGCGTGTTCCGGTTTGGTGTCTTGCAATACGATTGCGAATTCTTCGCCTCCCAGGCGAATCAGATGCTGGTGCGATTGAAGTGAACTCCTCAGGGTTGAAACCAGATGACGCAGTGCTTCGTCCCCAAGAGCATGCCCGAAGGTGTCATTGATATTTTTAAAGTAGTCGACGTCGATGATCAGTAACGATGATTCCGTAGACTCGTCGGTAAATACGTCTGCTTCCAGGGTCTGGAGAAAGTGGCGGTTGTGGCACCCGGTTAGTTGATCCGTTGTCGCCTGATCAGCCAGTTTGGAAGCGAGCTCAGTCAATTCTTTCTGGGCGCGTTCCAGCTTTTTGTTAGCCTGAGTAATATCGTTGACATCGTGCATGACGCCGACTAGAAATACGCTGCCGTCGCCGGTCGTCAGTCTGTTCTTGCGTGTGATCATCACTCTGGGTTCGCCGGACTGGCGGAAGATAGTTTCTTCCGCGTCGTCGACGTCGCCACTTTCGAGCACCCGCAGATCGCCACCGTTGCACTGGGCTACCTGCCTGTCGGGAAAAAGCTCGCTATCGATCTTGCCTTGAAGTTCGTGATTGACGACCCCGAAGAGCTTCTCGAATGCCTGATTCACGAATACGTATTCGAGTTTGTCGTTCTTGACAAGAACCGGGTTTGGAAATACATCCAGGATGCCAAGCGCAAGATCGGTGTTGGGGAGCATGTTACTGGAACTCATAGTGTTGACTGTTAGTGACTGTCGCGTTGTGACGTGATACGAAGTTATTAGTCTCACTATAGACAGCGATCCCATGACAATTCGCCGGTGAACGTTAACGGGATCATTTCCGCTTGCGCTCTGGGAGATCCCACCAGGCGTGTTGCGGTTGCGCCCCTGACCAAGGCGCGGATGTCCGAGAGTTTAAGTGCGCTATTCACAACACACTTGTGTTGCAGGACTCACATCCGGCCATCGGCAGTTGCTGAAATTTCTGCGATGGCGCAGCGGGTCTTACCGAGACGTGGTGAAATTCTCTCCCAGCGACATCATCAGAAACCCGCTCAGCGCCGCGTAACTCGGTGAAAGCGAAGGACTGACTTCCTTCTTCACCTGTGACAGCACTTTCTGGTAACCCCTGTAAAACTCCCACGTCGGTCTTGGGCTGTAAACGACGTCCTCGACATCCAGAGCCTTAAGGATGCCCTTGGCGGTGTTCGGCTTCACAAAGACTTCTCGTCGCGGGGCAAAGTAAAAAGGAACGGCCGTCAGCACCGTCCATTTGGCAACTTTGTGGTGCGCGAAAAGCTCAAGCATCTGTTCAAAGCCGGCTTTCTTTTTTCCGAACAGCCGGTCCTCGACCGCGAAAGCGAGAATCTTTCTTTCGTCGGGCCCCAGTGTGTTGATGAAGTCCTTGAACGGGGGTTTCTCGAATCTGGAAACCATCGACGACCGGCTTACGATTTTCAGCAATGTGTCCGCAACGAAATCCGGCTGTTGACAATTCAGCCGGGTCAATGACTCTTTGGAGAATTTGATCAGTGCGTCAACGTTGTGTTTTTTTCGAATCGCCTGTATCTGCGGGTCGTCGAATCCATCCGGGTAAACTTGCATAAACCGGGCTTCGGCTTCGTACAGTCGGTCAAGATTCATCAGTCAGAGACTCGTCGTCAGGGGAGTTCTATTTTGGCATTTCGCGCATAGACTTTGGCAACGGCGGCGTCGTCTTGTGCGCCAAGGCCAGAGCCCGCCGCGGCCATGAACTGCTGCAGGGCGGCCGCCGTCATGGGCGCGGAGAAGGTTGATTCTCTTGCGATATCGAGGACGATGCCGAGATCCTTGGGCCAGATGTTGATGGAAGAGTGTGGTGTGTAATCTCCGTCAACAATGTGGGGTGCGCGGTTTTCGAACATCCAGCTGGTGCCGGCACATTGTGAAATGACTTCTACCAGTCGAGCGGGTTCGATGCCTTGTGCAATACCAAACGTCATTGCCTCGGCCATGGTCGCGATATGTACGCCAGCCAATAGCTGATTCACGGCCTTCATCGCGGACCCTGAGCCGGCGCTGTCGCCGAGCTCGAACACGGTTTCCGAGATCGCGTCGAGGACAGGTCGTGCCGCTTTAAAACTCTCTGCGGTTCCGGATGCCATTACTGACAGTTCACCCTTTGCCGACTTGGCGGCGCCACCAGAGATCGGCGCATCGAGATAGTGAACACCATGTTCAAGACAGCGTGCCTCCATGGTTTTGGCGAAGGAAGGCGCAACGGTGGGGCAGGCGATAACACAGGCGCCTCGTTTTAGATGGGGCACGATGCCCGAATCACCAAACAGGACTGACTCCAGCTGCTGTGCGTTGAGCACTACCGCAATGACGCAATCAACTTCGACAGCCGCTTCTGCCACAGGCCTGTTCAGGCCTCCTTCCTGCTGTAGCCGTTCCATCTGGGCGGCGACGACGTCGTACCCGAAAACATCATGCTTGGCTCTGATGAGAGATTGGGCAATTCCATAGCCCATGGATCCAAGTCCAAATACTGCTGTTGTCATGCTCGTGCTCATTAATCTACCGCGTGCTTCCAGGGGCCGGGGCGTGAGTTTAACGTGGGTAGACCCGGGGTCGGTGACGATTTATTCCGGGTGTCTTCAAATCAGGCAGACTGACTGTCGTCTCGTGCTCTGCGCGACAGGTATTGCGGCACAAGCGGCTGCACGCAACTTTGCGGGATCGCGATTTAGGCGTCACAATCCAGCAAACCCATTCCAGAGACGAGAACTATGACAACCCAGTCCATCGCATTGATCACCGGTGGTGCTCAAGGCATCGGTTATGCCTGCGCCGAAGCCATTGCCGAGAGTGGTGCACGGATCGTCCTTGCCGACATCAAGGAAGACGGCGTCCGTGATGCCGCTGAAAAACTAGGCAACGGAGCGACGGCGTTTGTCTGTGATATGAGCGACCCGATCCAGATTACGTCACTGTATGACCAAATCGAGAAAGACATCGGCAATGTCTCGATCCTGGTCAACAACGCCGGCGTTGCATTGCCCGGTGACTTTCTGGAAACAACGCTTGAGCAGTTTCGACAGGTAATAGACCTGAATCTGACCGGCACCTTCGTGTCATTGCAGCGCGCCGCGAAAACGATGGTCGCGAAAAAGATAAAGGGTTCGATCGTCAATATGTCGTCGATCAATGCCCAGGTCGCGATACCGTCAATCGCCGCCTACTGCGCTTCAAAGGGTGGCGTGATGCAGTTGACGAAGGCCTCGGCGCTGGCATTGGCGCCGCACGACATTCGCGTTAATGCGGTTGGGCCCGGTTCCGTCGACACCGAAATGATGGCCGGCGTGAACGCGAACCCGGAGGCCATGAAGATGGTGATGTCACGAACGCCGCTGAAACGGATAGCGGAACCTAAAGAGGTTGGTGACGTTGTCGCGTTTCTTGCCAGTGACAAAGCCAGTTATGTCACCGGCGAAACGATTTACGTGGACGGTGGCCGGATGGGCATGAACTACACCTGCTGATCTGCAGTCAGCGGGTTGTCGACACGCGTCCCGTATCGCCTGAAACAGAAAAGCCGCGATCGTGTATCGGTCGCGGCTTTTTGTGGTCTGTCAGGCAGGTGCAGCTACTCAGAGATTCATCAGCTTTTTCTTGAACTTTTCAGCGCAGATGGATGCCTGCTCGTCGAGCTTTTGCTTGAGCAGTGCCGCGTTATTCGCGAGAAGCTGTTTTCGTGTGGGCTCGGTGCCGGTTCGCTTCGGCATTCGATTGCAGTTTGCCTTGTGAACGACCGTCCGGGTTGCCGTGTCGATGAGACGCATTTTGGCGTTGTAGGTGACCCGGTAGTGTTTCCAGTCAGTCGGGAAGTAAGTGAAGCCCCATCCTTTGGTTCGAATATCGAGAACAAGGTCGGCGTCGGAGTGAGCACTCGCAATTTCGGCGACCGACAGCTTGTCAACTGAATGCGAACCTGCGCCAACAACGTTTACGCGGTGCCGCGAAGACACGGCGCTTGCAACATTCTGCGCGATACGACCTGCGGGGTCCTGAACATTATTTCGTTTCACAATTCGGTTTCCGGCAACACCCATGGCGCCTCCGCCAAGCATGCCGAGTGCGGCTTTGCCGCCGGTTACTGCCGTAAAGGCAGGCTTTTCACGTTTCGCAAGAATCATGCGTTTGCCATCGAGGACCGAAGACAGGTCGACGGGTGCTTTGGTTTTTCCGGGCAGGGCAAGGTCAGTGGATGCACAACCCGCGAGGATGACGCTTGCGGCAACGGCCGAGAGGGTCAGGAATTTGCTCATGATCGATTCCAATAGTGTTTGAGTACCAGGTTCTTAAACCTTAGTCGAAGTACAGGGTTTCGCCATTCAGGCAGGGCCCGCACCCGCAACTGGGGGAGAAATGCGGGTTTTCTGATTTATAATGACGCATCGATACCCTGAGGCGTCCTGGTGGCCAGAAGCGAATCCGAACGAGTCGATGCGTACATCGATCAAGCTTCCGACTTTGCGAAACCGATTCTGACGAAGATTCGCAAGGCGGTTCACGTGGGCTGTCCATCAGTTGTAGAGACAATCAAATGGGGCGTCCCGTATTTCGTTTACAACGGCAAGATTCTCTGCGGGATGGCGGCATTCAAGAAGCACGTTGGCTTTGGCTTCTGGCAGTCGCGGGAAATGAAAGATCCGGCAAATTTGTTCGCGACCGGTACCGGCAGAAAAGCTTCGATGTCCAATATCCACTTTCGTTCCATCGCAGAACTCCCGACGCAGAAGGTACTGGTGGAATACGTGCGCGATGCGAGGCGGCTGACTGACCGCTAAGCGAGAGTCAGCCACAATTAAATTCGATCTCGATTGTGCTGGTCAGGTTTATTCGTCAACCGGGTTCTGAGTCTCGGCGTCCGCTTTCTCGGTTACCGTAATGCCGATAGCCGCGACGACAATCATTGCGACCGCGGCGAGGCTGAGCCAGCCCAGTCGCTCACCGAGAACGACGATACCAATAGCTACCGCCGCGGCCGGTTCCAGACTGATCAGAATTCCATAGGCACGCGTCGACATGCGTTTAAGCGCACTGAACTCGAGAGCGAACGGCAGCGCCGTTGCCAGAACGGCTACTGCCGTAACGCCCAGCAGCAGCCTGGGTTCACTGGCAAGATCGTCCGCGATGGCAAAAAGAAGAGGGCAGACCAGTATTCCGGCTATCGTCATGCCGATTGCGAGTCCCCCGTGTCCTTCAATGTTTTTTGAGACGCGTCCTGTCAGCAAAATGAAACAGGCCCATCCCACGCCTGCCCCAAGTGCGAAGAGCGTCCCGGAAACATTCATATCGGCGTTGGTGATGGGAGAGAGCATCACGACACCGGCCGCGGCCACCGCAACCCACAGCACGTGAGATAGTTTGCGCGAGGCAAAAAGCGAGACGCCGAGCGGGCCTATGAATTCGATTGCAACGGCGGCGCCAAGCGGGATTCGAGAAATCGCGAGATAAAAAGAAAAATTCATCACGCATATCGATAGTCCATACGCCAGCAGAAGAAGTCGGTTTTGTACGAAGTGACCCCAGAACGTCTGCAGTGATCCGGGCACCAGCCAGAGCAGAACTACCGCCGACAGCGTGATTCGCGCGGCGGCGGTCCCCTGGGTGCCAAGAGAGGGGAACAGAAATGTTGCGAGCGCCGATCCGATTTGGATCGACAAAATTGCGGCAACAACCAGAACCGGAGCTGGGGCACGCTGAAACAGCGTGACGATGTTCGTCAACGCTTGGTTTCCGGCAGCAGTCCCCGAGGGGTAAATCTGAGCACCAGCAACAGGACAACGCCCATCGTTATTGGCCGCATGTGTGCAGCACTCTTAAGCAGATGTTCGCGCAATGGGCTGGTGTCGGCCATGCCGGACGTGATGACGTCCATCAGCCACAGCCCGACAGGTTCGGCCTCAACCCAGAAAAACCAGATAACGAAGCCGCCAAGAATTGCACCCCAGTTGTTGCCGGACCCACCGACGATGACCATCACCCAGATCAGAAAAGTAAAACGCAGCGGCTGGTAGGACGCCGGCGTGAACTGCCCGTCGAGAGTGGTCAGCATGGCGCCAGCGATTCCGATCACGGCAGAGCCAAGAATGAACACCTGCAGGTGGCGGCCGGTTACGTTCTTGCCCATCGCCTCCGCGGCGGTCTCGTTGTCGCGGATTGCACGCATCATTCGACCCCAGGGTGATTTGAGCGCCCGCTCGCATAGCCAGAGGAGTATCAGCAGCACGGCGGCAAACAGGCCGGCATAGGCCAGCTTCACCAGGATCGATGACAGATCAATGATGGAAACGCCCCAGTCTTCCGCAAGCTTTATAAAGTACTCCGACTTCTGGATGTCTACTTCATAAGGCACGGGCCGCGGGAGGCCTGACATGTTCTTCACACCGCGCGTCAGCCAGTCTTCGTTCTTGAGCATCGCAATGATGATTTCGGAAATGCCCAGGGTCGCGATCGCAAGGTAGTCGGATCTAAGTCCCAGTGACACCTTGCCAACCGCCCACGCCGCCGCTGCCGCGAACAGGCCGCCGACGAGCCATGACAGGATGATCGGCATACCGAGTCCGCCAAGATTGCCCGAGGTTGCCGGGTCCACGGCTTCGATCGCGGACACGGCGGGGTCGAAAAAATAGCGGTACGCGAAAAAGCCAACCAGCCCGATGATGATAATCGGGAGCGTACGAACGACCGGGCCCAGTTTGAAATAGCACCAGCAGATTGCGCCGATGGTGACGAGTGCGACCAGAAAGGCCAGGCCAAGCCCCGACCCGCCGGCCGCCCACGCTGCGGGCACCGGCTGTGTCGATACCAGTACACCCGCGAGCCCACCGAGAGCCGCAAATCCCATGACACCGACGTTAAGCAGGCCGGCATAGCCCCACTGAATATTCACTCCCAGCGACATGATTGCCGAGATCAGGCACAGATTCAGAATCGTCAGCGACAGCGGCCAGCTCTGCAGCTGGCCCACCGCGATAAAACCAATCGCGACGAGGCCAAACATCAGAATTTTGCGCAGCGTATGGCTCATATGCTTCGCCCTCGGAAAATGCCGGTTGGCCTGACCAGCAGGACAATGACGAGGATGCTGAACGAGACTGCGAATTTATAGTCGGTGGACAGCAGCTGCAGGAGTCCGTCCGGCTGCCAGGATTCAGGCGCCAGATAGGAAACGAATTTGCGATACGCAAATGTGACCGCGACTTCTGAAAACGCGATAACGAAACCACCGGCGATTGCGCCAACCGGGCTGCCGATCCCGCCAACAATCGCGGCCGCGAAGATGGGCAGGAGGATCTGAAGATACGTGAAAGGTTTAAAGCTCTTGTCCAGTCCATAGAGCGTGCCGGCAATGGTTGCCAGTGCCGCGGTCAGTATCCACGCCACCATCACGACGCGGTCGGGGTTGATGCCCGACAGCAGGGCGAGGTCCTCGTTATCCGAGTACGCGCGCATTGATTTGCCGGTGCGGGTTTTGTTCAGAAACCAGAACAGCGCCGCCACAATCACGGCGGTGACGACAATCGTAATGCCCTGGGTTGTCTTGAAGGCCAGACCTTCTTTCAGCCCCGTCAGCGTTTTGAATTCACGCGCGGTTATGATGAAACGCTCGCCGTCGGTAAAGATCTGGTCGTCGGGTCCGATGACGAATCGAATAAGCCCGTTGTACAGAAACATCACGCCGATCGACGCAATCAGGAAAATAACCGGATCCGATCGCTGTTTGCGGTGATATCGATAGACCACGCGATCAGAAACAAGGCAAAGCACAACGGTCATCAGAATGCCGACCGGCATTGCAATGAGTGCGGTGGGCAGAGGCCCGAGAGACACCCCGAGTTTTTGCAGGCCCCAGGTCGCGAAAATGGTCACCATGGTGCCGAACGCCATGGTCTCACCGTGGGCGAAATTTGAATAACGCAGGATCGCGTAGATCAGCGTTACCCCCAGCGCACCCAGCGCGAGCTGACAGCCGTAGGTAAGGCCGGGAATGAAGAGGTAGTTGCCGATCAGCGTGATCGCGTTGAGAAAGTTCATATCGATCAGCCGCCCAGAAATGCCTTGCGTACATCCGGATTCGCGAGCAGCGCGGCGCCAGTGTCGGTGTAGCGGTTGGCGCCCTGCACCAGAACGTAGCCCTTGTCCGCAATCTGCAACGCCTGCTTGGCGTTTTGTTCGACCATGAGAACCGCAATACCGGTTCTCGCAATTTCGATGATGCGGTCGAACAGCTCGTCCATTACGATCGGCGACACGCCGGCCGTAGGTTCATCAAGCATAAGCACCTCGGGCTGCGTCATCAACGCGCGGCCCACCGCAACCTGCTGTCGCTGTCCGCCGGACAGTTCTCCGGCAGGCTGTCGGCGTTTTTCCTTGAGGATCGGGAAGAGGTCGTACACCTGATTCATCGTGCCCCGAATATCGTCCTGACGGATGAATGCGCCCATCTCAAGATTTTCTTCGACGCTCATTGTGGTGAACACGTTGCTGGTCTGGGGCACAAAGCCCATACCTCGTGTGACACGGTCCTGGGGTGTCAGCGATGTAATGTTTTCGCCGCCGATCAACACCTCGCCCTGGCGCAGGTCGAGCATGCCGAAGAGTGCTTTCATGGCCGTGGACTTGCCGGCGCCGTTGGGGCCGACGACGACGGCGATCTCGCCTTTTTCGACACCGATGGTGCAGTCATGAAGGATGTCGGCAGCGCCGTAACCGCCGGTCATGTTGTTGCCGGTCAGAAAGCTCATCGGGCAGGATCCGCCGTGCGTTGATTTTTGACGCCGGTGCCGAGGTATGCCTCGATGACCTCTTCGTTATTTTTTACTTCCTCAGCGGTTCCGGTTGCGAGCACTTTTCCTTCCGCCATGCATATCACCGGATCGCAAAGACGCGAGATGAATTCCATGTCGTGTTCGATCATGCAAAACGTGTAGTTACGTTCCTGGTTGAGACGCGCAATCGCGTCACCGATGGTCGACAGCAGTGTGCGATTCACGCCCGCTCCAACCTCGTCGAGAAACACAATTTTGGCGTCAACCATCATTGTGCGACCGAGTTCCAGAAGCTTCTTCTGGCCACCCGAGAGATTGCCCGCGAGTTCGTCCGCGACTTGCGGAATTTCGAGAAATTCAATGACCTCATCGGCCTTGTTTCGAATTTCTTCTTCTTCCTGTCGCACCTTGCCTGGCTTGAGCCAGGTGTCGAGCAGCCTTTCGCCAGACTGACTGCCGGGCACCATCATCAGATTCTCGCGAACCGTGAGGGTCGAAAATTCGTGCGCAATCTGAAAAGTGCGGAGCAGTCCACGCGAGAACAGCTGGTGCGGAGACAGGCCGGTTATATCGTCGCCATCGAGCAGGACGCGCCCGGAGGTAGGCGGGAAGAGACCGGCGATGACGTTGAACAGTGTCGTCTTGCCGGCACCGTTGGGACCTATAAGCCCGGTGATGGAGCCGGTCTCTATCGTCAAAGAGGTGCCGTCGACAGCACGAATGCCACCGAAGTGTTTGTGAATATCTTCGACTACGATCATGGCGAATACAAAGACGGCCCGGGTAACTGCCCGAGCCGTCTCGTAATTACTGCGCTGCTGTCAGCCTATCGATACTTGGCCGTAGTGTTCTTGCCACCCTTGACCAGGATTTCGCGATAGTTACCCGCACTTTCGCCGGCACCGATCAGTTCGACCGCTGTTGCGCCGACGTAATCGATTTCACCACCACCTGCAAGAATCTCAAGCGCCTTGCCGAGTTCTCCGGGCAGAATTTTTTCGCCGGGAGCGTTGGCAACGTCCATGATCTTTGCTTTCAGGTCGCCGCTCTTTGATGATTTGGCCGCCTGCATGGCAAGCATGATGAGCGCTGCCGCGTCGTAGGATTCAGCGGAGAACGCATCGGTCTTGATGCCCGCGTCGCTGGCCATCTTCTTGAAGTCTTCTGCGCCTTTGCTGTCGGTGCCGGGGACCGTTCCGTAAGAACCGTCAAGGGCAGAACCGATCGCGACCGGCAGAGAATCACCAATCATGCCGTCGGGAAGTACAAAGGTGTCGAAGGCTCCGGAGTCCAGAGAACCCTGGATGATGCCTTTACCACCCTGGTCGAGATATCCGGCCACGATCAGTACGTCGCCACCGGCCTGGGCCAGTGCGCCGACTTCTGCAGAGTAGTCGCCTTTACCGTCTTCGTGTGCAGCGGAGATCGTGATCTTGCCGCCGATAGATTCAAAGTTCTTCTGAATGCTCTCAGCCAGACCTTTACCGTAGTCGTTGTTGGTAAACGTCATCGCCGCAGACTTCACGCCTTTGTCCTTGAGGATTTCGGCAAGTACCTGACCCTGACGTGCGTCAGAGGGTGCCGTGCGGAAAAACAGACCGTCGTCTTCAGCCGTTGAGAGGGCCGGCGATGTCGCTGATGGAGAAACCATCACAATGCCGTTTGCCCGTGCAACGTTCTGCAGAATTGCACCGGTCACGCCTGAGCAGTCAGCGCCCATGATCGCGTTGACCTTGTCGGACGTCACCAGACGCTCAGCCGCAGCGGTAGCGGCAGCGGAGTCAGTACATGTTGAGTCACCGCGTACTGAAGTGACCTTGGAACCACCCAGCAGCTTTCCGCTCTTGGTTACTTCTTCCATAGCCAGTTCGGCGCTTGCGCCCATCGCTGGCGTCAGAGATTCGATCGGGCCGGTAAAGCCGAGAATGACGCCGATCTTGATGTCTTCGGCAGCCGCCGCTGAGGATGCGATCGAGGCGGCCACCGCGCTCGCGATTAGTAGTTTTTTCATTGTAGTTTTCCAGTCGTCCAAGTGGGCTTGACGAATATATACCACACATGACAGCGACGATCCCCCCGCCAAAAGTCGTGATCGGGTGAAATGAACAGCGGCGTTTCGATCGCTGCAATCCCAAGTCAGAGGTCGAGATGCAGTCACGTCTGATGGCGTCAGTCGAGGGGTGGTTCAAACGCCCTTACGTCTGGCGGTTCGCCGTCGAATTTCTGGATTTCCACCAGTGCGCTGTGGGCGGCCGGTCCCTGGGAAAGTTGCGACGTACGCCTGTCGTGGGTCAGCACGTTGGGATTGCCGTGTCGGTCGCAGTGGTCGCTGCGGGTGAAGTCCGGGTCGTACCACGCGCCCGTCCACAGGAACACCACGTTTTCCCGGACGTCTTCAGTGACTACGGCGCCGGCAAGGCAACGGCCGCGGGCGTTGAACACGCTGACGACATCGCCATCGTGAATACCTCTGACGGCGGCGTCGTTTGGGTTAATCAAAATGGGTTCCCGACCGTTCACTTTGTGGCCGCGACTGTAGTCGCCGTTATCGAGTTGACTGTGCAAGCGTGTCTGGGGCTGGCCGGAAATCAGGTGCAGGGGATAGGGAGAGTCGCCCGCTGCACCGAGCCATTCCTGAGGTGCGAGCCACACCGGATGCCCGGGGCAATCGGCGTAGCCGAAGCTGTCGATCTGCTTCGAATACAGCTCGATTTTTCCGCTCGGGGTAGGCAGCGCGTTGGTGACCGGGTCCGCACGAAACGCTGACAGGAAAACGGCGTTTGCGTCCGGGTCGTCGAATGCGATCACGTCGCTGTCCAGAAATTCGTCAAAACCCGGCAGTGTGTGGTCTGCGCGTGCCGCGGTTTCTTTCAGCTGCGTCCACATGTGGTCTAACCACTCACGGGAGCTGCGTCCTTCGCTGAAGGTCTGTCCCAGCTGCAGGCGCTGTTCGAGTTCGCAATAGACATCGTACTCATTGCGCGCTTCGCCCACCGGCGGCATGACCTGCCGCATTGGAATGACCGCCCGGTCCTGGGTGCCGGCGCCAATGTCGTCACGCTCAAGCGGTGACGTGCAGGGCAGCACGATGTCCGCGTGGCGTGCAGTTGCGGTCCAGTTGATCTCGTTGACGATTACCGTCTCGGGTTGCTGGAAGGCGTCGCGCAGCCGGTTGAGATCCTGGTGGTGGTGAAACGGATTGCCACCGGCCCACCAGACCATTTTGATGTCGGCATAGATGCGCTGTTCGCCGTTGTATTCGTAAGTGCCGCCGGGATTGAGCAGGAGGTCGGATATCGCTGCAACGGGAATGTAGTCGTCGACGGGATTCTTGGGCTGTGGGAAAAACGGCCACCGAATGGGCCGGTCCGTTGTGCCAATGCTGGCGTCGGCGCCGTAGCCGATCCCGTAGCCACCGCCCGGGAGTCCGATCTGTCCGAGCATTGCCGCAAGCGTTACCGTCATCCACAGCGGCTGCTCGCCGTACTCGGTTCGCTGCAGTCCGACGGCCATGCAGATAAGCGTGCGCCGCTTCGCCATCTGTCTTGCAAGTTCGCGAAGACGGGTCGAGCTGATGCCAGACAGCGATTGCGCCCAGTGCACGTCCTTGATCACGCCATCGGACTTGCCCAGAAGATAGTCGGCAACTTTTTCAAAACCCACCGTATAACGATCGAGAAATTCCGTGTCGTACAGGTTTTCTGTGAGCAGGGTGTGCGCAAGAGCCATCATGATGGCGGTATCGGATCCGGGTCGTGGCGCCAGCCACTCGGCGTTCAGTTCATCGATCGCATCTGTACGCAGCGGGCTGAAGTTTACAAATTCAACACCGGCCCTGGCGCACTCCACGAGATCGCCGCGAAGGGTGTGTCTGGCGATACCCCCGCCAGACACCTGTGCGTTGCGTAAAGGAATGCCGCCGAACATCACTACAAGCTCGCCGCTGTCGGCGACCGTGGTCCAGCGCGTAGCCTCTTTAACGTGGGACCTGAAGTTGCCAACGATGTGGGGCATCAAGACCAGCGCCGCGTTGTAGCTGTAGTTGCCTTCCGAACGGACGAAGCCTCCTGCCGTCGACAGAAATCGTTTCAGCTGACTCTGGGCGTGGTGGAAGCGACCGGCGCTGGCCCAGCCGTAGGAGCCGGCAAAAATTGCGGTATTGCCGTAGCTGCTGCGAACGCGGTTCAGTTCATCGGCCACCGCATCGAGGGCTTCATTCCAGCTCACCTCAACAAACGAATCCTGACCGCGTCGGCCGCCGGCCCTGCCGGGACCGGATTCCAGATAACCCCGGCGGATTGCCGGGCGTCGTACCCGGGCCTGACTTTTCAGACTGGTCAGGTTGCCGTTTATTGGAGACGCGTCGGGATCATCCGGGTGACCGTCGACCGAGCGAAGTTCACCGTCGACGACGTGTGCGACACCGGCGCCCCAGTGATGCGACGTGACAGACTTTACGACTTCAGATTTGGCGCGGGACATGGGTCCAGATTCACGGGAAACTTATCTGAACAATAACACCGGGATCTTGCATGATCGAACCATCTCGGTGGTCGTGGACCCGATGATGAGATTGCGGATGCGTGAATGACCGTAGGCTCCCATCAAAAGCAGATCAATCGAATCGCGTTCTATCTTCTCGCCAATGACTTTTTCGGCATGACCGGGCGTGATTTCGGTCGTGACCTCAAAACCGGCATCGCGCAGCAAAGCTGCGGCTCCTTCCATCCGCTGTGTGACATCAACCTTGGGTTCCGACGCACTGACGAGATGGCACTGGAGTCCCTCGAGCGCACTGCTGTTGGCGACATGGGAAACCGCTTTCATGGAGCTTGCGCCCCCATCGAACGCAACCAGAAAATTTTTGATCGGCTTGAACGCGCGCGACACTGAAAGAATCGGGCGTTTGCTCGACCTGACCACGCGCTCAAGGTTCGAGCCAAGATGCATGGTGTCAAAGTCGGCCGCCTCACCGCGTTTGCCAATGACAACGAGATCGGCGTCATTCTCGTATTCAACCAGAGTCTCGATCATCTCGTCATTGCGCAGTACGGCAGAGACATCTTCAACGCCGTCATTGCGAATGCTGGACTTGGCATCCTCCAGGATCGCTCGCGCACGCTTTTGTGCGAGTCGCGCTTTTTGTCCGTCAAGTTCCGCCAGCTCTTCAAGAATTGCTGTTCGCGCGCCAAGGCCAATGCTGCCGCTCATGTTCGTTGGCGTTGCGGACACATCCCGTCGACCCAGAACGTGGAGCAGTATGATCGAAGAATCCGAGCGCGAAGCGATCCATGCGGCGTGATCACACACGCTCTGGGAATAAACAGAGCCATCTACAAAAGCGATAAGCTTTTTCATAAGACCAACCTCTAGTGGCCCAGCAGCCGTTCCAGCGCGCCCGGCTTGTCGTGGATCGCGAGTTCATCAACTATCGTCTCGCTCGCTTCGTTGAGACCGATTATTTCGGTTTCAGCACCTTCGCGTCGAAACTTCAATACAACCATATCCAGCGCGGCAACGCTTGAGATATCCCAGATATGCGCGTGACTGACGTCGATCGTGACCTTGTCGAGAGCTTCCTTGAAGTCGAATGACGCAGTGAAGTCATCGGCCGAGGCGAAAAACAGCTGGCCTTCGACCACGTAGGTTCTTTCTGTGCCGTCTTCGCTTGCGCTCGAGGTCACTCTGAATATCTGGGCGATTTTCCACGCGAAGAAGATCCCGGACAGGAGGACACCGACGAATACTCCTATTGCCAGGTTGTGCGTCGCAACGACGACCACGACGGTAGCCAGCATGACAATCGACGAACTGCGTGGATGTGATCTGAGATTCTTTATTGACGACCAGCTGAAGGTTCCGATTGAAACCATGATCATGATCGCCACAAGCGCAGCCATCGGGATCTGTTTGACCCACTCACCGAGAAACACAATCATCAAAAGCAGGAACACGCCGGCGCAGAATGTCGAGAGTCGGCCGCGACCGCCGGACTTTACGTTGATCATCGACTGACCAATCATCGCGCAGCCCCCCATGCCACCAAAGAACCCGGTCACGGTATTGGCCGTCCCCTGGGCGATGCATTCCTGGCTTGCCCCGCCACGCTGGCCGGTCATCTCCCCGACAAGGTTCAGCGTCAGCAGGCTTTCAATCAGGCCGATCGCCGCCAGGATCAGAGCATAGGGCAGGATGATTTCGATCGTTTCCCAGTTCAGTGGAACCATCGGAATATGGAACGCGGGCAGCCCGCCCTCGATCGAGGCAAGATCACCCACACGTGGCACATCAAGGCCAAACCCGATCACGATGGCCGCAACAATCGCGATCCCGGCAAGAGGTGCCGGAATGGCATTGGTGACCTTTGGCATGACCCAGATGATCCCCATTGTGACGGCCGTCAGCGACAGCATCAAAATCAGCGGCAGACCCGACAGCCATTCGCCATTGGCCATGCCGTGGCCCGCACTTTCTGCTGAGCCGGGCACCTGAAACTGGCCAAGTTGCGCCAGGAAAATAACGATTGCGAGGCCATTCACAAAACCCAGCATGACCGGGTGCGGCACCAATCGGATAAACTTGCCCCAGCGCATTATTCCGACAAAAATCTGGATCAGC
>CALHMG010000123.1 GCA_938034705.1 uncultured Gammaproteobacteria bacterium
CGCTGCGTACCTCGCCGATACTCTCCACTAAAAGGGTTCGATCACAGCAGCGCGTACCCGCCGAAACGCCTGGACTGCTTGCCAATACGTCTTAAGCCAAATCATCCACGCTGAACTCGAGAGGACTCGTTGTCACTCGAAGCGGGCTGTCGATAAAAACGCCTGGGACGAAGACGCTGTGGCCGCAAGTCACGGTCTCGTTTTCGGGTTGGATCGATGATCTCCAAGCTGGTGCTTTACCGCCGCTGTTTGTTGATTTCGACACAACACCGGTCGCCTTTGTTCACTTAACGCCAGGCCGTCTTCTGCTAAAGTTACGGGCACACCGATTCCCGCAAGAGCACGTCGTCGATGAAGCAGTTTCTACTCACAACCTTTGCCGGCCGCATCGTGCTCGGGCTGCGCGATAAAATCGAAATCGTTGTGACAGCGCTGCGCAATCCGGAAGCCGTCGGCACGATGGCGAACGACCAGTTTTCGACCCAGCTGATTACGCAACTGTGCGCGCCGGGCAAGACCTTCATCGACGTGGGCGCCCACATTGGCTCGGTCATCTCACTCGTGCAGCGCCACGACGCGAGCGTCAAGATTGTTGCCGTTGAGGCGATACCTTCGAAGGTTGCGGCGCTGAAAGAAAAATTCAGTGATGTCGTTCTGCACGAATGTGCAGTTGGCGAGGCGGAAGGTGAAGCCAAATTCTTCATTAACCTGAAGCAGTCCGGTTACAGTTCCCTGATCAAGCCTTCCGGAGGCGGCGAGTCATCGGATATTCAGGAAATTACGGTTCCCATCAAACGACTCGACGGCCTCGTAGACGCGGACGACGTTGATGCGATAAAGATCGATGTCGAAGGATTCGAGCTGGGCGTATTGCGTGGCAGCGATAAAATTCTCGCTGGCAGCCGGCCTGTGATCATGTTTGAGAGCGGCCCGGTAGACAACGACGAACCTGCGCCGTACACCAAGGCCGAACTCTGGCAGTGCCTCGAGAGCCACGACTACATGGTCGTGATTCCGCACCGTGTGGCCCACGAGGACGATGGCCTGACCGAGGAAGGGTTTCTCGACAGCCATCTTTATCCGCGGCGAACCACAAACTATTTCGCGATTCCCCGGGAGCGCCGGGTCGAAATCAGAGACCGCGCGCGCAAGATCGCGTAACCAACGCGACACGACACGAATCACCGCCGAACGCTGCCCGGCAAAGAGGCGCCGGTCTCAGGCCAACCGTCAAGGCAGGCGATACCGTTATCTAGCGTTCTGCCGCCCACGCGGCATCGGCATCGCGTTTGTACTGTTTCCAGTTGCCGTCCAGCCAGCGGTTGCGACCGCGAGCGGCAAAGAACAGATACAGCTGGTCATCGAAAATCTCCCAGTGCTGCCCGCCGGTTGGAATCAGTCCTTCTCCCAGCGCCAGCGCGTTGGCACAAAAGCCCCCATACGCGGGCGTGAACTGATCTGGGTTTGCGGCAAAACGTTCGCTCGAAGCCTTGTTGGCAAATCGCCAGATCGCGCCGGCGTGCTCAACTTCGTACATCTCCTCACCACGACTTGGCCCGAACGCCTGGGTGGTCATTCGATAGGACACGGTATCTATTCCGCCAATGGCAACGTTACTGTTGTGTCCTTTGTTAATCGGCGACTCATCTGCGTGGACAACAGCAGTCAATAACAAACAGGCAGCGCTCGAAATCGCTGTCGCGG
Organism: uncultured Gammaproteobacteria bacterium; assembly: GCA_938034705.1. Taxonomy (GTDB): domain Bacteria; phylum Pseudomonadota; class Gammaproteobacteria; order Arenicellales; family CALHMG01; genus CALHMG01. Next base: position 1,705 of record CALHMG010000123.1, read on the forward strand.
CAAATTTGTGAACGCGTTTTGAAAATAAAGTCATCGGTGGAACCATTAGCAGCCTCTCGTCATGCCGGGCGTTAATCTTCAGTCGCGGTAAGACCCCGGGGGCGATCGAAAGTTGCAGGTCGTGCCGGTGCGGTCATCTGAACTCGCGTGGCACAAACCCGCTTGCGATCAGCGTACGCAGATCTTCCCTGGGCGAGTCGCGATGCAGATCCGCCAGTTCCCGAATCATCCGTGTCAGCGCCGTTTCGCGCCACAGCCACGTGTTGACGTTGATGTCCGCACCGGGGGACGCCGCTGCGGCTTCAAGATAGTAGGCCTTCAGGTCTTCGATGGCGTATTTGAATTTGAGGACATCGAATTCATCGGCGTCACTCAGCGTCAGCACACTGGCAACCAGCGTTCGTGCGGCATCGATCTCAAGGCCGCTTGCGCCCACGGTCGTCCGCCCGTGCTTTTCCCGCGACAGCGCATACCAGGGCGCGAGCTCGCGGACTTCAGCGGCGACTTCTTCGACGAGCGTGGTGGCCTCGCGTTTCGGTCCGCCAAAGCTGACGGGGCACGACCAGCTTGCCTCAGGTTCTCCGCTTGGCGGTGCGTCCCGTTCAAAGTCAGCCAGCACCGGCCCGGCATGGGAGTCGAGCAAATTCAACGCTGCCGCAATAACGTCGTGCTGAAATTCCGGGTTACCCGGCACGCCAAGTGGTCGACCTAGCGGAAACGGCACCCACAGAAATCGCGGTGGCTGCATCTGTTCAGTGTGTTCACGCACAAGAGAAATGCCGGTGGTCGCAATGCCCTCGTCTTCAAGAAAATACGCCAGCGCGCTCACGGCACGCGTGCAGTTGGGTCAAATAGGTGTGATGAATACGGTATCCACACCGTCGGCTTTCAGGTGGCCGGCGACTTTTCGAGCGGTGGGCTCATAGTCGAGCGGTTCGGTGGTGGCGCCCATGAATGAATAGTGATGGGTTCCAACGCCTTTGATCGTGCCGCGGTCTGCAAGCTCTTTAAACCGGTCGATGGGCAGGGCGATGTTGAGGTCCTGCTGAAAGCCTGACCGGTCAAAATTGACCGAGTTGTGCGTCATCACAAGCTCGCCAGAATCGACGTCGTTGGGGATGACACGATAGTCGTTGGTGTGAAAGCCAAAACCTTCGTCATCGCGTCGACCGATGCCGGCGGTAGTGACCAGCGCGAAGCGGCGTTCGTTAAGCGGCTTCGCCGGCACCCAGGCTTTGGGCAGTTGTGGGCAGGGCTTGTCGCGCAGATGCTGCGCATCGATATCGGGCATGTCGGCCAGTCGAACCATTGAACACGACTCCTCAGGTTTCGTTGATTGCGCAGAACTTAACACCGGTCACACCCGTGTCACGCATGCAAAGGCCATAGGACTTCGCTGCATGGTCGTCTTTTCGCTATTGAGCGCGGACGGTTTCAGCGTGTGAATCAGGACGACAGGCGTAGAGTCGATCAGATGTGAATTGCGACTCATGTTGGTGTTCGCCCCGAGCTTGTTTTAAGCCGGCGTCGTTGTTGTCCCGCTCATCGTCGACCTGGGAATGGCTGCGGGATCTCGCGCGCGGCAGGCGCTGCAGCATCAGGTAACATAGTTCGAACGCAACAAGCCCCAAAGCCCGAACCCGATGATCACGCCCGAATACGTTCAGATGATGGCGACCTACAACCGCTGGCAGAACACCAGCGTCTATAACGCTGCCGACACGCTCACCGATGACGCCAGGCGTGAGAATCGCGGTGCGTTCTTTGGCTCGATTCACGCGACGCTGAGCCACATTCTGTGGGGCGACCAGCTCTGGATGCAGCGCTTTGCCGCAACGCCGGAACCTGCGGTGCCGAGCATTCCTGAATCTGTCGGCATGGTTGAAAGCTGGGAAGCGCTGAAGCGTCAGCGCGTGGATTTTGATGCCGCCATTGTCGAGTGGGGAGCGCGCGTTGAGGCGGACTGGTTTGAGGGCGATCTCAGCTGGTTCTCGGGTGCGATGAACCGCGACGTCACCAAGCCCAAAGCGATGCTGGTGACGCACATGTTTAATCACCAGACGCACCATCGTGGCCAGGTGCACGCGATGCTG
>CALHMG010000124.1 GCA_938034705.1 uncultured Gammaproteobacteria bacterium
CGTGTTCTAAGCGATTGAAAATGCTGAACGCAATTCGCTCGCACATCAGAAATACCACCAAATGTACCCACAGTCAGGCGCGGCTTGTGACGGACTTCAGCGAACGAATACGGACGACAGAATTTGGTCGTTGGACCAGCCAGGGACGTGGGTTGTTTACATCGGACAATGTCGATAGCGCTGGCGAACTACGTGATTACTAGTAATTCGCCAGCTGCACATTTGCTGCGGGGTTGGTGGGGTGAAAACGGGTGAATTGCTCGCTTTACTTGAGCCTGTGTCGCTTTAAACAAGCACGGATCGCGGACGCGGTACTGGCCTTTTTGCAAAGCGACTCAGTTCGTTTTACCAATCGGCGAATTTGAGCGCGCGACATGTTTTTGATGTCTCGATTGTCGATGAGTTGGAATGAGCCTGATTCTTGTCTGTTTCGCGTAATCTCGCCGGTGTTGACGTCAACGCGTACCTCTCGTCTTTCGCCGCTGTCCAACACGACTTCAACCTCGTAAAACCAGCTACCTCGGTTAAACTCGATCTCTGCATCGTATGCACGACCTGCGGTTGCCGATTCGGCAGCGACGATGGCGTCCGTGAGCGTGAGGGCAAAATCAGACATATCGCTAACACTTACGTCACTAATATCATCGCCTGAGTCGTTGTCACTGGAGTTCTGATTGTCATCGGCGACAAATTGACCGGAACTTACGTTGATGTATCCTTCTTTCGGAGTGGCACTCGCGGTAGATACTTCAATTTCATAGACCCAAAGACCATTGCGTTTGTCGAGGTCAGCTTCATATGCGGTTCCAGCAAGTCTTGATTCCGCCTTTACGATAGCGTTAGCAAGGGTGATGCCACGAGTCAACGCGGAGCGTAGACTTGCGACCGAATGTTCGTAGCTGTCATCGATTTTAGTGTTTATGACATTGCCGGTTGTCGAGTCGACATATGTCTTTTTGATTGTGTCGGCGGGGGTAAGTGTTTCGATCTCGAATACCCATCGACCGTCTTCATTGTCCAGCTCGGCCTCATACGCTATGCCGGCCGTTGTGGTCTCCGCGGAACGTACGGCCTCAATCAGCGATATTCCCGTGTTCAGAATCTCGTTGGCGACCTGTTCGTCATCGGCTGCTGCCATAGGAGTTGCCAGCAATGAGATCGCAGCGAGTGCGCCACCCCATCGGCATGCTGACCAGGCGTTCGTTGCGAAAGAATTCAGTGCGCTCATGTAGTTGTCTCCGTAACTAACTTGTATTGAGATCTGTCGTTGAGTCGACGCCGTACGCGTGAATCACGATCAGTACTAATCCAAACACCGCTGGGTTCGACTTCTTTCGCCAGCGAGGAAAAAATTTTTCTTAGGGTGGTTTCCCTGATTAAGCCGAGTCCCCGACTCTGTTCGCCGCGAGTTGCTGGTGTGTTGAAGCAGGCGAGAGGGTGTTTTTTGGTATCGCTTTACTTCCACTGCTGGGGTTAATCAAACCACTGAGTCCTGTTTGGGCCCGCCGTTTGGGTCATTTCACCCATTGAGGTCCTTCGGCGTAATTCATTTGACGACAGCCTGATGAGAAAGTGTTCGTAAAATCAGCAGGTTGAGGGGATTCTGTTTGAGATCTGACCGAAGGCCATGTCATTACGAAAGGAATCGCTCGTCCAGGTGTTTATCAAGATAATGAAAGAGTACCCAGTCTAAACCCGACCACACGAGAATCTTCGTTATGCCCAACAATCGCGGAGCACTGACTCAGTTGCCCCAACGATTCCGGTTGTCGCCGCTACGAGTCGCCACAGCGACTGCCCTCGCTGGCGCGCTGATTTTAAGCCCGATATCGTTTCATCCAACGACAGCATCGATAGATATCGTTAATGCTTATGCTGATTCGGAAAGTAGTTGTTTCGTAGCCGGCACTGAAATACTGATGGCCGATGGAAGTATTCGGGCAATCGAATCATTACGTAGTGGCGATCGGGTGATGGGCTATAACGGCGCAGTCAATCGAGTCACGGGGGTGGAAGTTGTTCCTTTGGCAGGGCGGATGCTTCATAGCTTCAACGGTGAACTACCCTTTGTCACAGCTGAGCACCCGTTTATGAGCGTTTCGGGTTGGGCTTCGTTGGACCCTGGTGAGACGTTCAAGGAGAACCCACGCCTTGACGTCGAAGTCATCACGGTCGGATCTGCTTTAAAGCGTTGGCAAGGGGATTTTCGTTCGCAATCGTCGGAGGTGGGTGGTCAGGCAATCGCGACGACTTGGGTGGCCACTACGGTGCCAGTTCCCATTGACTCCATCGAAGCCAGCAGTGGCGCAACCGAAGCTGTGGTTTACAACCTGTTGCTTGACGGTGACCACACGTATATCGCGAACGGTTGGGTAGTTCACAACAAAGGCGATAGTGAGCGAGAAGACGGCGATAAGGAAGACGGCGATAAGGAAGACGGCGACAAGGAAGACGGCGACAAGGAAGACGGCGACAAGGAAGACGGCGACAAGGAAGACGGCGACAAGGAAGACGGCGATAAGGAAGACGGCGACAAGGAAGACGGTGATAAGGAAGACGGCGAGAACGAAGGAGGGGACAAGGAAGACGGCGACAAGGGAGACGGAGACAAGGGAGACGGAGACAAGGAAGACGGTGATCGGGACGATAGCGATCGGGACGATGGTGATAGCCGAAAATCGGGTGACCCGGAAGAATCTGCAAAAGCGAAAAGTGAAACTGTGCGAGATCATTTCGAGCGAGAAGGTGCCAGAGAGGTATCGGCCGAAGAAGAAGCCGAGGCAATTGCAAACGGGTGGAAGAAGTGATGCGAGAAGCCCACTTCAGCTCCCTCGGATTTTGTAGCAGTTCTTCGTGTGAGGTCATTCGGTTGCTGCTTGGACTTGCTGTGCTGGCCTTTTTGACTGGGTGCGCGGTTCCGGAGCTACGAGCATTATCCGAAGAAGATCGCGGTATTGCGGATGCGGCTCGGCAGGAAGCGTTAGAGACCATGCCAAGCGGCCAAGGCATAAGCTGGCGCAGTGTTGGCGGCTACATAACTGGCGATGTGACGCCAATACGGACCTATCGAAATGACTTCACTTTAGAGTGGTGTCGCGAGTACGAAGAGGTTTTCGTATTAACCCAAGGAGTCGTTCGACAGCGAAAGGCTGCATGCCGCGCAGACAGCGGTCATTGGGTGCCGGCAAATATTTGACCGCAGGTTTTCTGCGGCATTAGGGCAACAACGTGCGCTCCACATGAAACCCCTCGAGAAACGGAATGCGAAAAATCACAGATTTAACGAGAAGGGTTCATTTGTCCCGCTGTGGGTCGTCTCAACACGAGACACGAAACGGTGCGCGGCAGTGGCCGGCTGAGATCGCTACGCGACGGATACGTCAACACGAGCTTTCGTCAAGGACGAGATGCAGCTGATTTGAAACAGATGGCTCCAGCCGATCGCGAGACTGTAGAAGCGATGATAGCGCTGCAACCGCGTTTGCGGAGATTTGCGTTCGGTCTCTGCCAGTCGATCGAAGATGCGGATGATGTCGTCCAGGCATCTTATGAGCGTGCTCTTGCGCGTCTGCATCAGTTCGAGCGCGGTACTCGGGTTGACAATTGGATGTTCAGTATTGTGCGTTCGGTTTCGCTGAATCAAATCCGGGCAACCTCACGGCGCCGGGACAAAGTGGCACTTGAGTATCCCGACTCGGTTGTCGAAATGTCAGCGGCGGGTCCTGAATTAAGGGATGAGTTTCGGCGCGTCGCCGAATCGCTGGCATCGTTGCCAGATGGCCAAAGGGCCGCGATATTGCTTGTCGCCGTGGAAGGTCTTTCGTATCGGGAGGCTGCCGAGGTCTGTGAGATATCCGAGGCCGCGTTTACCAGTCGACTTGCACGCGGCCGACTGGCGTTGGCCAGAATGACCGACCACACGTCAATTAACAACTCAAACACACAATCGGAAACCACGACTGATACGCCATGAATTTTGAGATTACAGAC
>CALHMG010000125.1 GCA_938034705.1 uncultured Gammaproteobacteria bacterium
CAAAACCGAATGCTTACAGTGGGCGTTGAAACATGAACCGGATATGCGCGGCGACGGCGTATGGGGCGAAACAACCCCGCGAGAACGACGCCGACTTCGACTATCAACGAAGGTCAACTGAATGCCTGTTTGGCGTGAGCATATAACCCAGTGGGAAGATAGCAACCCGCCTTACATTGAGGCCGATGTTGTCGATAAGGACGCCCCTCGGATCATTTACGGTCCGAGGGGCGAAACCCTGATGGTGGTCACCGATCCGTCTACGGTCCCGTTCGGGTTCCAACGTCCGGTCCGGGCTTATTAGAGTCGACCAAAGCCTGACGTGCTTCAGCGACCCGCTCAGGAGTTGGCAGATAGGCGAATGATTTAAGCCGGTCTATAGTTTCGCCTTCGTCGGTCATCAGCCATGCACCGTGGGGGTGGCTACAGTTGACGGCCACGATTTCGCGAGCGCCGGTTTCGTCGAGCAGTACGTGGACCTGTGCGACCTGTGTGGGCGAAGGATCGCCAAAACCTTTGTGGTATTCGCTTGGCGTGGTGAACACAGACGAGTTGTCTAATTTGACCATTTCGCCTGTTCGGCCTTCATCGGTTTCGATGAATATTCCCTCGGTGTCTACTCGCGTTATGCGTGAGTAGTAGTGGACGCTACGTCCTGTGGTTACTTTTACAATCATGTTGTTTTCCTAACTAGATAACTGGTTAACTGGCTTCCAATCGTAACAGGCGCTGTCTTAGCGTCGGTTACAGTTCGGGTATGACTAGTTTCCAAAAAGGTAACACCGGACCTCTACTCGAATATCCGCTGATGGAAGTGCCGCCTGATGATGGGACCAGTATGTTGGCGTCGCCGATGGTCGGCGAATGTTACGGCCTGACACCGCTTACGGGCGACAGGTTGCGGGATGCGATGCATGAGGTGATGCGGGTCAGGATGGATGTGGCACAGGGTGTGTGGCCGTCATGGTTTTTTGAGAACCACGGCGTCAACCCTGATGTGCCAGGCCCGCTACAAGACCACGTGTTCGGCCTAGGCGAACCGGATCCTGAGAAGGCGGCGCAGCTGGTACGGATGGACCAGCCAACCGACCTCGGACGCATACTCGTCATCTGGCTACTCGACAACGGAGCAGGCTGGAAATGCGACGACACCGAACCACACGAACCGTTCCTCGATAAACAACCAGCCTTCTACGACCTACTCGGCCACAACGTCAACGAAGCCCTTAGGGCCGCGTTCTCGGCGAAATGGTTCTACGGGGCCGTAAGGCCAGAAGAATACTTCGGGTTCAACATGACAGCCTACAACGAAGGCTCCCCCACCCACCCAGGGCTACCCGCGGGGCACGGCGCCGCTGCTGGGGCGACACACGCCACCATCGCACAATCGTTGATACTGTCCGACGGGCAAGCCGACATCGTACGCGACACCTGCCTCCACTTCGCCCACTACAGAACTTTAAGTGGCGTTCATACCGCGTACGACAACGAATCCGGCTACCAGTTGGGACTCAAAACGATCCTCGGCTAACCGTCGGTGGGGTCGTACATTGTATAGGAGATGGTGAGTTCTTCGCCCGCCGCGATATCGACGATCGAGTCGAGCATGAAAATCATTGACGTGGCGGCACGTATCCGACAGTTCGGGGTGTCGGAATGGTTGATGAACCCGCCGAGCGGTGTGCGTATCGGGTCTATGGATGGGCCGTCAGGGATGTCGTACCTAGCGACCCCGAACCAATGATCGGATGGGAAGTCTCGGGTCGCGATGACGCCTTGGCCGTGGATCTTAGAGTCGCCGATACGTAAACCTTCAGGCAACGGACGATACGTCATGCGTGGTGTGCGTCTGGGTTGTCTTCGTGGACGTCTAGGGCGGCTTCGAGTTCGGCGACACGGTTTTCTAGGCGCCCGATGCGGCGTTTCAGTTTCTTCCAGGTCCGTTCATCCAGTTCGAACCCGTCGGGCTCTGGGGTCACGACAGGCGGTGGTACTACGGGTGGTACCGGATCGTAAGGCAAATTCGGGGCACCAATCAGTTCCAGCGCAATCGAATCCAACCGCCAAGTCTTCGGGCCGTTAAACCCCTGACTGTTATCGACCTGTACATCCCAGAACAGGTGACCGACCTCGGCATCCTCAACCGCATCAAGCGTCGCTTCAGTAGCACCGACGGCCATGGTGCCGCCGTTCATACCAGACCACTCCCCCACCACCAAAGGTTTCCCATCCGACCGCTGCTTCAACGTGCGTAACAGTTGCGGCAAATCGGCAGGGTCCCAAGACCCGCCGGCGATCAGAACGTCATACGGGTACAGGTGCGCCGTCGCGAAATCGATGCTGTCGAGCTTGTTCACTGCTTCCCAATCCCCCAACGTGCTGGATCCGTAGTTCAGGTAACCCTGACCCTCGGTGCCTGGGCCTACGAGCATTCCGGGGTCGTAGCCTTTGATCTGTACGGCGGCCTCGTCGATCTCGTAGATAAACGATGGTGGTGGTTCATTCATCACATCCACCGCGAAAATGCCCGGCCGACCAGCGTATCGCCGAGTGAAAACGTGTAGGTGATGCCAGAACGGTGAGTCATCCACCCACACGTCTTTGTTGCCGTTGGCTCCGCCGAACGCCGCCCGCCAATTCCAGAGGGCTGGGTAGAGGCGCACCCCGTACCGTTCCGCCATGTTCAACAACTCGTCCACGATCGCCCACTGCGGATCGTTGAGTAGCCCGTCAGGCTCGTACATGCCGTGCCAGGCTTCTTCGTTGTACAACCAGCAGCGGATCACATTACAACCCGTCTCCAACGCGCGGTCGAAGTATTGGCGCGTGTACGCCCAGTCGGGTTGGGTGGCGTCCGGGCCGGACCATTGGAGCGGGTACACGTTGTAGCCGCGCGGCACCCATTCGGTGTCGCCGTCCCAAAACTTGCCGTCTCTTACGGTGAT
>CALHMG010000126.1 GCA_938034705.1 uncultured Gammaproteobacteria bacterium
GGGTCAGCACAACCGGAACAAGCCCTGTCAAATCGCGAGTGCGTGAAGCCCAGGTCGACCCGTTTATTTCTTTCGCGCCAGGGATTCTACCAGCCTGGAGTCCTGAATTCCTCGCTTGGCGATAAACACCAGCGAGACGGCTGTCAGGATCCAGAAAATAATGCAGATCGCGCTTCTGAAGAAGATCATGGGGTCGCCCTTGCCTATCAGAAGCGCCTGCCTGAAATTGTCTTCAAGCAGTGGACCCAGCACGAAGGCGATAAGAAAAGGAGCCGCTGGCAGCTTGAGTCTGAGCATGAGAAATCCCAGCGCCCCGATCAGGAACATCACCAGAATATCGAACATGCTGTTGTTCACGGCGTAGCCGCCGAAAGTGCACAGCACAAGCACGCAGGGCAGGAGAACCGAGTTCGGGATCTGGGATATCCGGCTAAGAAATCGAATCGCCACTTTGCCGACGACAAAGAGGAATATCGAACTCAACATGATGCCCATGAACAGCGCGTAGATCATGTCAATGTTCTGCTCGAACAGAAACGGACCGGGACGCAGGCCGTGAATCATGAATGCACCCAGAATCACGGCCGTGATCACGTCCCCGGGTACACCGAGTGCCAGCAGAGGAATCATGGTTGCGCCCGCGACACCGTTGTTGCCGGCCTCAGCGGCGGCAACACCTTCAAGCTCGCCTTTGCCGAAGTTGTCTCCGTTCTTCGAGGTGCGACGCGCTTCGCTATAGCTCAGGAATGCTGCAGGCGCACCACCGATCCCGGGTATCGCACCAAGGCCTACACCGATCAAACTACCGCGGATAATCGATTTGAACGACCGTTTGAACTCGGCCATTGTCACACCGACGCGATTGAGCGCGTTTGATTGACCCGCGGCAGTCACGCCCGTCCAGTACTGATCGAGCACGATCGGTATGGCGAACAGACCAATCAACACGGGAATAAAGTTCAGCCCCGCCATCAACTCGGGTTCACCAAAAACGAAGCGATTGGTGCCATAGATAATGTCGAGACCGATCGTTGCGAGAATCAGTCCAAGGCACGCGGAGATCAACCCTTTAGCCAGCCTGTCGCCAGAAACACCTGCGATGATCGTCAGCGAGAACACGATTAGCGTAAAAAACTCGGGCGGACCGAATTTCAGCGCCAGCGCCGCGAGAAAACCGGCGAGCAGGATCAGCGAGAGATTGGAAATAAAATCCGCAATGCATGATGAATACAGCGCCATATCCAGCGCTTTGCGGGAATTGCCCTGTTGCGCGAGCGGATAACCATCAAGCGCGGTACAGGCCGCAGGCGGCGTGCCCGGCGTATTGATGAGAATTGCCGTGATTGAGCCACCGTACAGACCGCCCTTGTATACCCCCAGCAGCAGCAGGATGCCGGTGACGGGCTGCATCGCGAAAGTGAATGGCAGCGCCAGCGCAACTCCCATCGTCACCGTCATGCCCGGTATCGCGCCAACGATCGTGCCAATGAGCACGCCGACGAAAATCGCCAGTACGTTGTCGACGCTTGCGAAAAGCGCGAAGGCTGCAGCTACGTTCTCAATCATAAATACGGGTGTCGCTAACCAAGCCAGGGTTCGAGAAAGCCAAGTGGCACATACACGGACGCCACATGACGAAAGAAAAAGTGCAGCGCGAACGGCAGCAGAATCGCGATAGTGGCCATCAACCAGTATCGGCGCTCACCCATCAGCCACATGAACACCGGCAGCAACAACACCGAAGCCACAATAAATCCGACGGTGTTGAGAAGAAAATTGAACACAAAAAGCAGAGCCACCGCGATCGCGGCGGTGCCGACGTTAGCCGTTTTCCCGGCCTCCCCGGAGTTAGTTGCTGCGTCCGGCTGCGCCTGACTGCGCCGGTTGGCGAGCAAACCCTGAACCAGCAACACCAGTCCGAGAAAAGCGAGCACCCAGACGATGATGTTGGGCCAGAAGGCAGGCTCCAGTGCCTTGAACGGTACCTTGGGCGGCAGACTCACACCCGCCGGAATGATCACAAAATTTGTGATCAGCGCCAGCGCGATAACGCCAATCCCGAGAAAAATATCGCCGCGTGCTGAGGTTTTCATTGAGCCAATGTGTCGTCACTTGAATAAAGGCTTCGGCCGCAGCACACGCGACCGAAGCACTGAATCAACAAAGGAGGACCCGATCTACTTGATGGTCATCCCAAGCTTTGACGTAATACGCTGAAACGTCTCGAACTGCCCTTTGGCAAAGCTCTTCATCTCATCCGGTGTATTGATCGAAGGGATGTTACCGAGCTTGGCGTTCAGCCGGAGCCAGGACTTGTCTTCCTTCACCTTGCCAAGCACTTCAACCCACTTGGCCACAACGTCATCTGGCAGTCCCGGCGGACCATAAAGCGCGCTCCAGCCAATGATTGACTCCATCTGTGGGTGTCCGACTTCTGATGCTGTCGGTACGTCAGGGATCGCCTTGAAACGCTCTTTGGTTGTGACCATCACCGGCACAAGCTTGCCGGCTTGAATCGGACCAATAACGCTCGACAGGTTCTGGAACGACAGATCAACCTGTCCACCCATCACTGCGGCAGCGGCCTTTGCGCCACCCTTAAAAGGTACGTGCGTCATCTTTTCAAAATCTGCGCCTACCGAGTCCGCAAACACAGCCGCCGCGATGTGCAGCAGTGTACCAACGCCGGCTGATGAATAAGTGATCTCCGCACCCGCTGCGGCCGCTTTCTCAACGTCTTCAAAAGTCTTGTACTTTCCGTCTGGATTAACGACTAGAACAAACGGGT
>CALHMG010000127.1 GCA_938034705.1 uncultured Gammaproteobacteria bacterium
GTCGATGGAAGCTGCGGATCTACTTTGAGTTCGCACAGCCAGGCGACAGCTTCTGCAGCATTTAAAAGCAGACCGCAGCTCGTCTGTTGCTCGCAGAAGCAGCGCCGGGACCATCGTCTGAAAAGACCGTGGGCACCCGCCCGGGCGTCGCTGCGGCTGGTCGGTTTTTTCCCAAACTGACCGTGTTAGATCTTGATGTTTGCCCACATATAGGGTGAACTACACCTCCCGCGCACTACATGTAGTGGTTTGCGGGGCGCTGAAACACCACATCATGTATTCGAAGCGTAAAATTCGCGTCAGCGAACACAAACTGTGGCGGTTTCCGGGAAGGCATTGCACGAACGCTCTTATAGTATGAGTCGTCGAACGAGCCATCATTTGTTGTCGAACTGTCGATAGGCTGCGCCCGGTCTGGTGTGATCTTGGGAAGATCATGCTGAAGTGAGTTGGATTAGTCTGGGTACGGGCCCCTCGAACAACGGTGACGGTCGGACGCGAGATCTTAAGTTTTCAAGCGGCGAGGCCACGGGATGTGGCTCGCGGGGATGCACACTTGAGATCGGTTGCTGTGGGTATAGCGAGTTGTGCACTGCAAGCGGTATCGCAGTAGAAAGCAGTATTTGCAGTATTTGCAGAATTGAAGTGAACGACGCCAGAACGACCGAAGACAACCTCTCAACCAGCACGAGACACCAGCCAACAACCGAACAAGTGATCAGCCAGTCTGACTTCATTGCAGACCGCTCGCACTTGCCTGACGCTGGGTTTTCGAGGTTGCACGACGTGCTGTCTGGAGTGTTCCCGGTAACGTGATTTGGCGTTGTAGAGAACAGTAGTAGAAAACCAGAGATTTCTGCGTGACGTTCGAAGGATCGAACCCAAGCGCAGCTGACGACAACGGAAGTACCTTAAGGAGGTCAGAATAAACCCATGAAGGCAGCGAACGAGACATCGCAGGGAACGAGCCAGAAGCTCACAAATGTCGCCGAAAACAGCGGCGACGTATCCATCGACTTTCAGCCAGCGTCGATAGATATCTGGGACAAAAAGTATCGTCTCAAGGCCAAGTCGGGCGATGTCATAGACGTCGACATTAAAGGGACTTACGCGCGGGTAGCCAGAGCACTTGCTGACGTCGAAGAGACTGAAGCGAAGAAGAACGAGTGGTACACCAAATTTTTCTGGGCGTTGGACAATGGTGCGATCCCGGCCGGGCGCATTACTTCCAATGCCGGCGCGCAGGCACACAAGCCCGCGACCAGCACCATCAACTGCACGGTGTCCGGCACCATCCCGGATTCAATGAACGGCATCCTCAGCTCGGTCCATGAAGCAGGTCTTACACTTAAGGCCGGCTGCGGTATCGGCTATGAGTTCTCGACATTGCGTCCCAAGGGCGCCTTTGTCAGCGGCGCTGGTGCTTACACGTCCGGGCCACTGTCGTTCATGGATATCTTCGATGCCATGTGTTTCACCGTATCTTCAGCCGGTGGTCGACGCGGCGCTCAGATGGGGACGTTTGATATTACGCATCCGGACTGCCCTGATTTTATCCGTGCCAAGCGCGAAGACGGCCGTCTGCGACAGTTCAATCTGTCATGTCTGATTACCGACGAGTTTATCGAAGCGGTTCGAAACGACAGCGACTGGGATCTGATGTTCCCGGCGTCGCCCGAAGAGATGAGCGATCCCGACATGAGAATTGTCTGGCGTCGCTGGCCGACCCGCGAAGGGTATGTCTCCAACGATATCGGCGAAGTGGCCTGCCGCGTCTACAAGACCATCCCGGCGAAGCGTCTGTGGAACCTCATCATGACGTCCACGTACGACTATGCGGAACCGGGCTTCATCCTGGTCGACCGCATCAACGAAATGAACAACAACTGGTTCTGCGAAGAAATCAGGGCAACTAACCCGTGCGGTGAACAGCCGCTGCCTCCTTATGGCGCGTGTCTGCTGGGTTCAGTGAACCTGACCAAATTCGTCAGGGACCCGTTCTCTGATAACCCGACATTCGACTGGGACAAGTATCGCGAAGTCGTTGCGGTATTTACCCGCATGCTCGACAACGTCGTTGAGATCAACGGACTCCCGCTCGGCAAGCAACGCGAAGAGATCGAGGCCAAGCGACGTCACGGCATGGGCTTCCTCGGACTCGGCTCCGCGCTGACGATGATGAAGCTTCGCTACGGTAGCGAAGAGTCACTTGAGTTCACCGACCGAATAGCGAAAGAGATGGCCGAGGTCGGCTGGGAAGTTGGTATCGAACTTGCCGCAGAGAAGGGTGTTGCGCCGGTACTGGCAGCCGACTACACGGTCACTGCAGAAATGCTGGATGTTCGCCCGGAGATGCGTCGCGACGGTTTCAAGGCCGGCGACAACATCAAGGGCTCGACCCTGCACGCCAAGTACAGCCGGTACATGCAGCAGTTCTCCCCTGAGCTGACCGATCGCATGGCGAGTGAAGGCTGTCGCTTTACCCATCACACGTCTATCGCGCCAACGGGCACCATCAGTCTGTCTCTGGCGAACAACGCGAGTAACGGCATTGAGCCTTCGTTTGCGCATCAGTACAGCCGCAACGTGATTCGCGAAGGTCGGAAGACCAAAGAAAAAGTAGATGTCTTTTCCTATGAGTTACTGGCGTATCGCGCGCTGGTCGACGGCGAGGCGACAGCTACCAATGGCAATCTGCCGGACTACTTTGTCGCATCTGACGCCATCACCCCGCGTGAACACGTCGATGTCCAGGCGGCAGCGCAGAAGTGGGTTGATTCTTCAATCTCAAAGACGGCTAACGTTCCGACCGACTTTCCGTTTGAAGACTTCAAG